>CAZLEK010000025.1:0-29508 GCA_964558525.1 uncultured Candidatus Brevefilum sp.
GTGATTCCACGACTTTATTGACAGCTCACGAATCACTGAAGTATAATCATTCGCTTGTAAGTAAGCCTGATCAATCCACGAGTTGGATGGGATGATTGGGCCTAAAAATTGAATATTTCTACAGGGACATTCGCAAGTTTTTTTAGAAACCGCTACGATTGCCACCAAACAAGCAATAATCGAGATTGATTTGTTTGAATTGTCAATTCTGAATGGTGCCTACAAAATAATTGCCAATACGTTCCCGATCGCAAGAAATTTTTCAGCAACCTCTTACGACCCCGAACGCATTTCCAATTTACGAGACACGTTATGCAAGGACAACGATCAACCTCACAGGTGATGAGGTTTTTTAGCATTAATGCTGCAAAAATTTATAGACGATATTTCGAGGTGATTGAAAAATGGATCAAGAGCGAATCGAAGCAGGCGGATTAATATACAAAGACCACATTGGGATGGTGGGTTTGATCGGCATCCCCACCCACCCGGGGATCGGGGGTCGCTACTTTTCAAAACTCGCTGATTCGGGCATCCATGTTGAATTAATCGTTAATCTCTTCGATGGCGAAAAATTCGATCACATCCTCGTGTGCGTGGAGCGCAAAGATCTGAAGGCGGCCATGGAGATCACGCAGATCATCCATGATGTGGTCGGCAGCCAGGCCATGATTCACGATTCTGAAGTTGCATTGGTGTGCATCTCAAGCCTTGATTTCGAAGAAAGCCAGGTGATCGCTGGCCATATGTTCAAAACCCTTGGAGATCACGACATCAACATCCAGGGGATCAGCACATCGGTATCCTCTGTAACCTGTTTGATAAATCTGGACGACCTGGAACAAGCCCTATCGGTCCTGCGCCAGGCATTCATCCTACCCTGAATACGCCCCTCATCATGATGAATGTAAATCATTTGGAAAGCAAGAGCACCCAATGACCCCCTCCCCCCAACCCACACGCCACACTGGAAAGATCGTGCGGCTGATCGGCCCGGTGATCGATATTCGCTTTCCCGACCGGAAACTGCCCAGCCTGCAAACAGCCCTGACCATCCCGGTCGGAGATAAGGTTGTGACCGTTGAAGTCCTGGAACACCTGGATGAACGCACCGTGCGCGGGGTGGCGATGGAATCAGCAGAGGGACTGCAGCGAGAAATGCTGGCTCACGACACAGGTTCTCAAATCCAGGTGCCGGTGGGTCAGGGGACCCTTGGACGAGCCTTCAATGTGTTGGGGGAAACCATCGACCAAGGCGACCCGCTGCCGGACGACATCGAGCGAAAAGGCATCCACCAGCCCCCACCGGCTTACGTAGAGCAGCGCCCTTCCAGCGAGCTGTTCATCACCGGTCTGAAAGTGATCGACCTCCTTGCGCCCTTTGTGCGCGGCGGGAAGGTTGGGCTCCTGGGCGGCGCAGGGGTTGGAAAAACCCTCCTGATCATGGAGATGATCCGCCATACATCGGCGGAACATGAAGGGGTTTCCGTCTTTGCCGGCGTCGGTGAACGCACCCGTGAGGGTAACGACCTCTACTTACAAATGAAACGCTCCAATGTTTTGGAGGATGCCATTTTAGTATTTGGCGAGATGAACGAACCCCCCGGGGCGCGTTTCAGGGCTGTTTTCACTGCCCTGACCATGGCAGAACATTTCCGAGACGCAGAAAACCAGGATGTACTGCTGTTCATCGACAACGTCTTCCGCTATATTCAGGCTGGCGGCGAAGTCTCCGCGCTCCTTGGTCGGATGACCAGCGCGGTAGGCTATCAGCCCACCCTCGCCACGGAGGTGGGCGAGCTTGAAGAGCGGATCGTTTCCACAGAAAATGGCGCCATCACTTCCATTCAAGCGATTTACGTCCCGGCAGACGATTTAACCGATCCTGCCCCGGCGGCCACCTTCTCCCACCTGGACGCCACGGTGGTTCTTTCCCGGCAGCTGGCCAGCCAGGGGCTTTACCCTGCAGTGGACCCACTGGAATCCGGCTCTCGGCTGCTGACGCCTCGCATTGTGGGTGACAGGCATTACCGGATTGCATCAAGGGTCCGCGAGACTCTGGCCCGCTATAAGGAACTCAGGGATGTGATTGCCATCTTGGGAATGGAAGAGCTGGCCGAGGAGGATCGCCTCCTGGTCCAGCGAGCCAGGAAAATTCAGCGCTTTCTGACCCAGCCTTTCTTCGTTGCGGAGGCTTTCACCGGCCGTGAAGGTGTATTTATCTCCATTCAAGAAACCCTACGCGGGTTTGAGATGATCCTGGATGGCGATTTAGATGAAATCCCGGAGCGGTTCTTTTATATGACCGGGACGATTGACCAGGTGATAGCAGCCCATAACAAACAAGAAAGGCAACCAGAGGAACAAAATGTAAAGGTGACAAATTGAGTGAAATGCTGCAGCTTGAGGTGCTGACGCCCGATAAAACCGTTCTGCAGACCACCGCCAAATCATTGCGTGTTCTGCTGCCAGATGGCTGGTGGGGGATCCTGCCGGGCCATGCCCCCATGATCTCCTATATTGATGCAGGTGTGATTTACTATCAAAAAGGAGAAACCAACCGCTACATTGCCCTCTATCATGGGACGATCGAAGTTCAGAAACCTAATGACATCCCCTCAAGAGTCTTGGTGCTCACTTCTGCTGCAGAAGAAGGCCAAGATCTAGAAACGGTTCAAAGGGAACTCGAACAGCAAGCGGAACGATTGGCAAAAATGGCAAAAGAAGCGAATATGGAATTCAACCAAATCCGCCTCTCTCTGGAAAAGGCGTTACAGCAAGCGGAAATCATGGAACCTGGGAGCGGGCGATGACCCACCAGAATCTATCACCGGAAAAGGATCAAGCTCCTGAAGAAAGGCGGGGCAGCAGTCTCGGGAGCGCGAGCCTGCTCGCAAAAGTCACTTCCCTGGCGTGGAACCTGGTCATTCCAATCGTGGGCGGCGTACTGCTTGGGTATTACTTGGACCAACGCTCAGGAAACGAACTGGCCTGGACTCTGAGCCTGCTTGTGCTGGGAGTGTTGATCGCCTTTACCAATCTTTACAATTTGTATATCGAACAAGGACGCGAACATCTAAATGATAAAAAGGATCAAAATGAACACCGGGAAAGTCAAGAAAAATAGAAGAAAAACGCTCTCCCTGATCTTGGTGATCGCACTGGTAGCTGTCATGGCATTTATCAGCTTCCAATTACGTGCGCGGAAAGGATTTGAACCCCAACCCGTCGCCGAGGAGATCGCCCCTCATGTGATCTTTTCCATTGGAACTTTACAAGTCACATCCACCGTGATAAACACCTGGATTATGATCGCCTTTTTGGGCATCGCCTCTTATTTTCTTGGAAAATCTTTTAAGATTCGACCTGGGATGGTTCAAAATGCCATTGAATGGTTGGAGGAGGCTATTCAGGGTTTGATCGCAGAAAATATCGGCCCAGAAAAATCACACCTTTTCTTTCCCCTGGTTGCAACCCTGGCCATCTTCATCGGGACGTCCAACCTGTTAGGGCTGATCCCAGGACTGAACTCCCCAACACCCGACATCAACACCCCGATTGCAATGGCCTTGATTGTGTTCATTTCTGTGCCCTATTTTGGCATCCGAACTCGCGGCCTATGGGGTTATCTCAAGCACTATGTTGAGCCGATCTTTCTGATGCTGCCGATCGAAATCGCCAGTGAAATCGCCCGGACCTTCTCACTCACCTTCCGGTTATTTGGCAATATACTCGGCGAAGAAATTATCATCGCAATCTTGTTTTTGATCTCACCCTTTATCGTCCCGGTGCCCATGATGCTCTTCAGCATTTTCACCGGCTTACTACAAGCTTATATTTTCACCCTACTTTCATGCGTCTATATCGGTGGGGCCGTGAGGGCCCATCAATAAAATATTAAGAGGAGTTAGAGAAATGGATTGGAATACTTTACCCTGGGATAAAATCTTCGTGATTGTGACCGTGTTGGTCGCAGGTCCTGGCATCATCGCTGGGATCGCCGTCCCCGCAATCGGTCAGGCCATTGTGGCCCTGAGTGGGCTGCGCGCCATCAGCCGTCAGCCGGAAGCAGGCGACCGGATTAACAGCATCGTTTTGCTTTCACTGGCCATGCTGGAATCCCTCGCGATTTATGTTTTAGCGGTCATCCTGATCCTTGTTTTTGCCAACCCCATGCGGACCTTCATTCTGGGTGGATAGTGGAAAAAATCAAAGAATACGAACCTGAACTCCCTCTCCAATCAGAGAGAAAACCATGCTAGAGTTGAACCTCAGTACGATCTTATTACAAATGGCCAACTTCTTCATCTTGGCCTTCATCCTGTATCGATTTTTATTCAAGCCGCTTCAGAACGTCCTCAAAAAGCGAGAGGCGGCCACCATTGAAAGAATGGAACAGGCAAAAACATCCCGGCAGGAAGCAGAAGAAATGCGACAGCGTTATGAGGAAAAGTCAAACAATATCGATGCCGAGATCGCTGCCCGGAAAAATGAAGCCCGGATTGTGATTGAACAAACCCGCCATCAGATGCTGCAGGAAGTCCAGAGCCAGGTAGAAGAGATCAAAAACCAGGCGGAAGAGACCCTGGCGCAAATGCAAAAAGACGCCCTGCATGGACACAAGCAACGACTCGGGAATCTGGCTGCGGAATTTGCCACCGGCATTCTCTCAGATGTCATGCGCCCTGACCTTCAGCAAATATACCAGGAAGAATTCCTAAAAAAGGTCCAGGGGATGGATCTTGCTGAATTCCTGGAGGAAACCCCCTCCCATGAAACAGCCTTTATTCGCGTGGTTTTTTCAAGCCAACCCTCCGAAGGTTTTATTAACGAGGTCTCGAAGGCGATCAAATGCAGGCTTTCACACGAAGTCCAGTTGAGCTTCGAGACGGACCCCAGTCTGATCGCTGGTGGGATCCTTCGCTTTGAAAATGAATTGATTGATGGCAGCCTGCAAGGTCAGATCAAGCACCTTCAAGAACGCTACCAGGAAATTGTATGAATCAGGCACCAAAAGAACCCCGCAAAAATAAACAAACCAAGTCTGAGAATACACTTCATACCGAAGATGTGCGCCAACATATTGATGAAGTGATACGAAATCAGCAAGATAGACTGTCGGCTCTCCGCTCTCAGTTTGATTTACGAACAGATGAAAATCTCGATGCCTTGAGTAAAACAGCTGCCGAACAGGGTTATCAACTCATTACGCAGAATGTCGGTACGGTTAAAAAGGTAGGCGATGGTGTGGCGATTGTCTCGGGATTAAAGGGTGTGATGGAAAACGAACTGGTGGTTTTTCCAGACGGTACCTTTGGTTTGGCAATGGACTTACACGAGTTTCACGTGGGTTGTGTGATCCTGGGGTCAGGCGGTAATGTCCAGGCGGGCGATGTGGTTTACGAAACCGGACGAGTTGTGGACGTCCCCGTGGGAAAAGACTTGCTTGGGCGTGTGGTCAACGCACTGGGGCAGCCAATTGACGGACGGGGTCCGCTGGAGACTGAAGACCGTCGCCCGGTAGAATTCCCTGCCATGGGATTCATCTACCGCTCCCCCATTAATACCCCCCTGCAAACCGGCATTAAAGCCATTGATTCCATCATCCCCCTTGGCAAGGGCCAGCGGGAATTGATTATTGGCGACCGCCAAACCGGAAAAACAGCCATCGCCGTAGACGCCGTCCTCAATCAAAAAGGTCAGAATGTCGTCTGCATCTATGTCTGCATCGGACAGAAAATGTCCACTGTGGCCCAAATTGTGGACACCTTCCGCGAACACGACGCCATGGAATACACTACCGTCGTGGCGGCCAGCGCCGAAGATTCACCTTCTTTAATTTATCTGGCTCCCTATGCCGGCTGCGCCATGGCTGAAGAATTCATGCATTCTGGGGGTGACGCCCTCGTTATTTATGACGATCTTTCCAAGCATGCCATTGCGTACCGGCAGCTTTCCCTCCTTCTGGAGCGCCCTGCAGGCCGTGAGGCCTATCCAGGCGATATTTTCTACTTGCACTCCCGTCTGCTCGAACGCTCGGCTAACCTTTCCTCAAGGAAAGGCGGCGGCAGCATGACGGCCCTTCCAATTGTTGAAACCCAGGCTGGCAACATATCGGCTTACATCCCCACCAACCTGATTTCAATTACAGATGGGCAGATCTATCTCAGCACCAAACTTTTCGATGAAGGCATCCTGCCCGCCATTGACATCGGGCTGTCAGTGTCACGTGTGGGGGGAGCAGCCCAGAACGATGCGATGCGGGCGGTCTCTAGAAACCTTTCTCTGGATGTCGCTCAGTACCTGGAATTGAGGGTCTTCGCCCGGTTCGGCACCGAACTCGACATGGAAACCCGTCAGCAGCTGGACCGGGGCGAGAAGATCCGCACGGTGCTCACCCAACCGCAGTATGAACCCCTGCCAGTTGCGCATCAAGTGGCCATCATCTACGCTGCCACCGAAGGCTACCTGGATGAAGTTCCGCTGGAGAAAATCTCAGAATTTGAAAAGCTTTTCATTAAAAACATGCGGCAGTACCACGGGGGTCTTTTGGCAGAATTCGCTGCCGGGCACTGGCATCCAGAACTTGAAAAAGAATTACAGAACATTTTAAAAGCTTTTATTAAGCGGCAGTACGAATTAGGCTTTCTTGAGGAACTCGAGGAGATCGAGCTTTAATGCAATCGATCAACGAGATCCAGAACCGCCTGCAGGGCATGGAAGACATTAAACACCTCCTGCGATCTGTCAGGGCCATGTCAGCCATCCGCTGGCGCCGGGCAAAACGACATCTTGAGATCGCCCAGCATTACGCTGAACATGTTGAATCCCAACTTGGTACGATCTTCGCGGTCACCGGACCCGCCCTGCCTGAAAATATTGCCCACCACGAAGTCAGCCCGGGCCAGAAACGGGACGTCGGCCTGATCACTCTGACCTCCGATCGGGGGTTGTGCGGAAATTTTAACACCGGCCTGGTTTCCAAAGCCATCCAGGTGACAGAGATTCTGCACCAAAAAGATAAACCGGTGAAGATCATCTCACTGGGCGGTTATGGCGAGCGGTTGTTTAAGAATGCCGGTTACGAGATCTTCTTTTCAGAGAAAATCCCCTCCTCCCAGGCTGTCTCCTTTGTAAACATCCGGAAAGCCATCACCCACATCCGGGGTTTCTACGAAGCGAAAGACATCCATGAATTGAATATCCTCTATAATCAGTTTAATTACTTCGGGTCCTACACGCCCAAGTCGGTTCAGATCCTGCCTCCGCAATTTGACGAGATCCGCCAGGCTACCCCATCCGTTCCAGAAAACCTGATCGTCAACAGCGACCGCCAGGAGCTGAAAACCTTCCTGGTCTGGGAATACCTGGCAGCCAGGTTGTATCTGGCTTTGATCGAATCCACCATCAGCGAACACAGCGCTCGTCTCCAAACGATGGATTCGGCCATCAGTAACCTGGACCAGCGTGTTGCAGATCTCGAAATTCAATACCACACCATCCGGCAGGAGAAGATCACCCAGGATGTGCTGGAAGTCCAAAGCAATCTCCGAGACCGAAAAAAGAAAAAAGGATTCTAATACAACACTAACTGCCTTTCTTTGACCGATTTGAAATCTCAACTCGTGTTTCTTTGCAAGCTCAATAAGCCTAACAACTGACTGATTTTATAAGGCTTCTGACCCAGATACCGTTATACTTATTGCCGAAAATGAATGAATCGGGCATAATTAACTAGAATAATTTTGAAAGGAAAACCATGGCAGACGATAGACCAAGATACGGGCGGACGGATGAACATTGGATGAGCTATGTTTTACCGGTTGCTTTAATCGCCGGCCTGGTAGCCTTGCTGATTGTCATCTCCCAACAGCCTTCAGATGAGCTTCAGCCTGTCATTCCTCAAGAAGAGTGGCTGACAGTGGTTGTTGGTTACCTGATCATCGCGGCTGAAGCCGCGGCCGCTTATGTAATTGGCGCGGCTGTTATCCGATCAGTCATTAGTTACACGCGTCACTTGCTCGATCCCATGACCCGCCAGATCAACTTCACCGAACGCATCCGGCTGCGCCTGGGCCACATGCTTAACCTCGGCCTGGAGTTTGCAATGGCCAGTGATATACTGCGGCTGGCGGTCTCTCCCACAACAGCAGATGTGATCATCCTGTTTGCCATCGTCCTGCTGCGGATCCTCTTAAACTATTTCCTTGAGCGGGAAATCCGTTCATCGGCTGAATTCTGCGGACCAGGCGACTATATTCCGCCCGACGAGATTTAAAGCAGAGAATGGAATGCGTCCTGAACAAGAATTATTAGAAAAAGCGATCGATTTTATCGGTTACATCGACCAGCTTAAATCTGTGATCCGCATGAATGGCCTGCAGGATGGCTCGCGCCGAGAAAACACCGCCGAGCACTCCTGGCATGCCGCGCTCAGCGCCCTGCTGCTCGCCCCTTATGCCAATTTCCCCCTGGATCAGGATCGGGTTGTGAAGATGCTCCTGATCCACGACCTGATCGAAATCGAAGCTGGCGACAGCTTTGTGTATGACCCGGCAGCAATGGCCGCGCAGGAAGCGGTTGAAGCTCAGGCCGCCCAGGTTGTTTTTCAACGCTTGCCACCCAATCAAGCTATTGCCTTAAGGTCTTTGTGGGAAGAATTTGAAGCCCGGCGCACCCCGGAAGCCAAGTTCGCCAAAGCCATCGATCGGTTTCTACCCATCTACAGCAATCTTCGGAATGGCGGGTTTTCCTGGAAACCGGATCAGATTTCGCAGTCGCAGGTCAGGGCCCAGGCTGAAACGATCAGGGCAGGCTCAAGAAAGCTCTGGGCGTGGATCGACCAGGAACTGGCCCAGGCCGTGGAAGCTGGTCATCTCCTGCCTTGAGACAGGAAATCAACCCATGGGACCCTTTGACTACATCCTGACGGGCGGCGGCATGGCCGGTCTCAGCCTGGCCTATCACATGCGCCAATCTCCCTTGCGGGACAAAGCGATCCTGATCATCGACCGGGAGCCCAAAACCGAAAACGACCGCACCTGGTGCTTCTGGACCCGGGAAAAAACAGCCTTTGAGCCCATCCTGTACCGGAATTGGGAAACCCTGCAATTCCATCACGAAAACTTCTCCAAAACCTACTCCCTGGCCCCTTACTGCTATCAGATGCTGCGCGGGATCGATTTCTATCAATATACCCAGGCAGAACTTAAACAGGCGGAAAAGGTTCACTTTCTCTATGGCGATGTTCAAGAGATCAGGAGTGAAGCTCATGGGGCTTCTGTCCTGGTCGATGGTCGGCGCTATCAGGCAAGGTGGGTCTTTGACAGCCTGTTCCTGCCGGGGGAGTTTGATCCGCAGCCCAAACGCTTCCACAACCTCTGGCAGCATTTTAAAGGCTGGATGATTAAAACCCCAACGGACGTCTTCAACCCTACCAGCCCCACGATGTTCGATTTTCGCACCCCGCAGGCAGGCGCCATGCGGTTTATGTATGTACTGCCCTTCAGTAAACAGGAAGCCCTGGTGGAATACACCCTGTTTTCACCCAACCTTCTCTCAGAAGAAGCCTATGAAGCTGGACTCAAGGGGTATCTCCGGGAGGTTCTCGACCTGTCTTCCTACGACATCCTGGAAGAAGAGCAGGGACGCATCCCCATGACCGACCAGCCCTTCCCACGCTTCCCGGGCCCCTTTCATATGACCATCGGCACCAAGGGCGGCCGGGTCAAACCCTCCACCGGCTATGCCTTCCTGAGGACCCAACAAGACTCCCGGGCCATCGTACGCTCTCTGGTAAAGCACGGTGATCCCACGCACATTCCCCCACAAAGGCGTCAATTCAAGCTGTATGATTCGATCATGCTGGAAGTAATGGAGAAGAACGGGGGCCGCATGGCGGAAATCTTCACCGCCATGTTCAAACACAATCCCATCCAGCGGATTTTCCGCTTTCTGGATGAAGACAGCCGCCTGTTGGATCACCTGGCGTTGTTTTCCTCTGTGCCGCCGGGGCCGTTTCTCAAAGCCCTGATGGAAACGGGCTTACATCCCGGGAAATAACCCCAGGAATAATGTTCAAACTAAATATTCAACCATCTTTCGGTCAGCTTCGGCAGGTCGGCCAATAAGCCCTGCTTGAACTCACAGGGCGGCAGGGATTCAATGAACAGCCGGCCGTAACGCTTGGTTAGAACCCGTTTATCCAAAACGGTCACCACACCCCGGTCGGTCTGGGTGCGGATCAGCCGACCAAACCCCTGGCGAAAGCGCAAAATCGCTTCCGGCAGGGCATACTGGTAAAAGGGATCTTCAAATGTCTCCGAGCGCGCCGCAACAATGGGGTCGGAGGGCACGTCAAAGGGCAGCTTGACAATCATCAACACCGAAAGCGCGTCCCCGGGGACGTCCACGCCCTCCCAGAAAGAGCGTGTCCCGAGCAAGACGGCCCGTTCCGTCTCTTTGAAGGTGTCCAGGAGCATGCTGCGGGATGCCCCCTCCCCCTGTTCATAAACCTGGATATCAGACTGTGCCAGGATGGGCGAGACCTTATTGGAAGTGCGCTGCAGTTGGGCGTAGGAGGTGAACAAAGCCAGCATGCGCCCCCCGGAGGCCCTGGCCACGTTGATAATGGCCTGCTCCACCGCTTGCTGGTGGCCGTTATAGTTGGAGGGCTCGGGGATGTCCGTGGCCACATACACCATGGCTGCGGTTTCATAGTCGAAGGGCGAACCCACCACCAGTTCGTCCGCATCTTCACCGTTCAAACGGCGCTTGAGATATTCGAACTCTCCATTGGTGGTCAGCGTCGCCGAGGTCAGGATCACGGACTGCTTCTCAAACCAAAGGTGTTTTTCCATCAATGCGCCGATGTGCAGGGGGGCTGCATTCAGGTTGACTTCCATATACTTCGGGTTGATTTCGACCCAGTAGATCATATTCATATCCGGATCCAGGGTCAGCCCATCCAGGTGGTGTTGGATCTCCTCCAGACGGGAGAACATGTTGCCCAGGCTGCCCCACATGTCTTCGGCTTCTTCATTCTCCTGGTCAGCCAGTTCCCGCATTGGGGTGCGCAAATAGCGAAGAATTTCCAGCAGACGCTTCAAGGTTTCGTTAGCGACATCCCAGGCGATCTCCACGTCAATCCAGATTGGCAATTTCCGCGTGGCA
This sequence comes from uncultured Candidatus Brevefilum sp., assembly GCA_964558525.1. Classification (GTDB taxonomy): domain Bacteria; phylum Chloroflexota; class Anaerolineae; order Anaerolineales; family Anaerolineaceae; genus Brevifilum. Next base: position 11,173 of record CAZLEK010000025.1, read on the forward strand.
GGGAGGATGCGCTCTTGTTGGGGGTAGGTCCCAAGAAGGCGCCCATCCCGCTGCTCTACCAGGAAAGCATCCAGCGCCTGGTAATATTGGTTCATCTGGCTTTCAAAACGGAAGGAGAGATCTGCAGCTTTTTGGACCATTTGGGTCAGGGAAGCCATCTCGGCCGGTTGGAGCAGATCCTCACACAGATCCACAAAGCGGCCGAGGATGCCGGTTTTTGGGCCGCCCAGCTCTCGGATCAGGCGGGTGATGTCGATGCCCCGCACACTAAAGGACATCGCATTGGTCGTGGCGGATTCAAGGTGATGGGCCTCGTCCACCACCAGGGTGTCAAACGGCGGAAGGACGCGGTTTCCGGTGGCTGTGTCGGCCAGCAGCAAGGCATGGTTGACGATCAGCAGGTGTGCATTCTCCGCTGCGAGCTTGGCCCGGTAAAACGGGCAGCGACCGCCGGTGCGCTTCAGGCAGACTTCCAAACGGCAGCCTTCATCTTCTGCAGAAAGCCGGGACCACACCATTCGCTCTACATTGCCGTTCAGGTTGATCTCTGTCCGGTCGCCAGTTTTGCTCTCCAATAACCAGACCAGCACCTTGCCCAAGACCCGCATTTCATGGACGTTTTCAGGTTTACGCCGGCGCATAGCGGCCAGGCGGCGTGGGCACAGGTAGTTGGAACGTCCTTTCAAAATGGCTGCGCGGAGCTGTTTGAGCTTCAAGGCTTCTTTCAGGTCCGGGATATCCTTATTGATCAGCTGGTCCTGCAGGTTGATCGTATTGGTTGAAACCACCACTCGGGTATTGTTGGCCAGGGACCAGTAGGCTGCCGGGATTAAATAGGCGAAGGATTTCCCTGTGCCTGTGCCAGCTTCCACCATCAAATGCTGGGAATTGCTCAGGGCATGCGCCACCGAACGGAGCATATCCACCTGCTGCGGGCGATATTCGTAATCCTCGAAATAGGAATCAAATTCTTTTCCCAGGTCTAAAACCGAAGCCACCTCGTCAATATTCAGCTTCTTTTCGCCGGTTTCAGCCCCCACCCGCCGGCTCTCATCATCCTGCGGTTTTTCAAACAGGGGTCCTTGCAGGCTGTCCTTTGCCTGCTTCGGTTGGACCGGTTCCTTGACGCGTTGGCGCAGAACCTGCTGCAAAGGCCAAAAACCCTGCCAGTTGAGCGGCTCACCCATCCGCACCAGCTCCGCCAGGAGATCCAGCGGTAATTGATGCGCCTTCTCTACCAAAGCCAGCAAAACCGCATGGGTGACCCTGGCATCATCCAGGGCTCGGTGCGTTGCTGGCAGCAGGATATTGAGCTGTTGGGCCAGGGCCGAAAGGTTATAACGGCTGGCGGTGGGCATCAGCACGGCGGCCAGTTCATAGGTGTCGATGTCCGTATTGTGCCTCAGCGCGCCGGCGCGCTGTAAAAAGGACAGATCAAAGCTGATGTTATGACCCACCACCGGCGCATCCCCCACGAAGGCGATCAGGTCTCCCATGACATCCGCCAGCAGCGGCGCGTTGCGCACCATATTATTGGAGATGCCCGTTAACTGTGTAATAAAACTGGGAATCGGCCGGCGGGGGTTGACCAGCGTCGTCCACTCATCCTCCACCCTGCGGCCGTTGAACTTGACCGCGCCAATCTCGATGATATTATCTTCATCCAGGTTCAAACCGGTTGTTTCGATATCGACTGCGACTATAATTGACATATCCCCGATTATACCCTTGATTGCCGGCCGCCCTTGACTCTCCCCTTGGGGGAGGTTGTATACTTGAACCACTGAAGGCCTTCAGTAAAACTATATTTGGAGTGTCCATGCTAAAGATCGGTGAGTTTTCAAAGATTGCCCAGGTCAGCGTTAAAACACTGCGCTATTACGACCGGGTGGGCCTGCTCAAACCAGCTCATATCGACCGTTACAGCGGCTACCGCTATTACCGGCTCGATCAATTGATCCGGCTGAACCGCATCCTGGCGTTAAAAGACCTTGAGTTCTCCCTCGACCAGATCTCAGAGCTGCTTGAAGTCAGTCTCCCCAGGGAGGCTTTACACAATCTGCTGCATAATAAAGCCCTCGAACTGCGCGATCGGATTCGTGAAGACCACACCCGTTTGCTCAGGGTTGAGAACCGCTTGAGAAGCATTCAAGAGCTCAATGCCCACGAGCCAAGCCCGGTGGTGCTCAAGTCTGCACCGAACCAGAAGGTGGCCACCATCCGGTCGCTGCTGCCCAGCATAGACCAACTGGCTGGCTGGCAAAAGGCAACCCGGGATGCAATCCACCAGCACCTGGATCGTCAGGGAATGCGTTTCACAAGCCCTGATATCCTGATCTTTCACCAGGATGAATACCGCGAAACGGACCTGGATGTGGAAGCTGGCAGGATCCTGGACGGGTCAGCCTGGATGGTTGACCGCCTGCAAGACAAGGAGGGCATCAAAGTATATACCCTCCCTGGCGTGAACCACCTGGCCAGCCGTGTGATGACGGAAGGCAGTGATCCCTCTGAGGCCTACGCCCATCTGATGCAGTGGACACAAATGAACGGCTTTCGGCCCATCGGCCCCTGGCGTGAGCTGACCCACACCCAGGGAGACACCGCAGCCCAAAGGGTGATCGAAATCCAGCGGCCGGTCATGGAAGCCAATAAATTCTATCAACCCCTGGAGGTCAATAAAATGGAACCAAAAATTATCACCAAACCCGGCTTCACCTTGATTGGATTGCGTTACTACGGAAAGAATGAAAACCAGGAAATCCACGAACTCTGGAACCAGTTCAACCGCCGGATGGCGCAAATGGGCGCTGCCAAACAGGATACCGGAGAGGCCTGTATTGGATTGTGCCTAACATTGGATGAAGATCCCATGGAAGGCGCATTTGAATACGTCGCCGGGATACCGGTGACCGAGGTTGGCGAAGTGCCAGAAGATTTTGTCGTCAGGCAAGTACCAGAACACACCTACGCCGTCTTCCCCCATAAGGGCGATCTGGCCAGCCTGGGCAAAACCTATGCGTACATCTACGAAACCTGGCTGCCCCAATCAGGGTATGAACTGGCGCAGAAACTGGACTTCGAGTATTACAACGAAGACTTCAAGGACTTCGCCCCAGACTCGGTGTTCTACATCTACATCCCGGTTAAATGAACCTGTTTGGAAACGGTCAGAGGCTGTCCTAAAAAGAATGTACAGCCCCCCACGCAGTAATATTCCATCCAAACGATATTAACAGTAGCTGCGGCGCATGCGTCGCAGCTACACCCTTAAGGACAAGACCGTTCGGGCACGTTGCAATTTTCAGCGCGCCAAATTCATTTTTTAATGATTTCCATGCTTGACAAGCTGAGTACCATGCGATTTCCACCTGGAAATTGACTCACCGGCATCACACATCAATACCTTATCAACGAATTATTTGTTCAAAAAACAAGCATATCCGGCGTAGTTCTCGGTCGGTCTCCTGACCGACCGAGGGGTTTGACCGAAAGGTCTCCAAATTTATATCGATTAACCCTTACTATTTTCTTTTTCTCACCGGTCTTTATTATCCTGAAGCGAAGCGGAACCCCCAGAGCAAAAGGGTGAAGGGCCTGAGTGCGAAGCCTCCTGACAGGACCGAGGGAAAACAATACTTCTACCTTTTTGGTTCTGGCCTATCCAGGTTGGGTGAAAGAAATTTATTGATGATTTTTACACTTACTGAATGGCAATCACAACCTGGTTGGGTTTAATGTCTTTCCCGATCGTAACGCTAGACAAATCAATATCAATAAGTCCATCCTCGGTAAAATGATTAAGAAAAGAATCATGAAGGAGAAAATGAAATGAAACTCACAATTTTCGGTTCAACGGGCGGCACAGGCAGACACCTCGTTCAAAAAGCCCTCGCACGCGGCCACATTGTGGTCGCATTCGCCCGCAACCCCTCTAAACTGGATCTCCAACACAGCGACCTGACGCGCATGCAAGGCGACGCTCGAGATGCTGAGGCGGTTGCCCTGGCCATCCGGGATGCCGACGCGGTGATCAACGCTATCGGGCCAACCCCCGGCGCACCGGCAGACCTGATGGAAACAGCCGCTGAAAACATCGTTGCGGGTATGCGAAAACACGGCGTAAGGCGCCTGATCTGGTCCACCGGGGCGGGTGTGGGCGCGCCGGAAGACAAACCGACCTTCATGCACAAGGCGATCAGCTTCCTGCTCAAACTCCTCTCGAAAGATGTGCTGGAAAACTCCTTGCGCGGGGCTGAAATCGTCAGGAACAGCGATCTCAATTGGACCATCGCCCGGGCGCCCATGCTGACCGATGGAGGCAGAGGAAACGGTTACCATGCCAGCTTTGTCGGTCCTGAAATGGGGCGGACCCTCTCCCGAGAAAATTTTGCTGAGTTCATGCTGGACCTGGCCGAGGGTGATGACTGGGTGGGTCAAATACCCGCCGCCAGCGATAAGGTATGATTTAAATGCCAGATATCCAGCAGATGATAATAGCATGGCGATAACAGCAGTGCTGAACAAAGGATTAACAAAATGAAATACGGCGTCGTCTACCCCCAAACCGAATACCCCAGTGATCCCGCAGCGATCAAAGATTTTACCCAGGCTGCCGAAGACCTGGGCTACAATCATGTCCTGGCCTACGATCACGTATTAGGCGTCAACCCCGATCGTGAGGGCGGCTGGTCAGGGCCCTATACCTATCGCGATCCCTTCCAGGAACCCCTGACCCTATTCAGCTTCATGGCCGGCTTCACGGAAAAGCTGGAATTCATCACCGGGATCATTATCCTGCCGCAGCGCCAGACGGCGCTGGTGGCCAAGCAGGCAGCCACCCTGGACGTCCTCTCCAGCGGCCGGCTGCGGCTGGGGGTGGCCCTGGGTTGGAACAAAGTGGAATATGACTGCCTTAATAAAGATTTCCATAACCGCGGGGAGCGTTTTGAAGAGCAGATCCATGTGCTGCGCAAGCTTTGGACCCAGGAATTGGTTTCCTTTGACGGCCAATGGCACCAGATCCCCGATGCGGGGCTGAACCCCCTCCCCGTCCAGCGGCCGATCCCACTGTGGTTTGGCGGGCATGCCGAGCCTGTCCTCCGAAGGGTCGCTGAAATGGCCGACGGCTGGCTGCCCAATTACCGCACCCCACAAGACGCTTCGGAAGCCCTGGATAAGCTGCAAGCCTATCTTGAGAAACAAGGCCGTTCGCTCACAGAAATCGGCATAGAACCCCGCCTGCGCTACGAAGATGGCGACCCTGAAAATTGGGCCAAGATCGCTCAAAACTGGGAGCATGCCGGGGCGACCCATCTGACCGTCATCACCATGGGGCAGGGTTTCAATAAACCAGAGGATCACATTCACGCCATCACAGCCTATGCGGAGGCATTAGGCCTCTGATTGAGTTGAAAAGAATTAAAGCATTGGTGTGATGAGCGTTTTTCAACCCTTGGAAAATCCGCCCTTGATCCTATCCATTTCCTATCAACTTCATTAAAACTGCCGTAATTCGCTGAGAATCCGTTAAGACTGCTTCAGACGTCCTTTCATTAAGGGGGAAATTGATGTACATTGAACCACAGTAAAAGTTTTCGATCCAATTTCCAGGAGGCAATGATGCCAAAAATGAAACACATGATGACAGCATTCTTGTTGGCAATCTTATTAAGCGGCTGTGCCGTGGCGAACATCTTTGTTAAAACGGTCCAGGGCTCTGGTGAGGTAGTCGTTGAAAAACGAGAGGTTGACTCCTTCAGCAAGATCAAAGCGCACGGTAATCTGGAACTCTTTGTGACCCAGGTGGAACCCGGCGTTGAGGTCCACGCTGAAAGCAACCTGATGAAGTACATCCACACCTATGTTGAAGATCAGACCTTGATCGTTGAGATTGCCGACACCGACGGCGCCAGCATCAACCTGCAGCCCCTGGAGCCGATCCAGGTCTATGTGATGCTGACCAAGATCACCGATTTGCAGCTCTCGGGCGGCGTTGACCTGGTAACCGGCCAGCTGGTGGCCGAAGAGATGAACATGAATTTTTCGCTCAGCGGCGGCAGCACCGCCAAAATCAATGCTGTGCGCACCGGCACGCTGGATCTCAACCTGTCCGGCGCATCTGAATTGGAGATCGTGGACGGCCAGGTCTCAGAGCAGTTCATCGAAGCCAGCGGTGATTCCCGCTACCTGGCGGAGTGGTTGAAGAGCGAGAGCACCTCCATGATGCTGAGCGGGGGCAGCGAAGCCACCATCTGGGCAGAAGAAGATTTCGAGGTGGACCTTTCCGGCGGAAGCCTCGCCTATTATTACGGCAGCCCCAATAACCTGAATGAGGTTAAGAGCACCGGCGGCAGCGATTATATCAGCAAGGGAGAACGTTAATCTACAGGATTAACCAAAAAAAGGCTGCCTGAGTTCATATCAGGCAGCCTTCTTGTTTTGAGGGGCGGATTAAATTCGTGCTCCGACAGGCAAAGAGCGTGAATAATTGCATTTCCGATTCAATTGTATGTTTGGTTTGTGCATGTTTTCCTGGCATGAAAACGTTAACCCATCAAGAACAATCCGATGCTCCTGACTTTCCCACTTTCCCCATTTTTCAGGTGTTTTAAAGGTGAAAAGTGGATTTTCAGGACACTCGATTGAACCTGCCAGGCCATGGATTAATTGACTTATCTAGAAGTGAATTTCTTGAAGCCTGCTTGATAGGTTAATCAAACCTACCATCGCCTTCCGGAGGGAGACCTTTAGGTCGACTGAATTAAGTTTACAATGGGCGCTATCCAATCAAATGAACGTCTACCCATTGTCGCATAGTAGCAGGAGCTATCCATTTCCGGATGAGTGTTCAACCGTGGTGTTAACCCGCACGCCCTTCGTGCTCTGCACCTGAAGGTGTTCCGCTGGGCTCCAGGCAGGGCCCTCACCCCGGAAGGGAGATTGAGTAAAAAAAGCATGCTCTCAAGAACTTTTTGGTTTCAACCGAGCCGCTTCGGCCTAAGTACCCGAATTGGATCATTTTCTGGACACTCATTTCATAAACCCAGGCATCAAGATAGGGCAATCGCAAGATGCCCATGAAAAGTTATGATTGAAAATCTTTTTATCCGAAGGGTGATCGATGGGTTCTCATCCCAACTATCCGCTCTCGCCGGCGTCCCCATCGGTGAAAAAAGGCCATTTTAAATGCAAATTCTTCGATTGAATTTATATTCATGCCTTCCTTACTCTTTTCCCCGCAAGCAGGATGTTGCGGGGAGCCAATTTTTTTCACTACCTCGAACTTTGCAATTGCCCTGGGCATCAAGAACAATCCGAGGCTGCTGCTTTGTTTTTTCCCTTTGCTGGCCATTAACTGCATAGGAGACCCATGCCTTGCCCTGGCGCAGTTTCCATTGGAGAGGCAATATTGCTGAGATGTTGGCTTAGAATCAACCAATCAAAAAATTGCGAAGCCTTCTTCATTGTGATCTGGTCGCCGTTGCCGCGTCATCTCTCCACAACCAGTTGCCTGCAGAGACCTGCGAATATCAATTAATACCTTCCTTTTGACCCCATCTTTCAACAACAACATTCATAACCCAGGGCAGGATCAAAATCAAGAAAACCCCTTCAAAAGAGTTTTTTATACTTAAACCCATCCCACCCTCCGGTTAGCTTATGACATTCACTACCGGCAAAATATTTTCTCTCGTTTTGCGCTTGCCCAGACTATCTCGATCATGGCGCAGGAGCATCCAGAAAATCTAGCTATAATGAAGGGGAGTGAATGATTTTCTGAAAACGAAACAGAGGACAGACACTGAATTAAGAAGCATCGCCAGATCTTGTGACGAACCAATTCAGCAACCTGGTTTGTCAGCTGAGCGCGAATCCAAACGATCATCAGTGAAAGGAAATCCAGATGCCAAACAAAATCTTAATTGCCTACGGATCCAGGGCCGGGTCCACAGCGGAGGTAGCCGAGGCCATCGGGGAAGCGATCCGCCAAGCAGGGGCTGAGGTAAGTGTACAGCCGGTTGAATCCATCCAGGAACTTGCGGAGTACGATGCTGTGGTTCTCGGCTCTGCGGTCAGGGCATTTCGGTTGGTAGGGAACACTCGCCGCTTTTTACGCCGCCACAAAAAAGCCCTCAAACAGGTTCCCCTGGCTTATTTTCTGGTGTGTCTCACCATGAGCGAAGAGACGCCGGAGAACATCGAAAAAGCCAAGAGCTTTGCCAAACCCATGCTGAAAATCAAAACTCCCGTCAGCCTGGGGCTGTTTGGGGGATGTATGGATCCCAGTAAGCTGGAGGGTTTTGCAGCCAAAATGATGCAATCGCAATCCTATGCAGATTATCGTGACTGGGATGAAATCCGCGCCTGGGCGCAAACAACCTACCAAAAGTTAGGGGAGTAAAGCCTCCCGCTTTTCGTTTAACCACACCAGCGGATGACCTTTAACAGTCATCCGCTGGTGGTTTTCGGAAGGAGCCTCTAAACCAAAAGGAGAGAAAAGATAGTTTCACTCAAAAGCGTTTTATCTTCTCAATGTGTTGGGTCGCCCCAACGAACTGATTTGAGTATAACGGATAGAGAGGCATTTCAGCTTAATAGCTTGTTAAAGATAAACCAGTAAATGTTTAAAGATTCATCTGAGGAATAAGAGATTCAAAGAACAAAAACAAATCCAGCCCGAATCAATCTTTTTTCACCAAAGCAATATCCCTATGGAGCTGCGAGGCATGCCTCCAAGCGACGAAGCTGTGAACAAATCGAATCCTGTAGAAATATTATGGATCACCAAATCAAAAACCTCCAGAGAAATCTCTGGAGGTTTTAATTATCCTAACTTAGGTTTGATGAAGGCTCAACTTACTGAAGCTCATCCACAAAATCATTAGCCATAGCGGTCAGCGTCGCCAGGATGGTTTCAACATCATCCATACCGGTCGCATTGTACAGCTCAGCAGCCGTGTCACCAATGGCGCGGCGTACGGAGGACCAGGCGGGGAAGGTCTGAGGTTCTGACGGCCCAATAGCAGCCAGTTCAACACCGGTGGCCCACACAGGGTTCTCTTCGGCGTAATCCGCCAGGAGCGCCTCGGTGGACATCTGGGTGCCGTAGTAACCGCTGATGCGGATCCAACGGGCCTGGATCTCAGGCGAGGTGAGCCATTTGATGAACAGCCAGGAGGCCATCTGCTTGTCCTCAGTGCTGGGGATCACACCCAGCATCTGCTGGAAGGCATCCACAGCCTTCTGCCCATCGGGGCCGGGCGCTGCAATGAAGCCCCATTCATCGTCGTTGCCTTCTTCTTCAAAGGCAGCTTCATAATAGGGCAAGCCGGCGGTGGAGCTCATCGTGATGAGCGCTTTGCGTTGGGCCTGTTCAGGGTTGGGGTAGCTTTCCGTCTGCCAGACGCAGCCCTTGGCCTTCATGTCAAGAATATACATCGAGGCGTCAACGGCTTCAGGTTTATTGAAATCATAGGCGGTGCCATCCTCATTCAATTCATTCCCGCCGAAAGCATACAGGAAATTCAGCCAGTTGGTCGTGTTGGGATAATAAACCAGGCCGCCGGTACCTTCGAAGTCTGCGCCGAGGGTGGCGTTTTGATCGGCAGCTGCACAGACCTGTTCTTCCAGCTCCGCGGAGGTTTCCGGTGGATTCTCAAAGCCCAGTTCCTGGGCCCAGGTGAAGTTATAAACCAGCACGTTGGCGGACTGGGTCATTGGATAGGCGATCCAGGCGCCATCAGGCGTGGTGCCCGCTTCTCGCAAATGCGGGTAGAGATCATTCAATTGTTCTTCGGTTAAGCCATAATCTGCATCTTCAATATAGGGCGTCAGATCAGCGACTGAATCCACGGAAAACCAATCAGCCAGTGCGTTGGTATAAGCCATCACCACATCCGGAAGGTCACCCGATTGGATGCCCGCATTGACCTTATCTTCGATATCGCCGTAGTTACCCTGGTTGAGGGCTTCCACGGTGATGCCGTATTCATTGGTTTCGTTGAATTCGTCCACCAGTTCTTGCAGACCCTCACCGGGTTCATCCGAGTAGACATGCCAGAACTGCACCGTCACGCCCTCGAAGGGAGCAGCCGGTTCTTCTGTTTCTTCTGGTTCGGCTGGTTCTTCCGTTTCAGCCGGTTCTTCGGGTTCTTCCGGCTCAGCTGGCTCTTCGGGTTCTTCCACGGGGGGTTCGGTAGGTTCTGGCGTCGCTGCCGGCGCACAGGCTGAGAGCACGAAGGTCAGCGCCAAAATAATTGACAACAAAATGCTAAACTTTTTCATTGTTTTTCATCTCCTTATTACATGAATCAGGTTTCTCTCAATAATCTTTTTTGTGATCGTTCCTTCCTCGACAACCACCTCCTCTCATTCGTTTTTCATTAACCTTTCAATCCTGATCTGGCGATGCTTTCCGTGAACTGCTTCTGCGTGAAGAAATAGATCACCAGGATGGGAATAATCGTGATAAAGGCGCCAGCCATGGTCAGGTTGATCTCCTGGCCGGCTTCGTCCACAAAGTTCATCAAGCCGACCGAGATCGGGCGCCAATCAGGGGTGTTGGTCACCAGCATCGGCCAGGCCAGCGAGTTCCAGGTGCCAATAAAGGACAAAACCACGATCACCATCAGGGGCGCCTTGGACAGCGGCAGCACAACCTGCAATAAAAAGCGCAGGTGTCCTGCGCCGTCAATCTGGGCGGCGTCGTACAGCTCATCCGGCACCTGGGCAAAGAACTGCCGCAGCATAAAGATCGAAAAGATGCTGCCCATAAAGGGGATCGTCAGGGCCGGCCAGTTATTGATCCAGGGGATGGTTGTGATCCGCCCCAGCCAGGTGACCGTCAGGAAGTTGGGGATGGTGAAAACCATTGCCGGGATCATCATGGTGCTTAATAATGTGGTAAACACAAAATCCCGGCCTGGAAAATCGATCCGGGCAAAGGCATAGGCTGCCAGCACGCTGAATGTGAGCTGTCCCGCCAGGGTGATGAGGGTGATCAACAAACTGTTGACAAAATATTCCGAAAACTGTGCTCGTCGCCAGGCTTCCACATAGTTCTCAAAATGAAATTCGGAGGGGAAAAAGGCCGTTCCCAGAGCTTCTCCCAGGCTCATCACAGAGGTCGAGATCATCCAAAAAAATGGGATCAGCGAGAGAAAGGCGCCAAGTCCGAGAATGATGTATGTAAAAATCTTTCTTTGAACAGAAAAAGAGAACTTTTTGGACTTTTTGGGTGATTTAGCCATAGAAAACCCGCTTCCCCTGTGTTCTGTTATTGATGTAAGTCAACCCCAATATGATGGCAAACAGCACAAATGACAGCGCTGAGGCATAGCCGTAACGCAGTTTCTCAAAGAATTCAATAAAGATGGTGACACTGAAAGTGTCTGTGGTGCCCAAGGCCAGGTTAGAGCGCAGCACCCAGATGGTGTTAAAAGCTTTGAACGTACCGATGATGGCGATCAACGAGAGGAAATAAGTCGTCGGCGAGAGCAGCGGGAAGGTCACATGCCGGAAAACCTGCCAGCTGTTGGCCCCATCCACCTCAGCCTGGTCATTCAACTCATTGGAAATATTGCCCAACCCGGCCAGGTAGATGACCGTGTCATAACCCACATAAGTCCAGATCGAATGCAGGATGATCACCGCCAGCGCCATGCTCGGGCCGGCCGCCCAATTTGGCCAATCCAGGCCCACAGCTTCCCCAAGAATGGTGAAGATGCCCCGCGGCTCATAGAGCCACTGCTGGGCAGGGATGCCTAAAAACCGCAAAACCATATTGACCGGCGCAGACTGGCGGTTCGAGAACATCTGCTGGAAGACCGCTGCGCTGGCAATCCCGGGGGTGACGTAGGGAATGAAATAAACAATCCGGAAGAAATTGGATCCCGGCATCTTTTGGAACAACAACACCGAGAGAAACAGGGCAATCGCCAGCTGGAACGGAACCGTCCCCAGGGAGAAGAACACGGTGACCTTCAGCCCCTCCCACATATCCTGATCGCCTGAAGCCACGATGGTGGGGATCTCGCCGATCAGCAGCCACCCGCCGACCAGCAGCGCTGAAGCAGCCACAATATGCAGCCAAAAGATCCCGCCAGAAGACCCTTGGCTGGCTCGCTGCCAGAGGATCCAGGCCAAGATCAGCAAGAACACCCCGCCAGAGATCGAAATGAACTGCGGCCAGATGCCCGGGTCAACCCCCTCTGCAAAAGCCGCTGCATAGGCCAGGCTGACCTGCTGGTAAGTGTAATAAAGCAGACCCACACCGGCGGCCAGGGCCATAAAGGTTAGGGCAAACTGGCGCTGATATTTTAGGTTGCGTTTGCTGTCCCAGAGGTAATAAACGGCAAGCCCAGTTACCAAAGCCGTCAATAGGCTCCAGAGCAGGATCCGCCAGGCCGGCAGCACACTCTCCGCCCTAAAAGCCTCCACCAGGAATTGGACGAACACATTCCGGGTCCGCTCAACCCCGCGTAATTTGGTGGCAATATCCAACACTTCGGGGAGCAGCCGGTAGAACCAGTTTAGAAAAGCGAAGGCCATAAAGGCATAGATAATGCCTGGCAGGATGGTTAACCAGGGGCGATCCCCATTCTCACGCGCTGATCGCAAAATGCGCCTGATCAGGAAAAAGACTCCAATCAAAGCCCCCACACCCAGGAAAAACACCAGCACATAAGCTAAGTTGCCAACAGCATCCACATAATTTTCCAGGTGGATGAAGTCCCCCCGCTTGATGCGCCACTTATGCAGGCTGACGTAAAGCGCAAAGCCCACCGGAAAGATGCCAAAGATAAAAATGAGGATGGTTGCGGGAGCAATAAAGGTATAAGCTGTTAGGTATTCTCGTAATTTCCGCCCACTTCTGCCTGTAAACATGTTCTTAAGCAAGCTTCTGTTCTCCATAGGTTATCAACCAATTATTGAGTTGTCTGTCTTGCCGCCAAGCGTCAGAATTATAGCACATGACGGTGTCTTTTTCTTCTTACGCTCAACCCGGTTCGGACCTTTACGGATGTTTCTCAGCTGTAAACTTTTTGCAGTCCTTATTATACTGGATTCCAAAATGATATTGGTAATCTCCCCGCCAAACACATGTCAGATTTTTTATCTTCCGAGAATCGTAACGTCTCAGCCCTATCAATGACATGATAAAACCTAACCATAACTTCCTGGTGTAAATTTTCGGATGCGCTCATCTACCAAACACTGAACCTGCGGTGTAGGCAGGAGAAATCCTCCCAAAAAATAACTTTGCCAGAATAGTGCAGTCGGCAATGGTTTTATGGAGAAAAACGTAACTGCTCAGCCTGATAAATAATTTGGTAAAGAGTAAAAAAATATCCTATTGTAATATTGCGGATGCGCTCAAATGCCATTCACTGAGCCTGAGGTTTATGAAAAAGGAACCTGCGCAGGAAACAAATTAGCCGGCATAGTGAAGATGACGATTATTTTTAGCAGAAAACTCTTTTTCTTTGTGTCCTTCGTGTGTACTTCGTGTCCTTTGTGTTTATTTTTTGCCCAATGCCTGAGTAGACACAGAAAAACCATCTTTGTTGGTGACCTTTGTGTGCCCTCATCGTGCCCGAAGGGGATTGGGGGAAGCTTTTAGAAAATGCCTGAGCAGACACCGCGAAGCGAGCAACCGTCTGGGAACTTTATTGACTCATTCTCAAAATCTCAGCCACTTTTTCAGGCGTGATATCCTGATGCTCTCCCAACACGGTACCGCGCGCCTCAAAGCGCGCTTTGATCTTCTGGCCGGCTTCGTACGGATCAATATTAAAATCGGTTAGTTTGGTTGGCATACCCATCCGATTGAAAAAATCACCGAGCTTTTGGATGCCCTGTTTGATCAGGCTTTCCCCCTCCCCTGTAAGACCCCAAACACGCCGAGCATATTGGATCAGCTTTTCAGACTTCTTTTCTCTCTGAAACCAAAGCAGATGCGGCAGCACCACCGCCAGAGATTCAGCGTGGTCCAGCCCGTAGAAAGCGGTCAGTTCATGGCCAATCATATGCGTGGCCCAATCCTCAGGGACGCCTTTGTTGATCAGCTTGTTTAAAGCATTGGTGGCAGCCCACATCATGTTGGCGCGGGTATTGTAATCCTCGGTTTGTTCAATGGCCTTTTGACCGATCTCTTGTAAAGTAAGCAAGATACCCTCCGCATGGCGGTCCTGCACACGGGCATCCACCGGATACGTGGCGTATTGCTCCATCACATGAATGTAAGCATCCACAATCCCATTACGTACCTGCTTTTGCGGCAGGGAATAGGTAGTGGTTGGATCCAGGATGGAAAAAACCGGGAAGATCGCTTCGCTTCTGAAGGCCAGCTTCTCCTCGGTGGCACGCCGGGAGATCACCGCCACTCCATTCATTTCTGATCCGGTCGCCGGGAGTGTCAGCACCACACCCAGCGGCAGGGTTTCACCAGGGAGCAGCGGCGCTTCCCCTGTGACAATTTCCCAGGGATCACCAGCCTCGTAAGGTATCGCTGAAGCGACCAGTTTTGAGCCATCAATGACGCTTCCACCGCCAACCGCCAGGACAACTTCCACACCTTTTTCCCGCCCTAAATTGATCGCGCCGGTCAGGGTATCAAAGTCAGGGTTCGGTTCTATTCCGCCAAACTCATAAATCTGACGATCATTGATCGCCTGCATAACCTGTTCATACACGCCGTTACGCTTGATCGAGCCCCCACCATAGCACATTAAAACCACGGCATCTTGAGGGATCAATCGAGCCAACTCAGAAATGGCGCCTTTTCCAAACACAATCCGTGTGGGGTTGTAAAATTCAAAATTCTTCATGACGAAATCCTCCTTGCAATGTTCGCTGCTGGTTTCTGATTCTATCTTTTCTATCGATGACAGGCAACCAAACCAATTTTAACCTGCCAGGGAGCGGATTTTCACACCTGCCGCCGCTAAGGCCTTGCGAATGGCGTTTGCATTCTTCACTGCTTCCGGGTGGTCGCCGTGCAGGCACAGGGTATCGATCTTCACCGCTTCTTGATCGATCACGATCCCCTGCATCACCAGCCTGACCGCGTTTTCAGCGACGGCTTGTGGATCTTCAATGACCGCGCCGGGTTGGGCACGCGGCATCAACCCCCCATCCGGCAGGTAAGCCCGATCTGGGAAACCTTCCCGAGCCACCCGCAAACCTGCGTCCTCGCCCTCTCGGACCAGTTCCGAACCCGCCAGGCCGACCAATACCAGCTGCGGGTCGTACTGAGCCACTGCCTGAGCAATCGCTCGTGCAGCGTCCGGATCCTGGGAAGCGAGGTTGTAGAGGGCGCCATGCGGTTTTACATGCACCAGGTCAACGCCTGCTAGGCGCGTGAAGGCAGCCAGGGCGCCAAGTTGATAGCAGACCGTGTAGGCAATTTCCAGGGGAGTTAGGCGCATCGCACGCCGTCCAAATCCCTGTAAATCGGGATAGCCAGGATGTGCACCCACTGAAACCTTATGCCCTTTTGCCAGGGACACCGTCTGGGCCATCACGCTCGGGTCGCCAGCGTGGAACCCACAGGCGATATTGGCTGAGGTGATCAACGGCATCATCTCTGCGTCCTGACCCAGTTTATAACGGCCAAAGCTTTCTCCCAAATCGCAGTTTAGATCAACACTCAAAGATTGAGCCATAAATCCTCCTCAGTAAACAAATTTGCGTTGATTTGTTCAGTCAGCGCCGCAAGTGCCTGCTGCGCTGCAATGACGCCTGTCTTTGAAAAACGGATGTTCGCCGTGACAGGTTCCGATTGAGCCAATACCGGCAGATCGACCTTGCTAACCGCCCCAACAACTGGATACCCACCGGTCGTTGGGTGGTCTGGCATCATCACAATCGGTTGGCCGCTCCCGGGCGCCTGAATTTCACCCAGGGCCAGGCCCCTGGAAACAATGTCGGCCTCTTGCCTGTGCTTAAGCAGCGCCCCAGTCAGGCGAAAGCCCATGCGGTCTGATTGGGTTGAAACCTGGTAAATCTGGCTAAAAAATTGCTCAAACGATTCTTCTTCAAAGCGGTCCTCATCCGGCCCCGGGATCACCCTGATGATCGGCTGTTGGGAATAAGGAGGCTGCAGCGCAGCTGGAAATCGCCGCCCTGCCTGCAGCCGGGAAGTTTGGGATAGTTTTTTTACAGCCAGATGATCGCCCGCCTGAAGCAAACGCCCCAGTTTACCCCGGGGATACACACTGCGCGATCCCAACCAAACATCCGATTGGATCCCACCCGCCAGGGCCAGATAAACCCAATTGCCACCGGAAATTTTCTCAAAAACGAGCACATCCCCAGGATGAACCAGGAAGCTCATCCAGAGCGGGATCTGGTTGTGATCGCGATACAGGCGGTATCCCGCCCCGCAAACGGCTGCTAAGGCTTCACAGTGAAACTGAAGGGTACAGGAAGTCATGCCGATCTCAATGCAGGCTGTTTCGGGTGAATTGCCCACCAGCTGGTTTCCAGCCTGAAAGGCCCACCAGTCCATTGGGCCGGAATGGGGCAGCCCCAACCTCAAATACCCCTGACGTCCAGAATCCTGAACCGTCATCGCCAGCGCCGGGGTCTCAATATGAATGCTCACGGCAGCACCCCCTCCGCCAGCGGATGGAAGCGAACCGCATCGCCAGGAGAAAGCAGAAATGGATTCTCAGCATCAGGATCATAAAGGATTTCAGCTGTTCTGCCGATCAACTGCCATCCCCCGGGAGACTCAAGCGGGTAGATCCCGGTTTGGGATCCAGCAATCCCCACCGAACCCGGCGGCACCTGGACACGAGGGACCCTTCGGCGCGGGGTGGCCAGTTTGGGCGCCAAACCCAGCAGGTAAGCAAAGCCCGGGGTGAAGCCCATCATACCCACCTGATACGTCGGGTTGGTGTGCAAACGGACGAGCTCTGAAGGCGATAAACCGTGATAATCCGCCACAGCTTCCAAATCGGGGCCGCCTTCCCCTCCATAGCGTACCTGGATGGTGATTTGCTTCGGTGTGGGTGGCTTCTGAAGGGTTGAGACATTGAGACAGGACAGCACATGCGATTTTACCGCGCGGTAATCCAGCGCTGCCGGATCATAAACAACCAGCAGGCTGGCGTATCCCGGCACCCACTCCAGGATGCCGTCAAGAGGACAGGCTCGCAAACTGGCGTCCAGCGTTTGAACACGGTCATTAACAGCAAGGGAGATCTCTTCAGACAGAACCAGGAGAAGCGCCGATTCGCCGATTGGGGTGATGCGGTGCAGATCAGGCGGCCTGTTCACTGGAGGCATCCTCGGATTTTTCACGGATTGAAATCTGGATCGCAGCGGTGAGATGCGCGCCAACCAGGGTGATGGTGGCAGTCAGGTAGATCCAGAAAAGCAAAGCCACGATCGTCCCCAGGGAGCCGTAAACCAGCCGATACTGGGAAAGCCCGCTGCTGAGATACCAGGTGAAAATATTGTTGAGCAATTCCCAAGAAACACCCGCCAGCAGACTGCCGATCAGGGAGGCTTTCCGGTTCACCTTCATCGTCGGCACCCACTGGTACAGCGCCCAAAACATGAGCATATTGATGCCCACCGGCACCAGGAATGCCCCGGCCTTCCATAAAAATGTTTCGTGCAGCGCTCGGCCATCCAGCGGAACATTGATCACTGGGATCAAACTGCTCAAGGTTGAGGCGGCAAAGGACAACAGCATTAAGATGCCCAAGGCCAGAAACATCAGCAGCCCCAACAATCGGCCTTTAAGAAAATTTGGTACATCGGCCTGGGGGAAGGCCCGGTTGATATTCTTGGCAAGGATGTCAAAAACGCTGATGGCAGACCAGGTCAGCGTGAGCAGCGCTAAAAATGTGACCGCCCCACGGAGTTCCAGCACGCGTTCGATATTGGCGATGATCACCTCTTGTGCGCCGGGCAGCACACCTGTGAGGAGGCTAACCAGCTGGCTCTGAACCACATCCTGGTCCACAAAAAAGCTTCCCACCGCAATGAAAACCAACAGCATGGGGAAAATTGAGAAAAATGCGTAGTACGCCAGGCTGGCGGCAGCCTCTGAGCCCCTGGCCTCACCAAATCTCTCAATGGTCCGCCGCAAAATACCAGGCACGCCGCCGGTGAAAGCATCCACCTGGCGGTAGAAAGATTTCAACTTATTCATCAATCGCGAGTAGTGTTCTTTAAGATCCATATTGGTTTAAGGTCGGTCATCAACACACTACTTAGCATTATACTGGCATTAGGGCCCCTGCAAGGAAAGCCAACTCCCCTGACCAGGGCAATCGCAAAATCCCCAAGAAAAATTATGATTGAAATTCTTTTTATCGA
>CAZLEK010000026.1:0-28942 GCA_964558525.1 uncultured Candidatus Brevefilum sp.
AGGTTAGGTTAAAGGACTCTCATTCGATTCTTTAAGGTTTTAGAGTATAATCGACTCAATTGTTCGCGCTTTGGAATTATCTCATCGCTGTACCATCCAAACGTCATTTATAGGATAAGTATATTTATCGATTTGGCCAATTTTTGGTCGAGAGCAATCATCGGCTAAACTTTTTATTTGGAACCTAAAAGTTCACTCAGCGGACATCGAAACGAGATTGGTTTTTTTGGGTTATAATTTTTGATACTGGAATGGGAAGGAAATCGTATTGGCACAAGATCCAGCGCTGGCCATCTTGATCGTTGAGGGCAGGCGAGGCAATCATTCCTCCTTTGCTGAGGAGCTCGAAGATAAAGGTTATTCAGTAACCCAAACCCCCAGCGGCAGCGCCGGGCTTGGCCTTATGGAGGAGATTAACCCCGACATCGTTGTGGTGGATGCGGCGTCTTTGCGCACCAGCGGCATTCGGATCTGCCAATCCTTTCGGAAGGCGGATGGTGAGATCCCGATCATCCTGATTGTCTCCAGGGACGTCTCCCTTCCTGAAGTGGTGGACGCCAACTTGATCCTCAGGCTGCCTTTTACCATCCAAAAACTGGCCAACCGCCTCAAGGCGTACCATGAAACCGATGACAAGTATATCCTCCAGGTTGGGCCAATTGAATTAAACACAAAAACCCAACTGGTCACCTGCGAAGATCGGCATACCAAACTCACGCCAAGGCTGGTGGAAATTCTGCAGATTTTAATGAAAAACCACGGCAAAGTTGTTGAGCGAACCCCCCTTTTCACCCGTGTCTGGGATACAGATTACACCGGCGACACCCGTACACTCGATGTTCACATCAGCTGGCTCAGGCAAGCCGTTGAGGAAGATCCGAGCAATCCCCAATTGATCCGCACAAAACGGGGTGTAGGTTATTATCTGGATGTATGATCGTGTAATGACAATATACAAGCGTTGATATCCCCATTGGCGTGGGGATTTTCTTTTTGGGGGTTGGCTCTTTTTGGACATTCAGAACTCGTTGAGTAAAATTAGAAGGACTTTAACAGATTGGAAAAGGAACCGATGAAAGATAAAAAGACAAAACGGATCATTCTCAGCTGCGCGATCATTCTGATGGTGGCCTGCATCTGCCTGGGCGCGCTGGCCGTCAGCGGGGTGGGGGTATCATTGATCTGGCCGCTGCAAGCCAGCCAGGAAGAAGCCCAGGAGACAGCCGTTGCCCCTGAAGGGACGCCAGAGAACCCCGACCTTCCTGAACCGTCAAGTGAATTGCCAGACGAGCTGGCTGACGCCCTTTACCAGATTGAAACCCAGGTGATCGAAATTCGCGGGCTGGATGTCACCACGCCGGTTGAGCGCACTTTGATCTCAACCGATGAATTGGAACAAATTGTTGTGGAGGATTTCTTTGCGGAATACAGCGATGAAGATGCCAGGCAGGATGTGGCTGTTTTGTCCCTGCTGGGACTGCTGCCGGAAGAATTTAACCTTAAGACTTTTTACCAGGATCTGTACAGCGAACAGATCGCGGGCTTTTATGATGATGAGATTGAGGAAGTATATGTCGTCCAGGGTGAATCCTTCGGCGGTAATGAGAAACTGACCTATGCCCATGAGTTCACCCATGTATTGCAAGATCAGGCATATGACCTGAGCGATGGGTTGGGGTTGAACGAAGAATCCTGTGAAGAGGATTCCGAAAGATGCGCCGCGGTTCAGGCCCTGATTGAGGGCGATGCCACCAAAACTGAACTGCTTTGGTTCCAAACACATGCCACATTCCGGGATTACCGGGATATTCAGGAATTTTACTCAAATTTCTCCAGCCCGATCCTGGATGGAGCCCCCCCTTACATGGCTGCTGATTTGGGTTTTCCCTACGAAAAGGGCCTGGCCTTCATTGAGCACCTGTATGATCAGAATGGTTTTCAGGCGGTGGACGAGGCCTATCAAAACAACCCGGTTTCTACAGAACAGATTTTACATCCGGAGAAATATCCCGAGGATCAACCTTTGAAGGTGACCTTGCCCGATTTGGAACCCGTCCTGGGTGAGGGATGGACCCTGTTCGATCAAAACGTCATGGGGGAGTGGTACACCTATCTCATTCTTAATCAAGGTTATCAGGAAGCCTACCGCCTCCCTGAGGACGCTGCCTCTGAGGCTGCGGCTGGCTGGGGGGGTGATGCCTACGCTTTTTACCAGAACAGCGCTAGCGGTGAGGTCCTGTTTGTTCTGGATGCGGTCTGGGATACCATTAAAGACGCCGAGCAATTTGCTGCTGCATTTGAAGATTATGCCAGCCAGCGCTGGGGGTCGCAGGATGGCGAAACCAATGGGTCCCCGACCTGGTCTGATTCATCCACGACCACATTATTACGACTGGACGGGAACCGGACCCTGTGGCTGCTGGCCACTGACAGCGTGTCGATCCCATCCATCCTGGAACAATTTGAGTAAGATGCCGGCGAAGGCCCCCTCCACGAAAGGAATTGATTTTTCCAGGGTCCGAGGCCTGTTGTTTGATGTCGATGGGACATTGAGCGACACGGATGACCATATGGTGCAGCAGCTGGCCGGTTTCTTAAAACCCTTCTCCTGGCTGTTTAGAGATCGGAACCCACGAAAATTTTCCCGCAGCCTGGTGATGTTCAGCGAGACCCCGGGAAATTTTCTTTATACGCTGGCAGACCGTGTGGGATTGGATGTTGTGATTGCTGGTATCTATAACTGGCTGACACAAAGACGCCCTCCGCCGCCGGTTGAAGAGGACGACTATCGAATAATCCCCGGGGTTAAAAAAATGCTGTCTGAACTAGCGGGCCGTTTTCCAATGGCTGTGGTCAGCGCCCGGGATGCGCATACCACCCAGCGATTCCTTGAGTTTTTTGAGCTTATGCCGTACTTTGATGCCGTCGTTACTTCCCAGACCTGCCGGTATACCAAACCATTTCCAGACCCCGTGTTGTTTGCTGCTGAACAGCTTGGCCTTCCGGCAAAGGCCTGTTTAATGGTTGGGGATACGATTGTGGACGTCCGTTCAGCAAAGGCGGCGGGGGCGCAAACCCTGGCTGTTTTGTGTGGTTTTGGTACCCAGCGCGAGTTACAGCGAGCGGGGGCGGATTTGATCGTCCCAACCACACCAGATTTGCTGGCCTACCTTGAAAACTGAGAAAGGTATTGTTGTCTTTTGATTCGCCTGGACATTGAGAAGATTCCACTACCAATAACCAATTGAACCGCGTAAAGGTTCCGGCTGCAACTGCCCGGCTTGATTTTGGTTATATAATTGGGGACAGCCGCTTCGATGCCGCCTTGATGCGGCCCTGATAAAAAACCCGGCTGCGGACCAGCAAAGGATGGTAGATGAGCGAAAGTGATCTGACCCAAAGATATATCCAAAAATACCCCTGGCCGAGACGTCGAGTGATCCGTAGCCTTCTGCGTTTTGGGATTGGTGTGGTGGGGGGGATCCTCACCCGCTGGGAAGTCACGGGAAAGCAGAATCTTCCCAAGCGGGGGCCTTTGTTGATTGTAGGCAACCACTTCAGCTTCCTGGATACGGTTGCGCCGATCCATGTGACCAAGTGGCCCCTGGAATTCATCGGAGATTTTGAAATGCCGAACGCGCCGCCGCTGATGCGCATCTTCCCCAATGCCTGGGAAACCCTCAAGATTGAGCAAGGTACGCCGAATTTCGAAGCCTTGCGAGCCTCTGAAGCAATCTTGGCCCAGGATGGTGTGTTGGTGATTTTCCCTGAAGGCCATGTGCATGACGGGCCTCTGCATGGCGCGCTGCCCGGCGCAGCCTATATGGCCTTACGGACAGGCGTCCCAATTCTGCCAATGGGTACGATCAGTGATAATGATTGGCAGTTGTTCAAAACGATCAAAGAGAAAAAAAGGAGAATGCGGGTGTTCACCAAAATTGGAGAGGTGTTTGGGCCTCTAAAATCGCAACACCCGGATCGGCCCAGCCGAACGGAAATCCAGGCCGCTGGGGATCTGATCATGACGCGGATTGCCGCTTTGCTGCCGAAGGAATACCGGGGAATATTTGACTCGGGAGTCGGGTAGTTCAACGAAAAACCTTTGTCAAGGCCAGGCCGCACCCCTGGCCAGGGCAATCGCAAACTTAAAACCATCAGGTGTGATTGACGCAATCAAGATCCAATTGACGCCCTTTTCAGTCCACTCAATTCCCGGTCTCACCGGCGTCCTCGTCGGCCAAAAAGACATACTGAAAATCATGGTGATCCTTTTCATGATCCAATCCCAGAAGGGACCTATTCTGATGATCACGGCGCACCGAGGATGATGCGCCGGTCGGATTTATTCCACTCCGCCGACCTCCTGAACGAGTGGGAGTGCAGGGCGTAAATTCTACGAGCAGGGCAACCACCTGGCTGATGTGTTCCCTCAATCCACCGGCAATCTTTTGGGAAGAGGCAGGCTTAATTAAACAATCAAATTTGGCGTTGGCCCTGGGCCCCTGGCCAGTTTTTGTTTGAGGTATCCTGATACTGTTGATAAAAGCAATCGTCCTGACATTTTCTAATGATTTTTAGATAAACCAGGCGTAAAATTATGGCGTTAAGCAAGCAAAAAAGGAATTATTGATGGAATATAAAGATTATTACCAAACTTTAGGCGTGAGCAAGGATGCCAAGCCGGAAGAGATTAAAAAAGCCTACCGCAAGCTGGCGCGGCAGTACCACCCTGATGTCAATCCTGACGACCCAAAAGCAGAAGAAAAATTTAAAGAGATTAACGAGGCTTATCAGGTGCTTTCAGACGATGATAAGCGGAAAAAATATGACCAGTTTGGTTCCCAGTGGAAGCAGTATCAGCGCACCGGCGGACGCCCTGAGGATTTTGACTGGTCGCAGTGGGCTGCCCGGGGCCAACCTGGAGGCGCACAGTACCGCACCGTTTCCCAAGAGGAGTTTGAACAGATGTTTGGCGGGGGTTTGGGGGGCTTTTCGGATTTCTTTGAGACTTTATTTGGCGGCATGGGCGGTATGCGGGGCGCCCGACGCACCGCACGCCGACCGGGGGCGCAGCCGGCTGGGCGCGGCCGGGATATTGAACACCCGGTTCAGATCTCGTTGGAAGAGGCCTTTCATGGTACCACCCGCCTGTTGAGCTTTGAGGGCGGCCGGCGGATTGAGGCTTCCATCCCGCCCGGGGTAAAGTCAGGCTCCAAAGTTCGTTTGAGCGGCCAGGGCGCCGAAGGAGCGCGCGGCGCGGGGGACTTGTTTCTCAGGGTTGAGGTCTGGCCGCACCCCAGGTTTGAGCGCCAGGGAGATGACCTGTATGTTGATCAGCCAATCGACTTCTTTACCGCCCTGCTGGGCGGCGAGGTCAAGGTGGCGACGATTGACAAGGAAGTCCAATTGACTGTGCCGCCGGAATCGGATTCAGGGAAAACTTTCCGGTTGAAAGGCCTGGGTATGCCCAGGCTGGGCAAACCGAGTGAACGTGGGGATCTGTATGTATCCCTGCAAATTCAGGTGCCCAAGGATTTGACCGCCGAACAAAAGAAAAAGTTCAGAGAGTTACAGCAAACATTGAAATAGCTTGAAAGCAGCCATTTCCTGGCTGAAAGAAAAAACCCAGCCCCGGAAGGCCCTGCAGGACTGGCGTCAATCGCTTGATGACACATTGGTTTGGATTATGCTGGTTTCAAGCTCTTGGGGTCGGATGACAGAATGCGCTCCTGAAGGCTCTGAAATGGGTATTTATTCTATCCAGCAGGGTTACAATCCATTCACTGCTTGACGAGCCGTTTGTTTCACGGTCTGAAAGGTGTTCCTTCGCGTCCCGATAGTGGGTATATTTCCCCTGGAAACGCTCACCCTCTGATCAATCAGCCAATATCCCTCATGACGATTTGCGCCATGCTCTACACAGCTCACTCCCCCAGCAGCGGGAACCAGCTGGGTTCCCGGTCAATTCCCTCCCGTTGGGTTAAATTAACCTGCGGACGGCCTGTTGTGGTCATTAAATAGATTTCCGAGTCGCCGCCGTCACGGGTGGATGTAAAAGCCAGCCAGCGCGCATCCGGGGACCAGGCCGGGTCGCGGTCCGCAGCGGTATCCGTCAGCGGATATTCAGTCGGATGATGGACCCCGTTGCGTTGGATGGACTGATAGGTCACCAGTACGATGTTCTGCTGTGAGCCGTCAAGCCGGGTGTAGGCAAACTGGTCACCGGCCGGCGCCCAGGCCGGATCCGAAACCTCTCCAAACTCCCCAAAAATGGCCCGCAGGTCAAATCCGCGCGGCGATTGGTAGCCATCATGCGCTCCCCGAAAATGAAAGTACTGATGGGATTGTGCTGAAATGACATATAACAGCCAGCTGCCGTCTGGTGAAAAAGTGGGGTCGGATTCCACAAAATCTCCACTCAGCCGTTCGCGGTCCGACCCATCCGCTTTCACCCAATCCAGGGCATAGATCGGCCTGCTGCCAGAATCTCGATAATGGTGCGTAAAGATCACCCGCTCCCCATCCGGCGACCAGGCTGGGTCAAACTCATCCCCGATCCCCCAGGAAATATTGACCGGGTCACTCCCATCGGCGTTCATCACCCAGATATCTTTCCCGGTGCGATCCTCTCCGAAGGCCACATACGCGATCTTCTTACCGTCAGGAGACCACACCGGTTGGTCTTTATCGACCGGGTCAAAGGTTAGCTGGGTGAAGGAATTCGCGCCGGCATTTCCATCTGGATCCCGGCTGACACGCATTGTCCAAATTTGAAGGAAGGGACCCTCGCCCCGGTCGGATGCAAACGCGATCAACCCACTGCCCCCAATCCGTTCCGGTTCAGGGGTGGGGGATGGCGCCAAGGTGGGCGTCTGGGTGGGCAGGGAGGTAGGAGTGGGAGAGACCGCCGTCGGCGTGATCGTTGCTGCAGACAATGCAGCTGCCTGCGCCTCCGTTGGCAGAACGGCTTCTGTTTGGGTGAGCGTGGGCGCCATTTTCGGCGCCTGATTGAGGAGGTTGCCGCGCAGTAATACCAGCAGCAGAACCAGGCCCAGGGCAGCCAGCCCCAATAATCCCCCGCCAATGCCCAGCGCCAGCCAAAGGCCACGTTTTGGGGAGTCTTTGCGGGGTGATTTTCCTTCTTCCGCGCCGATTGTAATATCCCGCTCCGTCCTGTCGGCCGCCAGCGTGGATCGGGCGGCCTGCGCCAATTTGAAATTTGGGTCCTCAAGGGCGCTCTGAAAATCTCTAACCGAATCAAAACGCATGCCAGGCTGCAGCGCCATGGCTTTGAGGATCGCATCGCTGATGTTGGCAGGAATCTCCGGGTTCAAACGCCGTATGGGGATCAGATCCGCTTTACCCAGGACCCGCTGAATGCTGTCAGCGGGTTTGACGCCCGTCAGCAGGGCATACAGCGTTGCTGCAAAAGAGAATTGATCCGAAAAAGGCCCGGTGCGTCCCTGGCCGTACTGCTCGGGGGGGGCATAACCGGGGGTGTAGCCTGTGGCGCCGGCCGCGGTCATCGCATCCACACGATCGGCTTTGGCAATCCCAAAATCGACCAGGACCACTCTCCCCTCAGCCGTAAGCTTGATGTTTGCTGGTTTGATGTCCCGGTGGGTGACTGGGGGGCTTTGCTGGTGCATGTACGTTAAGGCATCACTCAACTGGGCTGCCCAGGCCAGAACTTCCCCCAGGGGTTGGCGCCCCTCTTTTTCCAGGCGCTGGTTGAGATCTTCGCCCGGGATGTAGTCCATCACCAGGTGCTGCTCCTTCCCAACCACAAAATAATCCGTCACCCGCGGCAGGTTCTCATGATGCAGTGAGGCCAAAAGCTGCGCTTCTTGCAAAAACTGTTTGACGCTTTCTGGCTGGGGGCTAAAATTGGTCTTCACCGCCACCTGGGTCTCCAGGGTGGTGTCATGCGCCAGGTAAACCGCGCCCATCCCGCCCTGCCCTAATTTTTTTAGGATCTGATAGCGTGCTTGCAAGATCGTTTCAGGTGGAAGGTCCATAGGTCACCTCTGAAAGGGCAGCTGGTACACCAGCGTTCATAATAATCCCATTATAGTAGAGGGATGTCTCAAATTCAAAATAATCCGGCGGAAACACGCTGCAGTTTAGCGCCATTTCTTGCTCCTGGGATTGAAC
Source organism: uncultured Candidatus Brevefilum sp. (assembly GCA_964558525.1). Taxonomy (GTDB): domain Bacteria; phylum Chloroflexota; class Anaerolineae; order Anaerolineales; family Anaerolineaceae; genus Brevifilum. The sequence continues at coordinate 8,155 of CAZLEK010000026.1, forward strand.
CTGGGTTTGATCCCGTCCATTACCCTTCATAATTAAATAAAGAAATTTTAAATGAATGATTAAAAAATTGACACTTACCCCTCCGCATGCTATGATTCAAGCAGGTATTATTTCTGTTTCTTTGTTCTTTAATAGGAGTTATTATATGTCTGTTGATCTTATTGTCCGTATACTTGGGCTGCTTATTTTTGGAATTATCGGCGTTTTTTTGGGTGAACCACTGGGACATCTGATTGAACAGGTCTGGGACACAGGCCCTATCTCGATCATTGTTTATCAAATTTTCACCACACTTATCGTAGGGTTCATCGGTTTCCTGATTGCGCCCTGGATCTCCATAAAACCCATCACGGCCATCCGCAAGCGATTAAGCACCGTATCAGCTCAATCGCTTCTGTATGGCTTGGTCGGCCTGATCGTCGGGCTGGTCTCTACGGCCCTGCTTGCCTATCCCATCTCACTTCTGCCGGATCCCTTGGGCAGCATCCTGCCCTTTGTTTCCGTGCTGCTGTTTGGTTACCTGGGGATTGCGCTTTTTGTGAGCCGGCAGAAGGATTTTCATAATCTTTTTCACTCTTTCTCCAAAGGCGGCGGTTCAGCTCAGGCGGGGAAAGAGGAACCCAGCGGTTTGCAAGACAGCCGCCGGATCCTGGTGGACACCAGCGCCATTATCGATGGGCGGATCGCCGATATCGCCCGGACTGGCTTTATCCCAGGACGCCTCTTGATCCCTCGTTTCGTTCTTAATGAATTACAGTATGTAAGCGACTCCGCCGACAACCTGCGCCGCCAGCGCGGCCGCCGGGGTATGGAAGTGCTGTCTGAACTGCAGAAGGACACCACGATCCCGGTCACCATCACCGATATCGATGTTGAAGGCGTGCGCGAAGTGGATGAACGCCTGATCGTCCTTGCCCGTCAGCTGAGCTGTCCGATCCTGACCAATGATTACAATCTCAACCGAGTGGCTGAACTGCAGGGTGTCTCTATCCTGAACATTAACGAGCTGGCCAATGCTGTTAAGGCCATTCTGCTGCCTGGTGAAACACTGGATATGAAGATCATCCAGGAAGGCAAAGAATACGGCCAGGGCGTTGGCTATATGGAGGACGGCACCATGGTGGTGGTCGAAGATGGCCATAAATACATCGGCAAAACCATCGAGATCTCTGTTACCAAAGTGCTGCAGACCGCAGCCGGCAGGATGATCTTTGCCAAACCTGAGAACACAAGATAATTCAATAGCTTAACTATTTACCCGGAGTTCGTTAACATGGCATTGCGAGTTTACAACACCCTGACACGTAAAAAAACCGATTTTGAACCCATCGAAAAAGGCAAAGTGCGTATGTATGTCTGTGGACCAACGGTTTATGACAGCGCGCATGTGGGACATGCGATGTCTGCCCTGGTCTTTGATGTTGTCCGGCGGTACCTGTTGTTTCGCGGCTACGATGTCCAGTATGTGATGAACTTCACCGATGTGGACGATAAGATCATTGATCGCGCCAAACGGCTTGGCGTGGACCCGATCGAACTGGCAGAAAAATATATTGAGGAATTCCGCAAAAACCTCAAGGACTTAAATGTCCTGCCTGCAACCGAACACCCACGCGCCACGGAAGAGATCAGCCAGATCATTGAGATGGTGTCGCGCCTGCTTGAGAAGAACGCAGCCTACGAGGTGGACGGCGATGTCTTCTTCCGGGTTGAAAAAGCGGAGAACTACGGCAAGCTCTCAGGCCGCAGGCTGGAAGAGATGAATGCCGGCAGCCGCATTCGGGTGGATGAACGCAAGGAAAACCCGATGGACTTTGCTGTTTGGAAATCAGCCAAACAGGGAGAACCCGCCTGGGACAGCCCCTGGGGTCCTGGCCGTCCCGGCTGGCACATAGAGTGCTCGGCGATGAACCTTGATCACCTGGGCCAACAAATAGACATCCACGGCGGCGGGAACGATCTGATCTTCCCGCACCATGAAAACGAAATTGCCCAGACGGAAGCGATCACCGGGAAACCCTTCGCCCGGTACTGGATGCACAACGGCATGCTGCAGCTTAAAGGCGAAAAGATGTCCAAATCCACGGGTAACCTGATCACGATCAACGAATTTGTTGAGGACCATCCGGGGGATGTGATGCGCCTGATTGTGCTCAGCTCGCACTACCGCAGCCCGCTCACCTTTAACAGCGAAGTGATCGAGGCCAACCAACGCGCCCTGGATAGGCTGCTCTCCGCCAAACGCCCAGCCACACCCGGCGCGGAAGGCGCACCGCAGGAACAGCTGGATGCGCTCTCCCAGCAAGAGCAGGCCACCCGAGAAGCTTTTATTGATTCGATGAACGAGGATTTTAACACCGCCGGCGCCCTTGCGGCGATCTTCGACCTGGTGCGCGCCATCAACCAGGCCCGGGATAAAGGCGCCACAGAGGATGAACTGGCGGTCGCTCAGCATACCTTTGAAGACTTAACGGGGGTATTTGGGCTTGAGTTGAAAGAGCAAGCCGGCGCTGGCGCCGGCTCAGGCGCGGATGCCTTCATCGAACTGCTGCTGGACCTGCGCCAGGAACTGCGGGAGGCGCGGAATTACGATCTGGCGGACCGGATCCGTGAGGATCTGGCCGAATTGGGCGTGGTCATTGAAGACACCGCCCAGGGATCCACCTGGCACTGGGAGTAAGCCTTGAGCGAATGGATCACAGGTAGAAACCCGGTTTTTGAAGTTTTGAGGGCTAACCGGCGGCAGATCAACCGATTGTGGGTCGCCCAGGGTGCACTGCGCCAGGGACGCCTGGCGGAGATCATCGACCTGGCGCATCAGAAGAGGATCCCGGTTGATTTTGTCCAACGGTCAGACCTGGATGGAATCGACCCCCATCACCAGGGATTGGCGCTGGATACCGGTGGTTACCCCTACAGCGATCTCGAAGGCATCCTTCAAACAGCAAACGCACAAAAAGAACCGATTTTTGTTTTGCTCCTGGACCAGATCCAGGATCCGCAAAACTTTGGGACGCTGCTGCGTTCGGCGGAAGCCTTTGGGGTGCACGGGGTCATCCTGCCTCTGGCGCGGTCAGCAACCGTGACGCCAGCGGTGGTCAATGCCTCTTCGGGGGCCACGGAAATGCTGCCGATCGCTCAGCATAACATCGCCCAGGCCATGGGCCGGTTAAAAGAGGTTGGCGGTTGGCTGGTCGGCCTGGAAGATCGTCCGGAAGCCCAAACACCCAAGCAGCTAAACCTCAAGGGGGGGATCGGCCTGGTTGTAGGAAATGAAGCGACTGGGCTGCGGCGGCTGGTGCGAGAAAAATGTGATTTGTTGATGCGGCTGCCCATGACAGGGGGGATCGATTCGCTGAATGCGGCTGTCGCAGGATCGATTGCCCTGTTCCTGGCGCGCCAGGCGCGGGGATAGCCTAAACTGTTAAATCAGCCCACACGCCAGTAACTTTCATTTCGTTCTGTCAGCTTAGTAAGGTTAATATTCCCGCCGCAACATTGCACGCCATGCAGCCGGGCCCATAAAACCTGACCTTCCCATTTTCGTGTTTTGGGAAACATCCTTTCCCCGCTGCCTCGTAAAAATCACTTCCAGGATACATCTGCGGGGAGGGGGGCACCATTGCGGAGCAGGCCATGATTTTAATTATCCCGGCTTAACCGATCAGGCCGGCGTCTTCATTGCCCAGGAGGAGCACAACAAGCAAGGCGGTCAGCGGAAAGGTCGGATGAGCCGATCGATCTGGTGGGTTGGCGGTTTAACGTTCACGTTTGGTGGCGTTTGTACCAAGGTAGAACCTGATTCCCCCTCAGCTCATTCCTCTCCCCCACCAGCAGGGGGAGTGAGCAAGGGCTCACCAACCTGCATGAAGCGCCCTTCAATCTCAAATAGCAGCCTGAATATCGCATTTTGACCTGAAATATCGGTTGGTTAGGTTAGGTGTGGTACTCAGGTCATAGCAATAGCCTGCCCGGTATGGGGTCATCATTATCAGATGGCAAAAAATAATCAGACTAAGTATATATTTATTACAATTATTATATGTTTTCTATGATATAATGATTTTATTCAACTCAATACTGGAGATAAATTAAAATGAAAATCAGCAACAAACTCAATGATGCCATCAATAAACAGATCGGTGAAGAGCTCAAGGCCTCCAACGCCTATGCCAATATGGCTGCCTATTTCAACAGCCTCGGCCTGCTGAGGCTCACAGCGATGTTCTTTGATCAATCCGAAGAGGAACGTGAGCATGCCATGAAATTCGTACACTACCTGCTGGAGGTTGACGGCAAGGTTGCCATTCCCGCTATTCCAGAGGTTCCTCACCAATATGAAAGCGTCAAAGCAGCCTTTGAAGCCGCTTTGGGGTGGGAGCAGGATGTCACCGGTATGATCGATCATCTGATGGATTTGGCCGTGGATGACAAGGACTACGCTGCCCAGGATTTCCTGCGCTGGTACGTCACCGAGCAGGTGGAAGAAGAAGCCACCATGTCCCATCTGGTCCTCCTGGCCGAGCAGTTGGAGGAACGCTCACCGCTGATGATTGAGAATCACCTGCCAGCCGATTAACCAGGGCAGGGGATACGCAATTCAGCCATTAATACCGCGGCGAGGGCAACCTCGCCGTGTTTTATATTGCGGCTATGCAAAAAGGGAACTGGAGCTCAATAGAGTAAGAAATACCACATGATGAACAATGCGATCATCAGCGCAGCGATGATCAGCCGGGCAAAGACCGCCCAGCCGCAGCCAAAAGCCATGCTGGAAGTGGATTTAAAGGCAGCCCGGTAGTCCTTGATCCGAATTAATTCCACGATGAATAACCCTAAAAGGGCCGCCACCAGCCCCAGCAGCGGGGTCAGGAAAATGCTGGTCAGGATCATTGCCAAAAAACTGACCACAATCGCCCACCAGCTGGCGCCTTTTGACCGAGCCCCACCCGCCATGAAGATATTGTCCAGGATGTTGCCCAGGAGCATCAGCATGGTGATCACCAGGAAGGTGACGATGGTCAGGGTAAAGGTCCAGGGTCCCACCCGGTAATTGAACAGGGTTACCAATCCCCACAATAAAATCGATACCCAGATGACCGTTAACCCGGGGAAAAACACCAGGAACAGACTGAAGAAGCCGATCAGCATCCCCAGGATGACGATAAACAGCAGGGGGATTTCAGCCCAGAGTGACATCAGATGGGACGGATGACCTCGTAGTCCCCCATCAGGTGCTGGAGCACCGCGGGGATTCGCACCGACCCATCCGCTTGCTGGTAGTTTTCCAGCACAGCAATCAGGGTGCGCGGCATCCCCAGGCCCGAGCCGTTGAGGGTGTGGACAAATTCTGTCCCCTTTCCTTCGCTGGGCCGGTAGCGGATGCCGGCCCGGCGGGCCTGAAAGTCACCCACATTCGAGATGGAGGAAATCTCCAGCCACTCGCCGCAGCCCGGCGCCCAGACCTCAATATCATAGGTTTTATGTGAGGCAAAACCCAGGTCGCCTGTGGATTGCAGCAGGACCCGGTAGGGCAGCCCTAAAGCCGCCACCGTCTCTTCCGCATCCTTCAGCATCTGCTCATGCTCATCGGCAGAGCGTTCGGGTTTGCAGTAGGTGTACATTTCCACCTTGTCGAACTGGTGGCCGCGTTTGATGCCGCGCACATCTCGTCCGGCGCTCATTTTCTCCCGCCGGAAACAGGCCGTGTAGGCCGTATAGTGCATTGGCAGTTGGTCTTCCTCCAGGATCTCGCCCAAGTGCAGGCCGGTCAGCGGCACCTCTGCGGTGGGCACCATCCAAAGGTCTTCTTCTGCATCCCGGTAGAGGTTGTCTTTGAATTTCGGCAGCTGGCCCGAACCATACAGGATCTCCTCCCGCACCATGTACGGGGGGTATTTCTCCAGGTAGCCCTGGCGAATGTGCAGATCAACCATCCAGAACACCAGGGCGCGCTGCAGCAGGGCGCCGGGGCCGCTCAGGACGTAGAAACGCGAACCGGCCAGCTTCACGCCGCGGTCAAAATCGATGATCCCCAGGGCAGGCCCCAGGTCCCAATGTGGTTGGGGCTCGAAATCAAATTCGGGAATTTCGCCGATCGTTCGCAAGACGACATTGTCGCTGTCATCCACACCAACCGGGACTTCTTCATCCGGGATGTTAGGGATCCCTGCCAGGTTTTCATTCAGCGCTTGCTCCACTTCTTGCAGCTGCAAATCCACTCGGTTGATCTTGTCGCCCAAGGCGCGCATGGCAGCAATCTTTTCCTGGCGGGCGTCTTTGTCCTTCATCCGACCGATCTCTTTTGAGACGGAATTTCTTTCGGAACGCATCTCTTCGACTTCCACGATCAGCTCGCGTCGCTGCTCATCTAAAGCCAGGATTTGATCGACGGGAGAAGGGTCCATTTGTCGTTTTTCGAGCCCTGCTTTCACCCGGTCCGGCTGTTCGCGTATCAGTTTGATATCAAGCATCTCCAAAGCCTCCATCTCTGAACTTCATCCCTTGATTTTACCTTAATTGGACCCTCCAAAATGACCTTCCTTTCAAGCAATCCCGGCAACCGCAAAGTCGTCGGGTGCAGTCCGGTTGTCTGCACCCGGCTGGTTTTTGTACGGTGTGATTGCACGATCATTTGTTTGGGCGGAAGAATACTGAGTTTGGCTAATGACGAGTTTTTTGGTTGTCCATTTGCATCCCACACCTATGAAACGGGTCCCATGGGACAATGATGACATACTTTCTTGAGAGCACCTGCTTCTGAACCAGAGTCAAACCTCGAAGATTACCAAATGCTGCCATGGTCAAGGTCACGGATGGCTGCAACCGTCCCAAGGTTGGGTATCCATACATCAAGCTTTGGTAAAGTCATCGCGATCGCATAAATTCTGTTTTGTGTCATCTATGGGAAGGTATCAATCATTAACTTCCTAACCTGGACAGGCCAGAACCACAAAGGTCAGCGTTTCGTTTTCGCTCGGTCCTGTCAGGAGGCTTCGCACTCAGGTCCTTCTCGGTTTCGCTCCGGGGAGTCCGCTGCATGTCTGCCCCCTCCGCTTCGCTTCAGAGTAATAAAGACCGAGTGAGAACCATGGGGGACGACGAGTTTTTCTACAAAACCCTTTTACTTTTTGACCTTCGTGGGTGCTCATCCTGCCCGAAGGGCAGTGGGTTAAGTTTTTTCCTGATGCCTGAGTAGAGACCGGGGAAATTGGTATGATCGCTTTCATTTTGATGGCGTTTGCAGTAAACGGAATGTCGACCGCGTAGATAAATTCAACAGAAATGTGTTTCATCTCTGCGATTGCCCTGCCCAGGTCGGTAATCGGTTCGACAATTTAACCACGTAAAAAGGGCGATTAAACAGCTTTAGATCAAATTTATCAGGGTTTGGGCGTTCTCCCAGGCATAGCCGCGGTGGGTGTTGTCGAAATAACAATATACGTCCAGGCCGTCTTCCAGCCAACCCTGAATACGGTCCGCCCAGCGGCCTAATGTATCCAGGTCATAGGGGTCATTGTATGCCCGGCCGGGGCCGTGCAGCCGGATGTAGATGAAGTCCGCTGTGGTCAGGATCGGCGACTGGCGGTAATCAATCTCGTAGATGCAGAAAGCCACGGCATGCTTGCGTAGAAGGGCGTAAATCTTCTCATTGAGCCAGGATTGATTCCGTAATTCAATGGCATAGCGATAGCCGTCTGGCAGCTCAGGGATGAAATCCCGCAGCCGGTCGGCGTTCACCTTCCAGTGCGGGGGCAGCTGGAACAAGACCGGACCGCATTTTTCACCAAACAGCGAGATTCGCTCAAAAAAATCCGGCAGGGTTTCTTCCGGTTCTAATAGATTTTTCATATGCGTGATATAACGGCTGGCTTTGATTGAGAAAACAAAGTCCTCCGGGACCTTTTCCTTCCAAGCCTGGATGCTCTTCTTGCTGGGAAGCTGATAAAAGGTGTTGTTGATCTCCACGGTTGGAAAATGTTCAGCATAAAATGCCAGTTGTTCGGGCTTGGCCAAATCCCCCGGGTAGAACCTTGCGCTGAAATCCGGGTACTGCCAGCCTGAAACGCCAATCAGAGCCTGCGCCATAACCCCGCCTCCTAGAACAAAGCCAGCATGACCGCATCCTCAATGCCAGGCAGCAGGTACTGCCAGGCAAACGAATCGGTCCGCGCGGTCAGCAGTTTGCCGTTTGAGAGGACAGCAAATATTTCGTCTTCCACTGTTACAAAGCGCTCCACCATGGCGTCTGGCCATTTGTCAGCCAGGTTTTCCATCAGCACATGCCAGGTCGCTCCGCCGTCGGTGCTGTGCTCAATCCGGCCACCCCGGCCGACCCCATCGGCTGGACCCAGGACCATGTGGCCGGCCGCCCTCGGATTTACCCACACAGCTCGGGAATAAGCTTCGTATTTTAAAGACCATGTTTTCCCGCCATCTTTGCTGATGTAAAAGCCCCCGCCGGTTGGCGCAAAAACCAGGTCCTTCGACGACGCATGGGTGGCCACAGAATGCACGTCCGGGTGGATCTGGTCTGCCTTAGGGTCCTGCCGCGGTCTGCCGCTGCTTCCTGGGACCAGGGTCCATGAACCACCGTAATCATCAGAAACCAGCAGCCCGCCCACTTCTACGGAGGCGTATATCCGCTGATCGTGAAAGGCAAAACCACGCACGCATCCGGGGTTGGGGGAGTAGGGCAGATACCAGCCATTCTCATCGCGCAGCCTGGCGACTTCTTCTGCAGGCCGCCATCGATCGCCATTGATCAGGCGAGAATAAATGTTGGCCGGTTCTGTGCCAGCGAACAGGTAGCGGTCATCCTGCGGGTGAATGGCTGCCCAGCGAACATGCGGCGTCTGCAGGCCTTCCGAATCCAGCCGCCAGCTCTCACCTGCATCTTGGCTGAGATAGATGCCTTCTGGGGTCCCGGCCAGGCCCAACTTGCCCCGAATGTCCAGACAAGTGATCTCAAGCCCTGTCAGGGCGTGGTCGCGCGCCTCCCAATAATCGTTGATCCGATCAAAACGCATCAAACCATGGCGTGTGGCAATGATCATTTTGTTTTTCATTTGGCTCCCTCTTCTCAACTTTATGCCTGATTGTTAATGATTTTATTTTCTCGGATGGATGTCAACCACCTGGTTGGGTTAGGCCTGGGTTGGTTTTTGCCCTCATTGTTAGCCTCCGGTTGGCAAACCCACCCGCCTGGACCTGTCTTTCTCCAACCTTGCGCTAACAGGAACCAGCCGGTTTCAACGCATTCCGATTGACCTGCCACCTGTGGATTCAATTATGTAAACGAAAATAGGATAACAAACAAACCCTGCTTGAATGAAGGAGATCTGGAATGTTCCTGCTTGACCTGGCCGTTGCTTTGTTGATTGGGTTTTTACTGGCGCTGCTCTTTTCTGCGTTGTTTCGGGAGCGGATCCCCTGGGGAAGCTTCTGGCTCTTCCTGCTGTTCGTTGTGCTCCTCACCTGGGCAGGTGGAGTCTGGATTGGTCCCTTTGGTCCGACGGTGTTGGATGTTGCCTGGCTGCCCTTCCTGATCGTCGGGGTGTTCATTACCATCCTTCTGGCGGCAACTGTACCTGCCGGCCCTCGCCCAACAGCGCCTAAAGATGAGACAATCGAAGGCGCTCGCAGGACTGAACCGGCTGCTTCTGCCCTGGCTGGGCTGACATTGTTCTTCTGGCTGGCCCTGATCTTGACCATTGCTGTGATCGTCCTGGCTTATGCCATCCCAGCCTGAAACCTGGCTTTAAGAACCGTTCTGATCGATAATTTAATAACAAAGTCGAGAGGCATGAGACCCGTTCTCATGCTTCTCAGCTTTAAAACAATCATTCGCTTTGACCAAAATTCCCAGGCTCCGTTATAATGCTTTTGCTGCATTGCTGATTCTTATATTTTATTGGGATCTAGACTATGAAATCTACTCGGGTTTGGTTTTCTTTGATTGGTTTGACGGTTCTTGCCTTGGCAGTGCTTTCCCTGTTGGTGTTAACCCTGATCGAAGCCTGGGTTTTTCATTATTTGGGCGGGGTGATCGTGGTGATTGTCCTCATTGGCGCAGGCCTGGCCATCTTTTATGAAGCCAAAAAACACCTTGGTCGGACGTCTGTGGAAGGTGAAAGCTCATTTGAGCCGTACCAGGGACTGGCGGTCATTGTCGGGGGGCTGGCCGCTTACGCGCTCGCTCACGAATTGGGATTGGGGCCTGTGATCGCAGCCAGCCTGGTTGGTCTGGCTGGGTTTGTTTTTCTCCCGAACTACAGTGTTGCCGCTTACTGCGGTGCTTTTGTGGGCATGACTTCAGATTTATTGCTCTTCAATTGGTTTGAAGTAGGGCTGGCGGGGCTGATCGCTGCGGTGGTTTTTATTCTCACCAAGGACCTTTTCCCCGGCGTTGGTGGAAAACTCGGCACGATTGCCTTGATCGGAACCGTTCTGGCCTGCACCTGCTTACACCGGGAATTTATCCTGGTTCCGATCGCCGATATGCAAACCAATACCGCGATCATGATCACAGCAATGACTGCAACCCCGCTCACATTTTTCATCAACACCAAACAAGGCCCTGTGTTCGCCTCAGCGTTTGTTGGCCTTGCTGGCGGTTTGATCCTGCCGGCGCTGTTCCCACAAATTGGATCCACGCTGGCAGTGGTTGCCATTTGTGCCAGTTTTACGGGGATGACCAGCCAGGCGCGCTGCCCCAGGTTCCGGGACATTCTGATCACGGGGTTTTTCACCGGAGTGGTTTTTGTTTACAGCACACCTCTGGTGGGCGGGGCGGGCGGCAAACTCGGCACGATTGCCTTTGCCGCAGTACTCGCCACCTGCGGGCTAAAACAATTATTTGGTTGGAACAATGGTCGGCACAGGTCTGGCAGGCAAAATCAGGGTGCATAAATCTTCAGGTTGTCGAACCGAACATCTGCACCGCCATCAGGGGAGGTGCGCACTGCCAGCCCAATATCATCCCCAACAAATCCTGCCGATGGGATTTCGAACACGCGCTCGCCGTTGACGGTCATGGTCAGGTTCTCGCCCACACAGCTGGCTTCAATGGTATTTTTTACGCCCAACCCGGTTTGAATGCTGTCGAATTGTTTTAGCTCACCACCTGGCAGCGGCTGGAATTTGTTTTCCAGCAGGCCAACACCAGCCTGCCCCTGCGCGTTGATCAGGAAAGCCACCCCATTCCACTGATCGGCATCAAACCGGCACATGAGCCCATAGAGGGAATCTGGGGGCCCATCAACCAGCCAGGCTTCAATGGAAAGGCTGATATCCGATTGGTCCTCCTCGAGCCAGACATACCAGAGCGACTCCTCGGCGAAGACGTTCATCTGGTAAGCTTCTTCCTCAACGACATAATCTAAAATGCCGTCCATCTGTTGATAGCGTTCCCAACCGCTGTTGACATCTGAAAAATCATCCTGCCTGAGAAGGGTTCGGGGTGTGGGGGATGGCTCAGGCGTGGGGGATGGGGCAAGGGTGGCTGTGGGCGATGGCTCCGGTTCGGGCATCGTCTCAGTGGGTACGGCCGGTTCTTCCTGGGTTTCAATGATCGGCAGGGGAGGTTCGGTGGGGCTGGCAGCCTGGCAGGCTGTCACTGCGATAAGAAGTCCGACCAGCATTAAAAAGGATAAAAATCTCTTTAGCATGGTAAACCTTTCACTCGCGGCTTCTTGCCAGGATTTTACCATGGAACTGGGCCTGTTTTAGGAGCAGCTGGCGAATAACTTTTTTCATCCAAACACGCTATAATAATGCCATTATGCGACTGGCAATCAACAAGCACATCATCACAACAACCACCCTGATCCTGGTATTGGCCCTCTCCCTGCAGCCCGCGGCGGCAGCTTCGCAACGCCAGGAGGACACTCCGGTACCGCTGGCGCCTGTGATCACCAATACCCCCAATCCAGACGGCATCATCAAGCATACTGTGCAGTATGGGGAAACCCTGTACACCATCGCTGAGGCTTACGGCGTGCCAATTGATCAGATCCTCACAAACAGCGGATTAAGCCAGACGACAACTGAGATCCGTGAAGGTCAGGAACTGCTGATCCAAACGGCCCAGGAACCAACCTCCACGCTCACCCCCACGCCCACTGAGGACCCTGGCACACCCACCCCCACCCAGCCGCGCCCGACCATGACGCCCTTCCCCACCCGGACGCCTGCGCCAACTTTTACGCCAACACCGGCGCCATCGCTGTTTCTCCGCACCTTCGGGCAGAGTACAACCGTGGGGATCGGGCTGATCCTGGTCTGTGGGCTAGGTTTGATCCTGGTCATCACTTTAGGATTTCTGAAAAAATCATAATTAACCCCCGATTTGCTTGACACGCCTTGCGAAATTATGATAAACTCGTAGTGTTGATTAAGCGGCTTTTTTCAAGCCGCAAAAATAAAAACTCGAATTTCACAAGAAAGGAGCACGCCCGCATGAACAACGCATATAGTTTCTTTGCAATGCTTCGCAAGTCAGCCGATTCTATCGGTGACGTTGGACCTGCGCGGAGTGCGCCTGTAGATATTTAGCCTTACCTAAATCGGTAACGCGGCCACGGGCGAACTCCAACCCCGTGGCTTTTTTGTTTCTACTTGGGTTAACAAACCAGCCTAAAAACCAAGCCACGGGTCTGAGGAACACCGGTGGCTTTTTTTATTGCCAAGGGAACCAAATGGACGGAAAGAGGAACACAATGTACAACCTGACGATCACAATTTGGACTTATTTTGACGAAAATGGTCCGGAAATTCGATCAGCCGGAAGGCAAGCCTTCATAGATCGGGAGATGATCAAAACGGGAAGCGGCGCTTCCCCACCGGATAAGTAAAACAAGCCGAATTCAGCAGCAACGCCGGCTGCTGAAGAGAAGGCAGGCTCCGCAAAACGCCTGCCAACAAGGAGGAACGCGATGTATCACTTCACATTTATTGAAGAAACCTCCATGAATGCCGAGGACAAACACTCGGAAATGCAAGAAAACGAAGCGCTCACAGCGGCAGAAAATCAGAAAAAACCCTCAGGTTTCCTGAGTAAAACCGCTTCTTTTCTGCACAAGTACATTGATCAACCAAATTGCGTCCGCATTTTCATCAGCAAGAATTGATGCGGCCTGCCAGAACGGAGAACGAAAGATGGTGATGACAGATTTACAACGCCAATTACGACCCTTTAGCTTTGAGAATGCCCAGGCCTGCGTGGACCTGTTCAATGCCCTATCTCAAAACCTCTTTGGGGTGGACGAATCAAACCTGGAAGAATTAATGGCTGAATGGACCGGCCCCGGCGTCAATCCAGAAGAGATGATACGGGTCCTTGAAGACGAGAACGGCGAGATCATCGGCTATGTGGATGTATGGGATATCACCCATCCACATGTTGTGAAATGGGTTTGGGGCGTGCTTCACCCCGATCATTGGGATGAGAGGCTTTATTCCCAAATGATGGCCTGGGCAGAAAACCTCTCCCGGCAAAGAATTGCCCTGGCGCCTGCCGATACCCGGGTTGTTATGAAGCAGGGCGCCCCCAGCAAAGACACCAGGCGGAAAGCCGCGCTTGAGCGCTATGGATTTAATTTGGTCCGCCATTTCTACCGCATGCAGATTGCGTTGGACGTCCAGCCTCAAACACCTTGCCTGCCAGAAGGGCTTCGCATCGTGACCATTGACATGCAGAGCGAGCGTAAAGCTGCGATCCTGGCCATGGAAGAAGCCTTTGAGGACCACTGGGGGCATGTTCCCCAATCGGAAGAAGATCTGCTTGAGCAATGGGATCACTACCTGCAGCACGACCATGATTTTGACCCCACCTTGTGGTTCCTCGCAAAGGAGGGCGATCAAATTGCAGGGGTTTGCCGGTGCTCCGGCCAGACGGTGGAAGACCCGGATATGGGATGGGTCAACCAGCTGTGTGTCCGCAAACCCTGGCGCCGGCAGGGCCTGGGGATGGCGCTGCTGCTGGAAGCATTCAATGAATTCTATCGGCGCGGCAAAGCACGGGCAGCCTTGGCAGTTGACGCTTCCAGCCTGACAAAGGCCACCCGGCTTTACGAGAAGGCTGGTATGCAGGTCACCCGCCAGTATGACACCTATGAAATGGAATTACGTCCTGGGAAAGAAGTCGCCAGGCAAAGCCTTTAATCATGTCGGGTTTCTGGGACGGGCGTGAACTTGAAGGAAAATATAATGGATCAAATAGACACAATTAAAACGCTGCCAGTGCAGACCAAGAAAACAAGAATCCTTTCAAATACCCTGATCGTTTTCATGGTGGCCATGGTGTTTGCCAATATCGCCTCTGAAATGTACATGACCATGCTGCCGCTGTACCTCAAATTCCTGGGGGCAGATGTGCTGCAGGTGGGTCTGTTCTTTACCATCTCTCAAATCGTGCCGCTGGTCCTGCAGGTGCTGGGGGGATGGGTCTCCGATACCATTGGACGGCTGAGAAGCGTGGCCATCGGCAGCCTGATCGGCTTAGGCGCCTTCATCAGTCCCATCTTTGTCTCAACCTGGCAGTGGCTCTACCTTTCGGAAGGATTGAATGCGGTCACCCATTCTTTGATTGGGCCCAGCTTCGGCGCCTTCATTGCTGAAGAGACACCCGAGGAACATCGCGGCAAGGTTTACGGCATCACGGATACGATTTACACCGTGGTGACGGTGATCGGCCCGCCGCTGGCCGGCTGGCTGGCAGACACCTACGGCTTTAGGTTCATGTTGACTGTTGCAGCCGGGATCTACGTCTGTGCGACGACCATCCGCCTGATTTTGGCGAAAATCGCAGGCAAAAAGCGGAACGAGACGAAAAATGGTGAGCTGTCGTTTGCCTCGCTCAAGACCAATTTTAAAACCATCCTGGGCTTGGCGCTGGCCGGCGGCGTGCTGACCTGGCTCCTGCTGACGGACGGCGTGCGGGATACCGCCTTTTCGATGTCCTTCCGTCTGATGCCCCTCTACCTGGAAGAGATCGGAGGGATGAGCCTGCAGCAGATCGGCTGGCTGTCTTCCTTCTTTGGGGTCGCCTCCATGCTGACCACCATCCCGGCCGGCTGGTTCGCGGATAAGTTTGGCGAGCGCATTGCGATTGCCCTGGGGTTCTTCCTCGAGTTCGTGGCCATGCTCTTGATGATCAGAGTGGCTGGCTTTGTTGGGTATGCCAGCGTCTGGGCCTTATTTGGGGTGGCGGTGGGGCTGCTCTCCCCGGCTTATCAGTCGCTGTTGAGTAAAGTGCTCCCAGAGCGCATACGCGGGACGGGTTTCGGCCTGATCCACGCCAGCCTGGGGATCTTCTCCCTGCCTGCCCCGGCGATTGGCTCGCTGCTGTGGAAATCGATCAGCCCGCGGGCGCCGTTTTACATCACGGCTGTCTTTGCGCTGCTCACGGTTGTCCCGGTTTTGCTGAAATTTAAGCTGAACCAACGGGATCTGGAACGCGCAGCCGCAGCCAACGGTGATCGCGAAGAATAACAGCAGGATTGGAACAATCATTTAAGTACGACCGGCTCGACTGTACCGGGCGAAGCAGGCTGGTTTGGAGTGGAAGAGGGGGGTTGGCATTTGTTCCCGAAAAACAAAGTGAGGTTTGCGCCAACCCCCTCTCAACCCTCCTGCCGAAACCTGCAGGGGGCGACCATTGCCCGGTACAGCGGAAGGTGAAATTGAATATTAGGAGAAATCAGATGAAAAATAAAGCAATTGTTTTGGGATATGCCCCTCAAATCCCCGGCCTTCAGTTCCGGGGTTTCGCTGGAGAATCAGATTACCCTTCCATGGTTGAAATCCTGGAAGCAGCCACCAGGGCAGACCAGGAAGAACGCGCTGTGACCCTGGAGGACCTTCGGCATGATTATGAGCACCTGACCAACTCAGACCCCGAAAAGGATATGCTGTTTGCTGAGATCAACGGACAGCCCATCGCCTACGCCCGGGTGGAATGGTGGCAGGAAGAGGACCCCAATCACCGCATTTATTCCCTTTTTGTCAACCTGGTTCCCGAATGGCGGCGCCAGGGGATTGAAGAAGCCATGCTCGGCTGGTGCCAGCGCCGGCTCAAGGAAATTGCTGACGACCATCCGCAGGACAGCCAGCGCTTCTATCAAACCTACAGCAATGGTTACAAAGCGGCTTACAACGGCATCCTGGAATCCCTTGGATACCAACCCGCACGGTACTTCATTGAAATGTCGCGCCCCCTTGAGGACATCCCGGAAGCAGCGCTTCCGGAAGGGATTGACCTTCGCCCGGTCCGAAAGCAGGACGAACGCGCCGTTTGGGAGGCCTCCATTGAAGCTTTTCGAGACCATTGGGGTTTTTCTGAGCCTGATGAAGAGGATTATAAGTCCTATCAAGGTTCAAAATATTACCAGCCTGAACTCTGGCAGGTTGCCTGGGACGGTGACGAGATCGTCAGCAGTGTGATGAATTACATTGATGAAGATTACAATCGAAAGTACAACAAGCAGCGCGGCTGGACTGAGGAGATCACCACCCGCAAGGCCTGGCGGCGGCGTGGGATCGCCAAGGCCTTGATCGTTCGCAGCATGCACATGCATAAGGCGAAAGGGATGACCGAGGTCGGCCTGGGGGTAGACACGGACAATCCCAACGGCGCTTTGAAGCTCTACCAGAGCCTGGGGTATGAAAAGGTAAAAACCTGGATCACCTTCCGTAAAGAGATGTGATCCCTGGTAAAAACGGACTCCCCTGATGGCGAGAGCTAGGGCAATCACAAGATCCCCAAGAAAAATGATGCTTGAAATTCTTTTTATCGAAGGGTGATCGATGGGTTCTCTTCCCAACTTTCCGCTCTCGCCGACGGGGACGTCGGCGAAAAAACGCCATTTAAAATGCAAATTTCTCTATGGAATGAATATTTAGGCCATCTTTACTCATTTCCCCGCAACAAGGACGTTGCGGGGAGCCATTTTTTTCAATACCTCTGACTTTGTGATCGCCCTGTCGCGAGAGCCAGGAACAGGGGAGTCCGTTGACTGGCATGGTAAAATCAAAGCCGTCCATTTCAAGGCGCTAAAGAAGACCATGCGACTTAACTTTAACCGTCCCACCAAACGATTCCTGCTCTCAACCCTCCTGTATGGGTTTTCTTTCAGTGTGTGGGAGCTTTTCTTCAACCTTTATATCCTCTCCCTGGGTTTTAACACTGATGCCCTGGGGCTGATCCGTTCCGCCACGCCTCTGGCCGCTCTGCTGTTGGGCTTGCCCTTGGGATTGCTTTCAGACCGGATTGGCCGGCGCACCAGCATGATCATTGGGCTGGTTGTGGGTTTTGCCGGGATGCTGCTTGAAATCCAGCTGTTAAATCCAATCCTGATCTTCTTTTTTGGTTTTGTACAGGGCGGTGGGTTCATGCTCTACCGCGTTTCGCAGTCCCCTTTTATTATGGCAGTCAGCAAAGAAGAAAACCAGGCGATGATCTTCAGCCTGAATTTTGGCCTGCTGACCGTCGCGGCGATGATCGGCAACCTGGCCGCCGGACAAATGCCCGTTTTGCTGGAAGGCACGCTTGGCCTGGTCCAGGGCAGCGCTGCCTCTTACCAATGGGTGATCACCGCCGGGATCTTCCTGGCGATGACCAGCCTGATCCCTGTTTTTATGCTTCCCAAGGATCGCCGAAAAGGACAGCATCAGAACCCCAACAAACTTTCACTCAGGGAAACCTTGGGCAAGCTTTTCGCCCGCCGTCTTGTCAGGCGTCTGGCGCTGATCAACATGATCATGGGTTTTGGCGCCGCGATCTTGATCCCTTATCTGAATGTCTTTTTGCGGGGAAAATTTGCCATCGGGGATCAACTGTTGGGTGTGATCTTCAGCCTATCCTCCCTGCTGGTGTTCTTGGGCTCGCTGGCCACGCCGTGGCTGGTGAGCCTCACCAAGAGCCGCATCATCCCCACGGTTGCCACCCAGGGTGTGAGCCTGATCTTTTTATTTTCGCTGGGGTTTTCACCGATCTTGTGGGTGGCGGCGGTCAGCCTTTTGCTGCGCACGGTCTTGATGCAAATGTCCTCGCCGCTGCTTGAGAATTACGCCATGCTGCTCAGTTCCCCGGATGAACAGGCCGCCATTTCCAGCCTGCGCAGCGTTGGCTGGCAAACTGGACAGGTGCTCGGCATCTTCATCTCCGGCCTGGTTCAGACCCGCTTTGGCTTCTCGCCTCTGTTCATCACCACCGGGATCCTGTATTCCGTCTCAATCCTGCTGACCTGGTTCTATTTCCGTCCCAGCGAAAAAGAGATGGCCCATGCGGGGTGAAGCGTTCGGCGCCTAAAAAGCGGATCCCATGGGTGGGGTTGTTCAGCAATTATTTGCGTTGATGTGCTGGGGAAATAATTTTCCTCCAGCCAGTGGGACGGGAAATTGATTCCACATTACAATAAAGATGCAGAGAAAATTGCCCCAAAGCAGAATCGTATCAGCTATGATCACATCCTCCAGCAACGCAAAAATCAAGCTCGTCCGCAGCCTGCAGAGCCGCAGCCGCCAGCGCAGGGCTGAAGATGCTTTTGTGGCGGAGGGCGTTCGCCTGGTTGAGGAAGCAATGGATGAAAAGTGGCCGATGGATTTCGTGCTTTACGATGAAACCCTTTCAGACCGCGGCCTGGCGCTGATCCAGCGCTTGGGGGCGGATGAAAATATCGAACTCTCCCAAATCCCGCCCCACTTGATGGCGGAGATCAGCGACACTGAAACCCCCCAGGGGGTCCTGGCCGTTATGCAAAGCCGGCCGCTGCCCCTGCCCACTTCCCCCAGCTTCCTGTTGATCGCAGACCAAATTCGAGACCCGGGCAACATGGGTACCTTGCTCAGGACGGCTGAAGCCGCTGGCGCAGATGGCGTGCTGCTGGCGCCGGGCACGGTGGATGCCTTTTCGCCCAAGGTCGTCCGGGCGGGCATGGGCGCGCATTTCCGACTGCCGATCGGTGATCACAGCTGGGCTGAAATCCAATCCCGGGTGAGCAGCCTACCGGTTTACCTGGCTGAATCTGGGGGGGGCCAGCCGCTCTGGCAGGCTGATTTCACCCAGCCCCTGGCCCTGCTGATCGGCGGCGAAGCCTTTGGCGCCAGTCCCCAAGGGGCGGCGCTTGCCACCCAAAAAGTGACCATCCCCATGCCGGGCCGGGCCGAATCCCTGAATGCGGCCATGGCCGCCGGGATCATGATCGCCGAAGTTTTACGCCAGAGATATACCCACCAGAAGGACCCTCTCCAATGAAAATCCGATCGATCACCACCTTTATCCACCCCCACTGGCCCATCAATGAGCTCAAGCTCCAAAAAGCCGGGATTTTCGCCCAGCATGCAGCCCGGGCTTTTTCTCAGGCTGGGGTTGAAGTTCAGACCGTGCGGTTGGCCACACCGCCCTTTGGAAGTTTTTTGGCCCTGGAAGACATCCGCAAAGCGCTCACCCGGATCGAAGTCCTGGCGCACAGCGAGGGATTTGAATACGTTGCATTAGGCCCGGCCCGGCCCGATGCTATCCATGAGTACCAGGCGATCCCTGAGATGATCGCCAACTCGGGTAACCTGTTTTTCAGCGGCCACCTGACCACCCCCTCCGGAGAGGTCAGCCTGCCGGCAGTGCGAGCCTGCGCGGAGATCATCCACCAGACGGCGCCCCTGGAAGCCAACGGATTCGCCAATTTACGCTTTGCAGCCCTGGCCAACGTTCAGCCGTGGGCCCCTTTTTTCCCGGCGGCATATCACCAGGGGAGAGCGACTGCTTTCGCCCTGGCGATGGAAGCCGCCGACCTGGCTGTGAGCGCGTTCTCACAGGCGCAATCTCTGGCGGAGGCGCGCAGAGCATTAATTGAATCCATCGAGACCCATGCCAGGCAGCTCACAAAAACCGCCCATACCCTGGCGGAGGCCTATCAAATGGAATTTAAAGGCCTGGATTTCACCCTGGCGCCCTTTCCTGAATTTGAGTCCTCCCTGGGATTCGCCCTCGAACAGCTGGGCGTGCCGGCTGTGGGCCGCTCCGGCAGCCTGGCTGCCGCCGCCTTCCTGACCGACACGTTGGACCAGGCCAGTTTCCAGCGTACCGGGTTCAACGGCCTGATGCTGCCCCTGCTGGAGGATGCCACCCTGGCCCAGCGTGCGGCTCATGGGACCCTGACCGTGACGGACCTGCTGCTTTACGCCGCGGTCTGCGGTACGGGCCTGGACACCATTCCCCTCCCGGGAGAGACATCCCCTGAACAAATCGCGGCCGTACTGCTGGATCTGGCAGCCCTGTCCTTACGGTTGAATAAACCCCTCACGGCCCGGTTGATGCCGATCCCGGGGAAAGCCGCCGGTGATGAAACGGGGTTTGATTTTGAGTTCTTTGCCAACAGCAAGGTCCTGGCCCTGCCGTCGGAACCCCTGGCTGGTCTGTTGGCGGGGGATGAGAATATAAAAATACAACCCCGTAACGGGCAATGGTGATTCAATTGCAATAAAAACTCTCCACTTAGGCATCAGACTCGAAGAAGTCCGATGGGATTCATCGTGAACCTCTTAGAGATTAAATCAAACGAGCAATCAGGCAGCCTTTCCCACCACGGCGCTACGATGTGGTTAATTCGTGAGAAATGTCCCGAACTGCGAGAGTGCTTCTAGGATAAAGCTGGGTTGATAACGGTTGAAAACCTAATCTGGACAAGCCAGAACCAAAAAGGTAATAGTTTCGCTTTCGCTCGGTCCTGTCAGGAGGCTTCGCACTCAGGTCCTTTTCGGTTTTGCTCCGGTGGTTCCGCTTCGCTTC
>CAZLEK010000027.1:0-27095 GCA_964558525.1 uncultured Candidatus Brevefilum sp.
ATGACCCTCCGGAGACTCGAACTCCGAACCAATTGATTAAGAGTCAACTGCTCTACCAATTGAGCTAGAGGGCCATTCAGGCCATCATTATAGCACAGTAATTTCTGAAATTTAAGTCCAAAAAACAGTTTTTCAATCGCTTTATTAACGAAAATTCATTATTATTAAGAAATTATCAGAATAAAGTTAAATCCTCTCCCGTAGATTGACTTTAAATCCCCCAAATGCTACAATCTTTTACTGGAAAGCGACAGGCTTTCGGCCGGCAACGGCCTTTGGTAAGATTTGGCATGATTGACTGATTGAAACAACAGCAATACTCCGCCCTGACCGGCCTGATGCCGCAGGGCGTTTTTAATTAATGACGCATAACCAAAAAAACCGACTGCATATGGGAAAGATCCCATTTAAAAATTTTTAGAAATTAAACATGAGTTGTACAGGAGTGTACAGAAGGAAAACGAACAATAATGACTGACAAGAAAATAATAAGAATTATCCCCATCGGGGGCCTCGGTGAGGTTGGGAAAAACATGACCCTGTATGAATATGGGAATGACATCCTGATTGTGGATGCCGGCATCATGTTCCCCGAAAACGACATGATCGGGATCGACTATATCATCCCGGATTTTGAAAATTACATCAAGGATCGGCGAGACCGGGTGCGCGGGATCATCTTCACCCACGGGCACGAAGATCATATCGGCGCCATCCAACACGTATTGGATTGGGTTGACGCGCCAATGTATGCCACCAGGTTGACCCGCGGCCTGGTTGAGGTTAAGCTCAACCGCCATGGATTGGCAGGTAAAGCGGACCTCCGGACAGTGAACGCCGGCGACACAGTACAAATCGGTCCCTTCAAGGTGGACTTCTTCCACGTCAGCCACTCGATCCCAGATGCGGTCGGGCTTGGCATCGAGACCCCCGCCGGCCTGGTGGTCCACACCGGCGACTACAAATTTGACCACACCCCGGTGGATAACTGGCCCACGGATTACGCCAAGCTGGCGGAATTTGCCGAGCGCGGCGTCCTCGCCCTGCTGGCAGATTCGACCAATGCCACCAAACCCGGTTGGACCCAATCTGAGCGGACGATCAACGGCGCGTTGGATGAGGTCTTCGAAAAGGCTGAAGGCCGCATCCTGGTGGCGACCTTTGCCTCCCTGATCTCCCGCATGCAGCAGGTTGCCGACGCAGCCCAACGCCACGGACGAAAGATCGCCTTTACTGGGCGGAGCATGGTTGACAACATGAAGATGGCCCGGGAATTAGGCTATGTCGATTTTCCTGAACGCCTGGTGATCACTTTAGAGAAATCCCTGTCCATGCCAGACAACCAGGTGGTCCTGATGGCCACCGGCTCACAGGGCGAACCACGCTCGATCATGGGACGCCTGGCCAACGGCACCAACCGTAAATTCGACGTCCGCCAGGGTGATACCATCATCCTCTCTTCTCAGATCATCCCCGGCAACGAAGAATCCGTTTACCGGGTGATCAACAATCTCTTCCGCAGGGGGGCTGATGTGATCTATGAAGCGATCGCCCCGGTGCACGTCTCCGGGCACGCCAGCCAGGAAGAGATGAAACTGCTGCTCCACCTGGTCCGACCCCAACACCTGATCCCGATCCACGGTGAACTGCGCATGCTCAAGCATCACGCCAAACTGGCCGAGGAAGTCGGCATTCCCAAGGAGCGGATTGCGGTGGTGGAAAACGGCCAGATCATTGAGTTTGTCGATGGCGAACTGCGCCTCGCTGAACGCATCCCCGGGGATTACATCTTCGTGGATGGCGCCGGCGTCGGTGATGTGGACCGCAGCATCGTGCGAGAACGCGAATCCATGGGCCAGGACGGCATCCTGGTGGTCAACGCCACCGTCAGCAAGGATAACGGCCGGCTGAAAGGTCAACCCGAGATCCTCACCCGCGGCTTCATGCTGCCGCATGAACTCGATATGCTGGTTGAAGGCCTGACCAGCCAGGTTCAAAGCACTGTGGCGAAATCCAACGGGAATATCGAACATGAGATCCTGCGTTCGGTAAAATCCTACCTCTATCAGGAAACAAAACGCAGCCCCTACATCTTTGTGACTGTCAACCGGATCTAAGCCAAGGTAAGTTACCCACAAAGCGAAGTGCAACCTCACTTCGCTTTTCGTGTTTAAAACCAGAGAAGCGCTTTCCTGCCCATCCAGTCAAGATTGGTTTGGGGTAAAATCGCATCAAGTTGATCAAGAGAATGGATTTTAAATGAGCCTAATCATTGATATCATCCGACTCCTCACGGCCGCGGTCGCGCCGGCGCTGGCGGTGATTTTTTCCATCCTCACCCTGCTGAAAACCCGCCAGGGGCAGGGCAGCCCACCGGAGGAGGGACAAACCTGCCTGCGCTGCAGTGAGGCCCGCCAGGGGGCCTCAGGTCAGTTTCATTACACTGAAAGCATCGGCAATGCCCGTGAAAGGGCGGCTCAAAAACAGCTCAACCTGAAGGATACCCCCATCCTGGGATCGGAAACCCATTTCGTCTGCGATCGCTGTGCGCAGCGCTTTATTCGCAGCGAGATCTTCCAGATCCTGCTGATGACCCTCCCGTATCCCTTCTATCGATTTGTCCTCCTTCCGCTTGTCTTCGAAAACGGTTTGTTTGCCAACTTCCTGATCGAAACACTGCTGGTGGTGTTGTCCCTGGCTGGCGCGACAGCAGCCTATGACCTGTATCGGGCAGTCCGCAGGGGCCCAACACCGCTGGCCGAAGCGCGCGACCGGGTGGCCATCAACCAGCGCAAGCCTACCCTGGGAAAAAAGTTCAGCTACTACACTCGCATGGGCAGCGCCCATTTACAGAAACATCCTTAAAATTTGCGGGTTTTTAAGGCTGCAATTTTTCTTGAGAACGCACTCATGCTATAATTCAACTATCAGATGCGTCCCGGAAGCAAACAGTGGGCGCAATTTTTGTCCAATAAACGCATCATCCTCACAATTATTGTTATGTCTTTTGTTCATCTTCACGTCCACTCAACCTATTCCATCTTAGACGGTTTCAGCCAGATCAAGCCGCTGGTAGCTCGTGCCAGAGAACTCGGCATGCCCGCCCTGGCGCTGACCGATCACGGCACCATGTTTGGCACCGTGGAATTTTTCAACGCAGCTGTGGAAGCGGGCATCAAACCGATCATCGGCCTGGAGACCTACCTGGCCCCCCGAAAGATGACCGATCGGGACCCACACAAGGATAAACGCGCCTTCCATCTGCTGCTGCTGGCTGAGAACATGACCGGCTACCAAAACCTGCTCAAAATCGCCTCAGCCTCCCAGCTGGAGGGGTACTATTACCGGCCCAGGATCGATCTGGATTTTCTCAAAGCGCACCATGAGGGGCTGATCGCCACCAGCGGCTGCCTGTCTGGGCAGATCCCGCGCTGCCTGTATGAAAATAACCGCCAGCGCGCCGAAAAATACCTGCACTGGTACCTGGATGTTTTTGGGCGCGACCGCTTCTTTATCGAACTCCAATCGCATGACATTGATGGCCTGGCGCACACCAACCAGCAGTTAATCGACCTTGGCAAACAGTTTGATGTCAGGTTCATCGCTGCCAACGACGTACATTACGTCAATCCTGAAGACGCCCGTTTGCAGGACATCCTTTTAGCCATTCAAACCGGCAGCTTGCTGGCCGACCCCGACCGAATGCGAATGGACGGCGACAGCTATTACCTGCGCACCCCTGAAGAAATGCAGGCCTTGTTCGGGCATATCCCCGGCGCGATTGAAAACACGCTTGAAATTGCTGAACGCTGCACGGTAGACCTCACGCCCAACGGCTATCACCTGCCCCTCTTTTCCGTTCCTGAGACCTTCACCACCCAATCCTACTTAAGTCACCTCTGTGAACAGGGTCTGGAGAGGATTTACGGCGAACGCGCCTCTGATCCTCAAATCCAGGACCGCCTGGATTACGAATTAGGCGTGATCCATGCGATGGGCTTTGACGCCTACTTTCTGATCGTGTGGGACCTGTGCCAGCACGCCAAGGAACGCGGCATCTGGTATAACGCCCGGGGCTCTGCCGCTGGGTCACTGGTGGCTTACGCCCTCGACATCAACCTGATCGACCCCCTGGAACACGATTTGATGTTCGAACGCTTCCTGCAAAAAGGCCGCGTCAATATGCCCGATATTGACCTGGACTTCCAAGACGACCGCCGGGCGGAAATGATGCAGTACTGCGCTGAAAAATATGGCCACGACAGGGTCGCTCAGATCATCACTTTTGGAACGATGGGCGCCCGGGCCTCCATCCGTGATGTCGGGCGGGTGATGGACATCCCCATCGGTGAGGTGGATAGGGTCGCCAAGCTGATTCCCGCCATCCCGGGTAAAGCCATGACGATCGAAAAAGCGCTCGAAGAAACCCCCGAACTGCAGGAACTTTACAACAGCACGGGCTACTACCGCGATTTGATCGATACCGCCAGCAAAATGGAAGGCACAGTCCGCAACGCCGGCACCCATGCAGCCGGTGTGATCATCACGGATAAGCCCATTGTAGAATACGTCCCGCTCCACCGGCCCACCAACCAGACCGATGACAACCCCGTGGATACCGTCACCCAATATGAGATGTCGGTCGTGGACCACCTGGGCCTGTTGAAGGTCGATTTCTTGGGCCTGACGACCCTGACGATCATGTCACGAGCCTGCGATCTGATCAAACAGCGCTACGGGAAATCCTACGACTTACGTTCCATCCCCACCGAGGATCCCGAAGTTTTTGATTTCATCAGCCAGGGGCACACCACCGGCCTGTTCCAATTGGAAGGCACGGGGATGACCCGTTATATCACCGAGATGAGACCGCGCCAGCTGGCGCATGTGATCGCCATGATCGCCTTGTACCGCCCTGGTCCGATGCAGTTCATCCCGAAATATATTGATTGCTTGCACGGGAAGCAAAAGCCCACCTTCCCGCATCCCGCCCTGGAGCCGATCTTTAAAGACACTTTCGGCATCCCAATTTACCAGGAGCAGATCATGCAGGCAGCGATGCAGCTCGCAGGCTACACTGCCAACGACGCCGACAGCCTGCGCAAGGCGATTGCCAAGAAATTGAAGGCAAAATTGAACGCCCATGAGAAGAAGTTCGTGGTAGGCGCTCAGCAGCATGCCAAGATCAGCCAGGAAGACGCCGCCCATATCTTTGAGGATTGGAAAGAATTTGCCCGCTACGGCTTTAACAAGAGCCACGCAGCGGACTATGGTGTGATCGCAGTGCAGACTGGCTATCTGAAATACCACTACCCGGTCGAATTTATGACCGCCCTGCTTTCCGCCTGGAAACATGATTCAGACAAAGTGGCCGCCTATGTCGCTGACTGCCGGTCCATGAACATTGAAGTGCTGCCGCCAGATGTCAGCGCCAGCAGCTATGATTTTGCCATCGAGGATCGAGAAGAAGGCGGCCCAGCCATTCGCTTTGGTTTGGGCGCCATCAAGAACGTCGGCGCCAACCCGGTGGAACTGATCCTGGAAGCCCGCCAGGAGGGCCCCTTTACAGACCTGACAGATTTTGCCAAGCGGGTAGATTTGCGCCAGATAGGGCGCAGACCCCTGGAATGCCTGATCAAGGTGGGCAGTCTTGACCAGTTTGGCCCCCGCCTGGCCCTGCTGCAGGAATTGGAACGGATTATCGGCGTCAGCCGGTCTTTCTTCCAGGCCAAGGAAGCCGGACAGCTGACGCTGTTTGACGCCTCAGAGGCCATGGAAGACCGGATCGAACTGCAAGCCCCCCCCTACACAGACAAGCGGGAAGAGCTGAATTGGGAGCGGGAACTGCTTGGGCTGTATGTTTCCGATCACCCTTTAAGCCCTTACCAAGAAATTCTCAAGCAGAGGGTGTCGCATTTCTCCCACCAACTGGCAGAGGCAGAAGACAAACAAAAAGTGACCGTGGCCGGGATGGTGGACCGGTTCCGTCAACACCTGACGAAAAACGGCAAGAATATGGGCTTTGCCACCCTGGAAGACCTGTCTGGAAAGATCGACCTGGTGATCTTTCCGCAGGTTTGGGATACCAGCTACCACCTGGTTGAAATTGATTCGGTCCTTCAGGTGGAAGGTGTGGTCGACACAAACCAGGGTGACCCAAAAATCCTGGTGGACAAACTGCTGCCGATCCGCCTGGATGATTTGGGGCCGTCGGGAGACGATCCGGGCATTGAAAGCGCAGCTTTCACCCCCGATGATGACTTCCTGGATGAATTTCTACCCAATCCGACCTTACCTGGGAACCAGCACGAACCCAGCCCCCAAGAGCAGCGGGAACGCCCTCCGCAAACGGAGCAAGCCGAGCAGAATACGCAGGGATCAAACGCAAAAACCAGCACCCATACCGAACCAGAACCTCACACACCGGAGCAAAATCAAGTCCCACCTCTGAAAACGCCGGATCCTGATCCCCGCCAGGCGGCAGAAGCCCACCCGGCTGCGCCAGGGGAGGTTGAAATTGCATCCGGCGCCAAACCGACCCTGGTGCGGGAAGCGCCGCCGCCAAACACCTACCATATGCTCAGGAATTCAATGCCCAAAGCTGAACCCCTGCCGAACCTCGATCAGAAACCCCGGCGGATATCGATCACCATCACCTCCTGCGGGGATAAGCATAAAGATGTCCGGCGTATTCGGCGGCTGCATGACATCCTGGTCTCACGGCCCGGCCACGACCGTTTCGCCTTCCTCGTCCACGAAAATAACGTCCGCTATGAAATCGATTTTCCCAACGCCACCACCGGCCTGACCGAGCCCCTGATCAACAAGCTGGAGGGCTTGATGGGCGGCCAAAATATCAATATTATCTAGATCAGCTGATCAATCTGCAGACTCAGGCAAACCGCGGCGCCATCCCCAAACATAATTCAGTAATTTCCATCCCATTCCATTTCGGGTAAAATCCAAATGCATTTTCGCGATCTGAAATGGATACCTTATGTCTCGGATTAATCTTGATCTGAACCCTGTCACGCACATCACAGTTGACGCCATAGGACAGCCCGGTGAAAGGGTTTTCTATCTGCAGGGGAAGAACGACAGCCAGGAGATCACCCTGCTGGTTGAAAAGTTCCAGGTTCAAACCCTGGCGTTGGCGATTGAAAACCTGATGTCCGAGCTGCGCGAAAAAATGCCCGACCTGGTTGACGCCTCCCCCAATTTTGAAGAACAAGAGATGCTGCTCGATCCCCCCCTGGATCCTTTGTTCCGGGTGGGAGAATTGAGCCTGGGCTATGACCCCGGCCAGGACTTGATGATCCTGATTGCAAAGGAAGTCCCGGTTGACCTGCCGCCCGAAGAGGAAGGGGCCGAGGAGACGCTCAGCGAAATCCGATTCTGGTGCACCCGGTCGCAGTTGTGGTCGCTGGCCCGCTGGGGCATTGAACTGGCCAGTCGGGGCCGGCCCGTCTGGCCTTCCACCGGCGAACCCATTCTTCCGCCAGGCGAGTTCTCACCGAAAAACAACGGCCACAAAACCACCCCCTGAGATTACGGAGGTCATGGACAAACAGAGAATTCTTACCGCGCTTAAATCCGGGCAGCTGCGCCTGGATGGGCGGTTCATCTATGGTTCCAACTACACTTTCATGGTCACCTGCCAGGACGAGGAGCGTTCATTCAAAGCTGTGTATAAGCCCATGGAGGGTGAGCGGCCTTTATGGGATTTCCCCAACCAAACCCTCGGCAAGCGTGAGGTGGCCGCTTACCGGGTTAGCGAAGCCCTGGGATGGGGCCTGGTGCCGCCCACCCTCTTTCGAACGCAAGGCGCGCCGATGGGCCCTGGTTCACTGCAGGTCTTCATTGATCACGATCCCGAAGTTCATTATTTCACTTTCAAAAACCAGGATAAGGCCCAGATCCCCCAGGTGATGTGTTTTGACCTGCTGATCAACAATGCCGACCGCAAAGCCGGGCACCTGCTGATCGATCCGCAGGGGGAGCTCTGGTTGATCGATCACGGCCTCAGCTTTCACGTTGAAGACAAGCTGCGCACGGTCATCTGGGATCACGCTGGGGAACCGATCCCTGAAAACCTGCTTGGGGAGTTGGAGAATCTGATCCCCTCCCTAAACGCAGGCGGTTCGCTGCACCAGGATTTGATTGCGCTTCTAAAGCCGATCGAGATCAGCGCCCTGCAAACCCGGGCCCAGACCCTGCTCGAAGCGGGCGTCTTTCCCCGGCCGCCGGAAGACCGCCGGGCATATCCCTGGCCCCTGATATAATGGGGTTTACACCATGCCAAAACCAACCCAGCAGCTGCTCATCCATCATACCAGCCAGTTACTCACCCTTCAGGGCGGCCCCCAGCGCGGGGACCGTTTGGGCGAGCTGGGGATCATCAAGGACGGCGCGCTGCTCATTGAAGATGAAACTATCCGGGCCGTTGGAACCAGAGAAGAGATCCTTTCTCAATACCCCGACGCGCCCAAACTGGACGCGGGTGGGAAGACCGTCCTGCCGGGCTTTGTGGACCCCCACACCCACCTGCTGTGGGCGGGCAGCCGGGCGGATGAATTCACCCAACGCCTCAAGGGCAAAACCTACCTGGAGATCCTTGAAGGGGGCGGTGGGATCCTCTCCACGGTCAGGGCCACCCGCCAGGCCTCGATTGAGACCCTGGTGCGCGAGACACAGCCGCGGGCAGAGCTGGCTTTTGCCTACGGGACAACCACCGCTGAAGTAAAAACTGGTTATGGCCTGGATCTGGCCTCCGAGATCAAACAGCTCGAAGCCATCCTGGCCCTGGACCGGGACGTTCCCCTGGACCTCACGCCCACCTTTTTAGCCGCCCACGCCGTCCCGCCCGAATTCAAGGGGCGGGTGGATGACTATGTGGAGCTGATTTGCGGGCAAATGCTGCCGTCCTTGAAGGCCTGGTGGGCGGCCAACGCCGGGGCAAGACCCCTGCCCTTTGTGGATGTCTTTTGTGAACGCGGTGCCTTTGATCTGACCCAATCACGGCGCATTTTGGAAGCTGCCGCCGGCCTCGGTTTCCCCCTGAAGATCCATGCCGATGAATTTGAGAATTTGGGCGGCGCCGCCCTGGCCGCAGAATTGGGGGCTGCTTCCGCCGATCACCTGGTGAAAACATCCAGAGAAGATATCACCGCACTGGCCAAATCGCATACCGTGGCAGTCTCCCTGCCCGGAACACCCTTTGGCCTGAATGAATCGCAATACACGCCGGCCCATGAGATCCTCAAGGCCGGGGGATGCCTGGCGCTGGCCACCGATATCAACCCGGGCACCTCCTGGTGCGAATCGATGCAGTTCATCCTGGCCCTGGCCTGCCGCAAGCTGAGACTGACGCCTGCCCAGGCCATCGCGGCTGCCACGATCAATGCCGCCGCGGCGCTTGATCAGGACGGCCGGATCGGATCGCTCGAGGTTGGCAAACAGGCCGATCTGCTCGTCTTGAGCGTAGACGATTACTGTCAGCTCGGGTACCGTTTTGGCACCAATCTTGTAGCGATAGTGATCAAACGGGGCAGACCTTATCGAATGAACGCCCTGTCCTAAAACACAAGCTCAACGGGACACCTGCTTTATGACCCTCTCCTTTCAAAACCTCCTCACCCTGGCAGCCGCCGGCATCCTCCTGCTGGGGGGCGTTTTTATCCTCCGGTTTTTGCTGAAGATCGCCTGGCGGGTGGTCCGCGTGGCCCTGATCCTGCTTTCGCTGGTATTATTAGCGGGAGTTGTTTTTGGTTTCTTGGAGATCGGCCTGCGCTGATCAGCGTATGGCAGGAGAATTGTTCACCGAATGGAACCCCTTTCACTAGAAGAAGCGCGGGAATGGTATCAAACTGCCGATCCCGTCCATGATTTTGACCACGTCCTGCGGGTTTACCGGATTGCGGAACGCCTGGCTGAATCAGAAGGCGCCGACCCAGAAATTGTCCGGGCGGCCGCCCTGCTGCATGACTCCCGGGGCAGTTCCCCGGGCGGCGCCCGAGAAGCCCGGGCAGAGCATCACATCGCCTCGGCTGGTTTTGCGGGGCAGGTTTTGTCGCAAAAAGACTGGCCTGAAAAGAAGGTCAAAGCAGTTCAGCACTGCATCCTGGCTCATCGTTACCGCGGGGATGAGAACGCGCCGGAAACCATTGAAGCCCGGGTGCTGTTTGACGCCGACAAACTGGATGTGCTCGGCGCAATCGGCGCGGCGCGTACCATCGCTTACGCCGCGCTGGACGGTCAGCCCGCCTATGCGGAGCCCTCCGAGCAATTTTTACGCACGGGTGAAAAAGAACCCAATGAGCCGCACTCCTCTTATCATGAATTCTTGTATAAATTACGCAAGGTCAAGGCACGCCTGTTCACAGCCAGCGGCAGGGCTCTGGCCGAAGCCCGGCATGCCTACCTGGTGGATTTCTACGCCCAACTGCAGGCGGAAGTTCGGGGGGAGCGCTAATAACGCTCTGAAATCTGAATAAGCCTGCCCCGTAGAGATGCCCCGCTGGTGCGTCTTCGGGGAAGCAATATCCTGGTAAGATATTCCTTTTTTTGATATTTGGCTGATTTAAGTGTTTCTGAAAAAATAGATTGGGAAAACATTCTCTAAATTAAGCTTCCTTTTCATTTGAATTGTCCAAAAGCGCCTATGGTAAAATTGGGGCAGCTTAGGCATCCTCTGATGTCCCTTTTATTGGGGTTTCTTTACCTGTTCGAGTGACCAGAACAAACAATGACCAGACTTGCCCTCATCACCATCAATCACCGTCACGGTGACATGATCAAGAAAATGGCCGAATCCCTGCTGGCCCTGGGGACAAAGCAGCCATATGCGTTTTTCGTGATCAACAACCTGCAAGATCAAACCACCAAAAAATGGTTGACCCGGGCTGTGCCTGGCGTGCAGGTGGTGGAAAACGCACGTCCGCAGGGCTTTTCCAGCAATATCAACCGCATCATCAGGAACCACCCCGATTTCGATTTTTACCTGCTCCTCAACCCGGATGTGCTTTGTCTGCCAGGGATGATCGATCGTCTGCTGCATTTGATGGAAACAGATCCGCAGATTGGCGTCGCCGGCCCGCAGTTGATGGATATGGATGGGACCGTGCAGCCCTCCCGGCGCCGATTTGCCACCTTCCCTGTGCTGATGATGCGCGCCCTGCACCTGGACTCGCTTTTTAAGCGCCTGAAGGCTGTGGACCGCTACCTGATGGCTGGTGAAGACTTTGATGCCGTGACGGAAGTCGATTGGGTCACAGGCGCAGTGATGCTCCTGCGGAAAAGGGCTTTGGACGCGGTCGGATTGTTTGACGAGCGGTTTTTTATGTATTTTGAAGATGAAGATCTTTGCTGCCGGATGTGGCGCAAAGCTTGGAAAGTTTGTTATAGCACCGAGGCGCAGGCATATCACATCCACCTGGCAGAAGGCCGGAAGAAGATTCTCAGTCAGGCCAACTTCCGTCATATTGCCAGCGCCTTTAAGATGCTGTTGAAATATGGCGGTAAAATTGGACCCTGCCGGGATCAAGAACCCTGAAAACAGTTCACAACCAGAGACGAACATCCATGGATAATATGAAGCACGGACGCATAAAAACCAAATTGCTTGAAAATCGCAGCCCGGTGGTCAACGCCCTGCTGGTCTTCAGCGATGTGATCACCATCAGCTTGGCGGTGCTCCTTTCGGCCGCCATCCGCGTCGCACTCACCCCTTTGATGGGCGGTGTGGTCAACTGGCCGCTGATCCTCAATGGGTTGGTGTTTTATGTCCTCTTCAGCCTGGCTCTGGCCTGGCTCAACGGCCTTTACCCCGGGTTTGGCCTGGCAGCGGTGCACGAGATGCAAAAGGTGTTATATGTTGTCTCATTGGCATCAATCTTCCTGGGCGTATTCCTCTTCCTCCAGCAGCTGGGCCTGGCCTACTCACGGTTCATCTTCATCCTGACCTGGTTCCTCTCGGCCCTGTTCATGATGCTTGGGCGCTTTGCCCTCCGCAACCGCTTCTCCCGCTTTGAGTGGTGGGGGATTCCCATGGTGCTCGTCGGAAAGGCAGATAACGTCGAACCCGTGATCGAAAAGTTGTTACAGAGCCGGCGGCTGGGATTTCGGCCTGTGTTCTATTATGACCCCCACCAGGGATCCAACTCGCCGATCAACGGGGTGCTGGCCTTGGAAAACCGGCTGGCCATGCAGGGTGTGGTCGCCAGCACCGGCATTCAGCACGTGGTCTTCACCGATCCGATTGAGGAAATGGATACCCTCAACCTGCACTGGATGCGAGATGTCTTCCCCAACATCCTGTTTGTGCTCAACCCCTCACCCTTTGGCTCCCTGTGGGTCCGCACCATCGACCTGCACGGTACCCTGGCCATTGAGACCAACTATCACCTGCTGAACAAGCGCGAGATCGTCATCAAGCGCATTCTGGATATGCTCCTCACCCTGCTTTTGTTGCTGTTCACCTGGCCGATCTTCCTCCTCCTGGCGATCCTGGTGCGGATCGATTCAAAAGGGCCGATCCTCTTTACCCAAAAACGCCTTGGGCAGGACGGCCAGGTTTACGACAGCTATAAATTTCGCACGATGTATCTGAACGCCGAAGAGAAACTACACGACCTCCTGGCGGAAGATCCTGAAACCCGCCGCGAATATGAGAAATATCATAAGCTGGCCAATGACCCCCGGGTCACCCCGCTGGGAAAAATCCTGCGCCGCTACAGCCTGGATGAACTCCCCCAGTTCATCAACGTCCTCAAAGGTGACATGAACCTGATCGGGCCGCGCAGCTACATGCCGCGCGAGCTGCCGGCCATGGGCAACTACGCCAAGATCATCCTGAAGGTCAAACCCGGCATCACCGGCTGGTGGCAGGTCATGGGCCGCAACGCCACCTCCTTCAAGGAGCGGCTGCTGCTGGATGAATATTACATCAGCAACTGGTCCATCTGGCTGGACCTTTACATCATCATCAAAACCGTCTGGGTCCTCGTCAAAGGCCAGGGTCTCTGACCGCTATCACCGATTTTCAGGACGACACATCCCTTCCTAATACCTAATACCTAATACCTAATACCTAGTACCTAATACCTAGTACCTAATACCTAGTACCTAATACCTAGTCCCCAATACCTGATCACCGAATAAACTATTCCCCACCCAAAATAAGGTAAAATCTTGGCTGTGCAGTAAAAATCCTCAACCAAAAAGGATCACCGCTTTGGAATTTACATCGTTGTGTGTCATCGGTATGGGATACATCGGACTGCCCACGGCCAGCATCTTTGCCAGCCAGGGGCTCCAGGTGACCGGCATGGACAACAACCAGGACATCACCAACGGCCTCCAGGCCGGAAAGCTTCATATTTTTGAACCAGGTCTGCGCGAAGCTGTCCTGGAAGCGCTGGAAGCCGGACGGCTGAAGATTGCCAGCGAGGTCCATCCTGCGGAGGCTTTCATCATCGCCGTGCCGACGCCCTTCTATGCAGACCGGCGGGCCGACATGCGGGCGGTGATCGCCGCCAGCAAATCCATCGTCCCCCATTTACAGAAGGGCAACCTGGTGATCCTTGAATCCACCTCTCCGCCGCGCACCACCGTGGATATCGTGGCTCCCATCCTGGAGAAGAGCGGCCTCAAGGCCGGTCAGGACTTCTTGCTGGCCTACTCCCCAGAGCGGGTCCTGCCCGGCAAGATCCTCAGCGAACTGGTCGAAAACCCGCGCGTGATTGGCGGGATCGATCGCGCCTCGGCGGAAGCAGGCCGGGACCTGTACCAGACCTTCGTCAAGGGTGAGATCATCCTGACGGACGCCACCACCGCAGAGACGGTCAAACTGATGGAAAACACCTCTCGCGACATCAACATTGCCATCGCCAACGAGTTCGCCCGTCTGGCGCAGCAGTTCGATGTGGATATCTGGGAGGCGATCAGCATCGCCAACCTGCATCCCCGGGTCGAGATCCTGCGGCCAGGCGTGGGCGTGGGCGGGCACTGCATCAGCGTGGACCCCTGGTTCCTGGTCGAAGCTGCGCCGGAGAACGCCAAACTGATCAAAACCGCCCGTGAGGTCAACGACGGCCAGCCGGCTTATGTGGGCGCCTTGATCGAAAAGGCTGCTGGAGGGGTGGAAGGGAAAACTATTGGCTTCCTCGGTCTTTCCTTTAAGCCCAATGTAGACGACCTGCGTGAGAGCCCGGCGGTTAAGCTGGCCCGGCATCTTCAAAAAGCAGGGGCGGAGGTGATTGCCTACGAGCCCTTCCGGATGGACGCCAGCCTGGAGGAGATCACCCAGGTAAGCAGCCTGGAAGCCGCCCTGATCAAAGCGGACCTGATCGTCCTGGCCGTGGCGCACGCCCAGTTCAAAGATCTGGAGCCTGAGGCGATCCAACCGAAGACCAGGGCAAACCTGGTGTTTGACGCCGTACGAACCTGGGACAAAGCCGCCTGGGAGTTGGCTGGCTTCCAGTTTTACGGGCTGGCGCGCAAGTATTAACCCACACGGATCATGCAGGGGTTCTAAACCCCTTCATGATCAATAAAATAGCATCAATGCTCGACCAAAAGAGGAGGAAAAATGTTAGGCGCCATGATCGGTGACATTGTCGGGTCGGTTTATGAATGGCACAACATCAAGACGACGGATTTTGTTTTTCTAAAAGAAAAATGCTTTTTCACCGACGACACTGTGCTGACGGCGGCCACCGCCAAAGCCCTGATGACCGATGGGGACTACACCGCCGCCTACCAGGATTTTGCGCGCCGCTACCCCCGTCGCGGCTATGGGGGCAACTTCAGCCAGTGGATCTGGTCTGACGATCCGCAGCCCTACAACAGCTGGGGCAACGGCTCTGCCATGCGGGTCAGCCCGGTCGGTTTCGCCTTTGATACGCTGGAAGATGTGCTGGCCGAAGCCGAGCGCAGCGCCTCGGTCACCCACAATCACCCGGAGGGCATCAAGGGCGCTCAATCCACCGCCCTGGCGATCCTGATGGGCCGGCAGGGGGCGTCTCAGGCTGAGATCCGCGCCGAGATCAGCGGACGCTTCGGCTACGACCTCGACCGCACCCTGGCCGAGATCCGCCCAAGCTATACCTTCGATGTATCCTGCCAGGGGTCCGTGCCCGAGGCGATCATCGCCTTCCTCGAGTCTGAAGGCTATGAAGATGCCGTCCGCAAGGCCATCTCCCTGGGCGGCGACAGCGACACCATCGCCTGCATCACCGGCGGGATTGCCCAGGCCTTTTACGGCGGCGTCCCGGAGGAGATCGCTAAACAAGGCAAACAATTTTTACCCGAGGCGTTTCGCCAGATCCTGAAGGATTTTAAGACCTGGCGTAAGAGATGAAATTTTCTCTACAAACAAATAATTGATCAGCTGGTGACAAAAAATCATCCCAGCAGCACCGTAGCGACGCTGCGTGCAACGTGGCGACGAGTATCTCGAAATTTTTTACCTGAAGAGATGTCCCTATTCGCTTAACTTCTCCTCCAGCTCAGACCACTCCCCCATCAAATCGTCTATCTGCTGCTGAAGGGCCATATACGCCTCGCCCAACTGCCAGACCTTCGCGGAATCCTCCGGCGGGTTTTCCAGTTGTTCAGAGAGTGCCTTTTGCTTGGCTTCTAGCGCTGCCGCCTCTGATTCGATCTCTGCCTGGCGTTGGCGGCCTTTCCGCCGCTCATAACTCGAGAGGGCTTTCTTCACCGGCTTTCCAGGGGGCTTGGTCTCGGGTTGCGCACCCGAACCCGGGTCGATCCCTTCCTGTTTTGCCTGCACCTCCCGCAGCTCAAGCTGGCGAGCCTTGTACTGGGTGTAAGAGCCCTTGAACACGTGCAGGGTCTTGCCCCCCGGGTCCACTTCCCAGATTTGCGAGGCCAGCGAATCAATCAGGTACCGGTCATGGGATACCAGCAGGATCGTGCCCGGGAAATTCGAAAGCACCGACTCCAACACCTCCTGGGTCGGAAGATCCAGGTGGTTGGTCGGCTCATCCAGCAGCAGCAGGTTGGCATCAGAAAGCGAGAGCTTGGCCAGGGCCAGGCGTCCCCTTTCACCGCCGGAGAGGGTGCTCACCCTGCGGAAGACATCCTCCCCCGTGAACAGGAACTTCGCCAGGTAGTGACGGATCTCCGCCGGCAGCATGCGGGGCGCCAGGGCGTCAATCTCTTGCATCAGGGTCTTCTCGGGGTCCAGCCCTTCATGCGCCTGGGCAAAATAGCCGATCTTCAGGCTGGCGCCGAGCCTCACCTTGCCGCTGTAGGGCGGCGTTTTCTCCAGGATCGTCTTCAAAAAGGTCGTCTTGCCCGCGCCGTTCGGCCCGATGATGGCCGCGCACTCACCGCGCTGCAGCAGCAGGTCCGGGGGGTCAAACAAAGGCCTGCCCTCGTCGTGATACCCCACCTGGAGACTATCGGTCCGCAGCACCAGGTCGCCCGAGCGGTCGCCAGTGTTGAGCCGGATATGCATTCGGCGTGGTTCCCTGGGCGGTGGGGCCAGGCGTGAATCTTCCAGTAAGCGCTCCAGCCGTTTCAAACGGCCCTTGGCCTGGTTGGTCTTCTGCCCGGCCATGTTGCGGCGAATGAATGCCTGCTCTTTTTCAATAAACGCTGTTTGAGCTTCATATTCCGCCATTCGCCTGGCGTAGCGCTCCTCCCGCTGGGTCAGGTAGGCCGAATAATTCCCGCGGTAGACTTCCAATGAGGGCGTCATCTCCCAAATCGTATCCGCCACCTGGTCCAGGAAATAGCGGTCGTGCGAGACCACCACCAGCGCGCCCTCCCAATCCTTCAGGAAGGATTCCAGCCATTCCACCGCCTGGATGTCCAGGTGATTGGTCGGCTCATCGAGCATCATCACATCCGGGCTTTCCAGCAGGATCTTGGCCAGTAAAGCACGCGTCCGCTGCCCGCCAGAGAGCTGGGTGATCGGGCGGTGATAATCACTTTCCTCAAATCCCAACCCTGACAGGGTTTGCTTGATCTGTACTTCGTAGGTATAGCCGCCCTGGCGTTCAAAGGCCTCTTCCAGGCTGCCATAACGGGCAACGGCCTCTTCTGACTGTTCTGGTTCGGACATTTCCGCCATGCAGGCTTCTAATTTTTGCTGCATCTCCAGGAGTTCGGAAAACACCTCCAGGCAGTGGTCCCACAGCGTCCCATCTTTGATCAGGGTCGCCTCCTGGGGCAGATACCCGATCGTCAGGTCGCTGGCATGGTGAACAGAACCCGTGTTGGGATCATCCAACCCCACCAGAATGCGCAGAAGCGTGGTCTTCCCAACCCCATTATGACCGACGATGGCGATGCGCGCTTTATGGGGGATCGCAAGAGAGATCCCCTCAAAAATGTCGTCCGGGCCGAAGGAACGTGAAAGGTTGGCGGCAGTGAGCAGTGACATGCCAGCAAGTATACCATTTTCATTTTTGACCGAAAACCGGGAAACTCAAAAAAGAGCCCGCAACCTCTCGATGACCTGCTAAGGAAACTGGAAGCACAAAATTCGATTGACACCACTTGATCAGACACTAACCAATCTCAAAGTTGAGACATACTTCTGTTGAATTTATTTATGCGGTTGACAATCCGTTTGCTGAGCACTTCACCACAATCAAAGTGATCACAACAATTCCCCTGAAAAACTTACCCTTTCTATCTTCCCGCAGCGGCGTTGCGCGCAACGCCGCTGCGGGTATCTCTGTTGAAGAATTTAGCGCAAAACAATCCTTCCAGGTCTACATTTACCTTAGAAGTTCAACCTTTCAGTCAAATCTAGGCATTCCTATCACAGGCTTTTGAGAGTAATTACCCAAGAAATGAGGTGAGAAGCTTACTGACAAACCAGCAAGGTTTTTCCCTCAAACGTGATTTTGCGATTGCCCTGTCAACGCTCAACAAAATGGTTCTTAATGCGGAATATCGAATATAATAATATTGATCGAATTTATCGGTTTTATTGAGAAAGAAAAACGAATGAAAAATCACACTTATCATCACGTGCTCCTCCCAATCGCGCTGTTTTTGTTTGTCCTGGGCATGGTCGGCTTTAGTTTCACAGGCGTCCCCAAATCGCCCAGCAAGGTGTATGCACAAGCGCCTAATCCCCTGCCAGAGATAAGCTTGCTTCAAATCGCGGAGGGGTTAGTGCGACCGGTAAATATTTCCCATGCCGGGGATGGGAGCGGTCGGCTTTTTATTGTTGAACAGTTGGGCCGTATACGCATTTGGGATGGCAGTCTAAAATTTGAGGCATTTCTGGATATTGAGGAAAGGGTGCAGTCGCCAGAATCGGGCGGTGGTAATGAAGAAGGCCTTCTTGGGTTGGCATTTCCGCCTGATTACACCACAGAGGGATATTTTTATGTCTACTACACAAATAAAGACGGGGATAATGTTCTTTCCCGTTTTTCTCTTTCAGCCGATGCTGATGTTGCCGATCCAAATAGTGAAGAACAGATCCTGGTGATCCCGCATCCAACCTATGGAAACCACAACGGCGGTCAGCTGGCTTTTGGACCCGATGGGATGTTGTATATTGGTGTTGGCGATGGAGGCGGCGGGGGCGACCCCTTGGGCAACGCACAGGACAAACTTTCGTTGAAAGGCAAGCTCCTGCGGATTGATGTGGATCCTGCCGCAGCAGCCACAGGCAACACCAGCAGTAGAGATACTACCAATTACGCAATTCCAGCGGACAACCCTTTTGTGGGTGATTCTGATTACCTTCCAGAAATTTGGGCGCTGGGTTTGCGCAACCCATGGCGTTTTTCCTTTGACCGGTTGGCGGGTGACCTTTATATTGCCGATGTTGGGCAAAGCTCGCTCGAGGAGATCAATTTCCAGACGGCAGCTAGCTCCGGCGGAGAAAATTATGGTTGGAATATCATGGAAGGTGATGCGTGCTACAACGCCGCATCCTGCTCAACGGCCGGTCTGACCTTACCCGTTCATGTCTACCCAAATGTCTCACCAGAATGCGCCGTAACGGGTGGGTTTGTCTACCGCGGGACGGAGATCCCTGGCCTGCAGGGTGTCTACACTTTTGGGGACTTTTGCAGCGGCAAAATCTGGGGATTGCAGCATAATGGAGGCTCATGGGACAACCGGTTGCTAATCAATACAGCGATACGGATCAGCTCATTTGGCGAAGATGAGGATGGTAATCTGTATGTGGCAGACATGGTCAGCGGCAAAATTTACCGTTTATCTACCAGCATCCCCACTTACCTTCCGCTCATTATAAAATCGAAATAACCCATCCGTAAATTTTTTCAAAACAATGATCCACCCGGCAGCCTCCTCACCTAGGCTGCTCTTTTTTTTAGAATAATCCCAGTGATCATGAGTCTTGATCAGATTTATTCGTTTGATGCCCAGCCCACCCAGTTAATTCATTTGGGGAGCAATCAAACCACGAAAATGACATCAGGAAATCCAGAGGTGGAATAGATTGAGCGCATTACATCCATTTTACTTGTATCGAACAACCTCAAGAATAAGGCGCGCTTGAAGCAGCTTTCTAAATGATGACACCATTTTACAATCCGTTCTTGCAGTCAAATTTTAGTTAATCAACCAATTCGTGATCCTTCGATCTCGCTGATATCTCCATGAGGCGTTCCCTGTCTGCACAGTGTCCTGTGAGAAAAGGTTCCCCAAGGATTTTGCCAGCATGAGCCGATCTGTCATTAGGCCATACTGGCGCCCCTACCAGTCAGAGCAAATATCAAATACCCGCAACGCCCTCGTCGCGAGGTTGCATTGGCGAGGAAAGCGGCCTGAACTGGCCTCCCTGGGTAAACGCCCCACCCCTGGCATGGTAGAATTCGAACTATGAAGAAAAACACACAACGCTGGCTGATCTGGCTGGGATTGGTCATCTCGGCTGTTTTTTTATTCCTGGCCTTCCGAGAGATCAACTACGCTGAACTCTGGCAGACCCTGCGAAGGACCCAACTCTGGTGGCTGGCCCCCGGGCTGGCGATCTACTTCGGCAGCATGCTGGTGCGCGCCTGGCGTTGGGGCTTCTTGCTCAACCCCATCAAGCAGGTCAGTACGGGCGCCTTGCTGCCCATCATCTTGATCGGCTATATGGGCAACAACGTTTTTCCCCTGCGCATGGGTGAGGTGCTGCGTGCCATCGTGCTCAAACGCCGCCAGCAGGTGGCCATCTCCGCCAGCCTGGCGACCATCGTCGTGGAACGGATCTTTGATGCCGTCGTGATCGTGGGTTTCGTCCTCCTCAACCTGGGTCAGCTGACCCGCCTGCCAAGCGCCGGCGCCTTGGCGCAGTTGGGCGGCCTGGCCACCTGGGCGATCCTCATCTTCGTTGTCGGCCTGGCCGCTTTCATCGCTGTGGCGCTGCTCCCCAAACCCGCCATGCGATTGATCCACGGCGCGATCAACAAAATCGTCCCCGAACGCTGGCGTGAAAGCCTGATCGGCATCGCTGACCGCTTCCTGGATGGATTGATGAGCCTGCGCTCACCCAAGGACGCCCTGATGATCCTGCTCACCTCCATCTTGGTTTGGCTGCTGGAGACCGGC
The DNA here is from genome assembly GCA_964558525.1 of uncultured Candidatus Brevefilum sp. Taxonomy (GTDB): domain Bacteria; phylum Chloroflexota; class Anaerolineae; order Anaerolineales; family Anaerolineaceae; genus Brevifilum. The sequence continues at coordinate 20,557 of CAZLEK010000027.1, forward strand.
CTGTACTGGAGCGTGAACCAGGCATTGGGTCTGGAGCTAAATTTTGGCCAGTTGATGCTCTTGAACGGCGTGGTCAACATGGTCCTGCTGATCCCCGCCGCGCCGGGGGGGTTGGGCACCTTCGACGCCGCCGGACGGGCCATGCTGCAGGCTTACGGCATTCCCGCCGAGCCCGCGCTGGGCTACACCCTCATTCTGCGGTTCGCCCTGTGGGTGCCCATCACCCTCCTGGGCGCCATTTTCTTCATCCGGGAAGGCCTGAAATGGACCCTGAATGTCGGTGAATTGCAGGCCCAGTCAGAAACCCCAAAAGAGGACCACCATGCCTGATCACCAAAAACAGATCGCCATCATCGGCGCCGGCATTGGGGGCATGTCCGCCGCTTACGACCTGGCCCAGGCTGGGAATCGGGTCACCATTTTTGAAGCCGCCGACCATGTGGGCGGCCTGGCGGCGGGTTTTAAAGAACCGCATTGGGATTGGACTGTTGAGCGCTTCTATCATCACTGGTTCGCCTCCGACAGGCACATCCTTGGGTTGATCGATGAACTGGGCTGGTCGGAGCAGGTGCTTTTCCCACGCCCGGTGACCGTCATGTACGACCAGGGTAGGTTCTACCCCTTTGATTCGATCACCGCCGCGCTGCTCTTCCCCGGCCTGGGCTGGGGCATCAACAAGCTGCGCTTCGGCCTGGTGGGGCTCTACCTGCGCCTGACAAACAACTGGCGCGCCCTGGAAAGAACCACCGTGGATCAATGGATGCGCAAGTGGGCGGGCGACAAGGTCTACCAATCCATGTGGGAGCCGATGATGATCGGCAAGTTCGGCGAAGAATATGCAAAAGTGGTCAACATGGCCTGGTTGTGGGCGCGCCTGCATGCCCGGACCACCCGCCTGGGCACCTTCGAGGGCGGCTTCCAGGCCTTTGCCGACCAGCTCGCGGAACGGCTGCGCCAGATGGGTGTGACAATCAAACTGAACACCCGCGTGGGTACAATCCAATCTGAAAAGGATCAGTGTATTTCTATTGACAGCGGTGAGGGTGGCAAAGAAAACTTTGACCAGGTCCTGGCCACCACCTCCCCCGGGCTGCTGGCGCGTCTGGCAACCGGTCTGCCGGACGCTTACCTTAAAGGGCTGCTTTCGCTTAAAAGCATGGGCGCGGTCGTGATGATCTTTTCCCTCAAACACCAGCTCTCGCAGGAGGGCTACTACTGGTACAACATCCCCAAATCCGCGGGATTCCCCTTCCTGTCCCTGGTGGAGCACACCAACTTCATCCCCCCCAAACACTTCGGCGGGGATCATATCCTCTACGTTGGAGACTACCTGCCGCAGGATCACCCCAACTTCGACCTGACCCAGGGTGAGCTGCGCGACCAGTTCCTGCCGCACCTTCAGAAGTTCAACCCAGACTTCTCGCCAGATTGGGTCAAGAAGACCTGGCTGTTCCGCACCAGGTACGCCCAGCCGGTGCCGCTGGTCAACCACTCCCAGAATATTCCGGCGATCCGAACGCCGATCCCCGGCCTGTATTACGCCAGCATGAGCCAGGTGTATCCCTGGGATCGCGGCACCAACTTCGCAGTTGAGATTGGCCGGCGGGCTGCAGGGATGATGCTCAGCGATTAAAAACGTTGATTCCAAATAATGAATCAATTAATCGAACATATGAGCATTTTCTCACAATTTAAATTCGATTGACCCCCTAAATATCCTAAAAATCGCTCAATTTACAGGTCGACCCCCCATATATTGGGGTCCAATGGCGACTCAAGTACCTAATTAGGGTTGTGTCAGCAGTCAGCAGAGACAAACAGTTTTTATCAAAAACATGACATTTTTTAAGTTTGGCGCGCCTTAAAGATTCAGGTTTTTTTAGCAAAATTCAGCCAGAATCGGTTGAGGGGAATCGGAATATCCATTAGAATCAATAGTCACCTAGTAAGCGGGTGAACAGGTTTCATCCCAGGTTCAAAATAATCGTTTTTTACCGCATCACCCTTTTCCCCTTCCAAGGGTGATTCTTTTACAAACCAAGAATTTATTCTTATTTTTTAGGTCAAAGTTAAGTGTAGAGAGGACTTATTCGATGAATGCTGAACATGCCTGGCAAGCCACCCTGGGCCAGCTACAACTGGAAATGTCCAAAGCCTCCTTCGACACCTGGGTCAGCAGCGCGGAGTTCCTGTCCTACGATGAGGAATCTGGCCGGTTCGAAATTGGCGTTCGAAACGCCTACGCCAGGGATTGGCTCGATGATCGTTTAAGCGCAACGATCTCACGCATGTTGACAGGCATGTTGGGCAAACCCATCACAACGGACTTCAAAGTCTGGACGCCAAATTCAATCAGAACCAAACCGGAAGAAAATCAACCCGCCACAGCGATGGTCCCCCCGGCCAATGAGAGCCCCACCATTAACGGCCGTTACCGCTTCGATAACTTTGTGGTCGGCTCTGACAACCGTCTGGCCCATGCCGCCTGCATGGCCGTGTCGGAGAACCCTTCCCGGGCATATAACCCTCTCTTCCTGTACGGCGGCGTTGGGCTGGGCAAAACCCACCTCCTGCACGCCATCGGTAATGCCTGCACGCCGGCTAATCTGAGCGTACTGTACGTCTCCTCAGAGGAATTCACCAATGACCTGATCAACGCCATCCGCACCCACACCACCCCCGCTTTCAGGGAGAAATACCGCCAGATTGATGTCCTCCTGATTGACGACATCCAGTTCATTGCCGGTAAAGAATCCACCCAGGAAGAGTTTTTCCACACCTTCAACACCCTGCACGGACAAAACAAGCAGTTGGTCATTTCCTCAGATCGCTCACCCAAAGCCCTGGTCACGCTCGAAGAACGGCTCCGCTCACGTTTTGAGTGGGGGCTGACCGCCGACATCCAGCCGCCGGATGTAGAAACACGCTTGGCAATCCTCCGCTCCAAGGCCGAGCGCGCCGGCCGCGAGGTACCAGACGAAATCCTGGAGATGATCGCCCGCCAGGTGCAGTCCAATATTCGCGAGCTGGAAGGCGCCCTCAACCGGGTGCTGGCTTATTCCGATCTGAGCGGGATCCCCCTTACTTTGGAACTGGCCCACAATGCCCTGTCTGATTTCTTACCGCAAAGTGTGGAACTGCAGCCCGATGACGTCATGGAAGCGGTTTCGAGAGCCTTTGGGGTTTCAAACGAGCGGCTGATCGGACGAGAACGCACCCGTGAGGTGGCCCTGCCCCGCCAGATTGTCATGTACCTGCTGCGGGAAGAAGGGGGCATCTCCCTGCCGCAGATCGGCGAAATGGTCGGCGGGCGCGATCACACCACCGTGATCTACGCCTGCGATAAAGTCAACGATCTGATGGAAACCGATGACCGGCTGCGCCGGCAGGTGCTCAAGATCCGGGAGCAGCTCTACGGCCGCGTGCCCATGATGGTTTAAGGAATTTAAGGCTCATCCCATGGATGAGCCTGATGATGCCAAAGAAAATCATAGCGCTCATGGATTGAGCGCTTTTTTTTACAGCGCTTGCATCCCGCCCCAGCTTTGCCCGGCTTTGGCTTCCGTGCTGAGGGGAATATCCAGTTCAAAGGCGTTTTCCATGACTTTCCGAACCAGTGCAGTGGTTTGATCCAGTTCCCCTTTCGGCGCTTCAAACATCAGCTCGTCGTGCACCTGGAGCAGCATCTGGGCCTGTAGACCAGCTTGTTTCAACTCATTCGGCAGGGCCAGCATGGCCAGCTTGATGATGTCAGCCGCAGTCCCTTGAATGGGAGCGTTGATCGCCTCACGCTCCTCCCGCTGGCGGATGGTGTGGCTCGCGCCCCGTTCCAGGTTGGGGAAATAGCGGCGGCGTCCCAATAAGGTCTCCACGTAACCCTGCTTGGCTGCCAGGGTGCGGATCCCGTCTAAATAGGCTTTGACGCCGGGGAACTTTTCAAAATAGGCCTGGATAAAATTCTCCGCTTCGGCCAGGGTCAGATCGGTGGCATTGGTCAGCCCATAGGCGCTCATTCCGTAGATCAGGCCGAAGTTGATCGCCTTGGCATGCCGGCGCATTTCAGGGGTTACAGCGTCCAGGTCAATCCCGTGCACGGCGGCTGCTGTTGTGGCATGGATATCTTGTCCCGCTTTGAAAGCCGCCAGCATGGCTGCATCCTGGGACATATGGGCCACAATGCGCAGCTCGATCTGGGAATAGTCCACAGCCAGCAGCTGCCAGCCCTCACGCGCCACAAACCCATTCCGCACCCGCCGGCCGATCTCCGTCCGGGTCGGGATGTTCTGTAAGTTGGGGTCTGAAGAGGCGATCCGCCCGGTGACCGTCCCGGTCTGGTTGAAGGAGGTGTGCACGCGGCCGGTAGTCGGGTTGATTTGCTCCGGCAGGGCATCAACATAGGTGGAGCGCAGCTTCTCTAACTCACGGTACTCAAGCACCCATTCCACCACCGGGTGCTGGTTGGTCATGGCTTCCAGCACGGCTGCCGCGGTGGAATAATGGCCCGACGATGTCTTGCGGGCTCGGTCAGGCGGTTCAAGGCCCAGCTTTTCAAACAACGCTTCGGAGAGCTGCTGGGTGGAGTTCAAGTTGAAATCATATCCCACACCAGCCTGGATTTTTGTCTCGATCTCACCCAGGCTGTCTTCTAATTCTTTTGAAAAGCCTTTGAAGAAATCCTTGTCCAGGAGGATGCCCGCTTCTTCCATAGCTGCCAGCACCGGGATCAAGGGCATTTCCATAGTGTCAAACAAGTCTTCAGCTTTCTGCTGGCGCAGGTCTGCGGTCAATAATGGGATCAGGCGCAAGACAATGGCCGCATCCGCCGCAGCGTATCCCGCGGTTTGTTCGATCGGCACCGCATCCATAGTGATTTGTCCCCTACCTTTGCCGATCAGCTCCTCGATGTGGGTCATTTCGTAGCCAAGGCGCACCCAGGCCAGGTTCTTTAATCCCAGATTGCGAGAGGCCGGGTTGATCAGCCATTCTGCGATCATGGTATCAAAGCTCAGCGGAGAGACTGTCAAGCCTGCCCGTTTCAAGACCAGGTAGTCATACTTCAAATTGTGCCCTGCTTTACCGATCTCCGGATCGGTCAGCGGTCCTGAAAGGGCCTCAAAAACCTCTTTGACGCTCAGCTGCTGACCCTGCAGGTGGCCAACCGGGATATAGTAGCCGTGGCCGGGTTGCACGGCCAGTGAGATCCCGACCAGCTTGGCTTTCATCACATCTGTGTCGGTTGTTTCGGTATCAATGGCAATCAGGTCTGCCTTTTCCAGGATCGCCCGCAGCCCCTTCAGCCCTTCCTGGGTGTTGACCAGGGTCGTCTCAATCGTCTCCGGGGACTCCGGTTCAAGCGATTTGGTTTCCTGGTCAAACAGGTCCATCTGCTGTCCCTGTGGCATGACCGGGTGCATCTTTCCCACTAAAGCGTTAAGTTCGTTGGTAAGCGTTCGAAATTCCAACTCCCTGAAAAGATCCTCCACAGCCTTCGGGTTGAACCGGTCAATGCGCGCTTGCTCCAGGTCCAGGTCAATCTGCAAATCGGTCACAATCCGGGAAAGTTTCTGGCTGAGGTAGGCCGTCTCCCGACTGCCCTCCAGGGCAGATTTCGCGCGGCCGCTGATCTCATCGATGTGGTCAAAGATCCCATCCAACGAGCCATATGCCTCCAGCAGCTTGGTGGCCGTTTTCTCACCGATGCCTTTCACCCCTGGGATGTTATCCGAAGAGTCGCCGCACAGCGCCTTATAATCAACCACCTTCTCCGGGAGGACCCCTAACTTCTTCTTGACATCCTCAGGGAAATAATCTCTGGCGTCAGACAGGCGAAAGCCAGCCAGGTTCACCACCACCCGGTCGGTGACCAGCTGGAGCAGGTCTTTGTCGCCGGTGATGATCTTGACCCCCAATCCTTTTTCCTCCGAAGCCCAGCGGGCCACACTGCCCAACACGTCGTCTGCCTCGTAATTCTCCCTCTCCAGGCGGGGAATGTTGAAGGCATCCACGATCTCACGCATGCGCTCTACCTGAGACCGCAGATCGTCCGGCATCTTGGCCCGGGTGCCCTTGTAATCGGCATACATTTCATGGCGAAATGTCTTGCCCTTGTCAAAGACCACCGCCAGGTAGTCGGGGTTTTCCTGGTCGAAGATGCGCAGGAGGATGCTGGTGAACCCGTACACACCCGCAGTCGGTTCACCGCTGCTGGTTTGGAAGGCATTGGTGCGGGTACCGCCGGCCGTGAGCGCATAATAGGCCCGGTAGGCAAGGCCGTGACCGTCGAGAAGATACAATATCGGAGGCATAATGATCGTCCTTATCTTTTTTGAATCTGGGCTGACCCTCTCATTTTAACCGGAACCCGGTTGAAATAAAAGTTCAATGATGGCAAACAGCGAACACAAGGTAATTTCAATTATCGATAAAGGGGGGACTTCAAAATAAAGGGAATATCCTTATAACAAAACAATATAAATATCCGAGAGATTCCGTAGCGGCGTTTCACCTGAGTTTCTCACTTTCTCAAATTTTTAGCAATT
>CAZLEK010000028.1:0-26840 GCA_964558525.1 uncultured Candidatus Brevefilum sp.
CTCAAAATGAAATTGCCGGCATGTCCCCAACGAATGCCTTAATCATCCAACCCGATGCAAAGGTTATGACCACGGCGCTCAGGTACGATGAGACCAATTCAGCATGGATAATGAAAGCAGGAGGCGCTTATGTTTCGGTTTGTGATGGCGATTTTATTGGTTGCATTGCTGATCGGCTTCCTGCCCATCTGGCCGTACAATGCCAAACGAGAGTGGGGCTGGTGGCCGGCAAGCATCTTTGCTATTCTTTTATTCATCTTTATCGTCGCCCTCCTGCAGGGCGTATTCTAGCAAAGGAGTTTTTTTCCATGCCTTATGATCAAAGGAAAGACCTTCCTGAGGATGTGCGCGATGCCCTGCCCAGGCAGGCCCAGGAGATTTACAAAGCAGCTTTTAACAGCGCCTGGGAGCAGTATGCAGATCCTGAAGACCGGCGCGGCGACCAAACCCGCGAGGAGACTGCGCATCAAATTGCCTGGTCGGCGGTTAAGCAAGACTATGAAAAAGTGGACGGCGAGTGGAAGAAGAAATGAGGCCGAAAGCTGTTAGAACATAAAAGGAGCGAAAAATGGAATTATTAGAATGGGCATTAATTGCCTTTGTCGTTGCAGTTGTGGCTGCAGTTTTGGGGTTTGGCGGGATAGCCAGGGGGGCTGCAAAGATCGCCAGATTCTTATTTGGTTTGTTCCTGATTGTTGCTGTGGTGTTGATCATTTTGGGGTTGTTCTAACGCCTTATCGAGTCTTGATCGGACAATCCAAAAAAAGCATTTCACCTTACCCACTGGCTGGGTTGCCGCTGCGTTTTTTTACCATCGAACCGGTTTTTTTTGGCGTGCAGTTGGATCAAAAGAATGCTGGGGAGCAGTGTTTCACAGCAGGCCGCACCGAACGCTTTGGAACTTCAACCGGGGGTTGACTTTTCTGGCCTTCTTCGGACAAGGCGCTTGGTGAACCACAGCTGGCTGCATCAAAGCCGGTTGGCCTGGATGGAAAGTTTGTTCCGTCTCGCAATTTCTTCCCACATGACGAAAATGCGGGCGATGCTATCATCAAGCTGATAGAGTGGATGCCAATACGATTGGTCTCTGGATCAAAGGTGACCTGAGGATGAAAAATCGAAATGAGCGCATATGCCGGACAAATTGATTAATCACCAAAACCCTGAGGATGGCGCTTTGGCTGCCAGAGATTACCTGCAAGAGATTCAAGACTGGAATATCATCATCGCTTCCAACCGCGGCCCCATTGAAAATGTTAAGGATCAGGATGGCAATCTTTATCAACAAAAAGGCAGCGGCGGCTTGATCACCGGTCTGTCTGGGGCGATAAAATATATTGACGCCACCTGGATCTCCTGCCCCCAAACCCCGCAGGATGTTGACTTTGATGAAGGGTATGCCTCGCTGTACAGCGATGATAATGACATCCATTTAAAATTTCTCCCCATTGATCCGAAGATTTATGATGATTACTACAATGTCATTGCGAACCCACTGATTTGGTTCCTGCAGCATTCGATGTGGAATGTCCCCTCGGAACCGGTGATTGATCACACCACCTGGCAGGCCTGGGAAGAAGGCTATTTGGCAGTCAACCGCCAGTTTGCGGATGAAATCACCCAGCGGGTCACGGCATTGGAGGGGAAAACCCTGGTCATGCTGCAGGATTATCAATTGTACATGACTGCAAAATTTATTCGGGAGCAATGCCCAGCTGGCGGCCTGCCGACGTTATTGCATTTCATCCATATTCCCTGGCCTGGACCGGAATACTGGCATATCTTGCCGCCAGCCATGCGGCGGGCGATCCTGGAAAGCCTCTGCAGTGTGGATCTGTTGGGGTTTCAAACTGAAAAGGATGGCTTAAATTTCATCCGCACGATCGAATCCCATCTTCCCCAGGCGTATGTCAGTTATAAACATATGCGCATATGGTACAACCATCACGCCACCTACATTCATGACTTTCCGATCTCAATTGACGTGGATAGTCTGACCGCGATGGTTCATCAGGAAGCGGTCGTTGAACACAAACACGCGCTTGAAGAAGTGGTTGGCGACAAACAACTGATCTTACGTGTTGATAGAATTGATCCCAGCAAGAATATTGTGCGCGGCTTCCAGGCTTACCAGGAATTTCTCACGCTGCATCCCGAATATCAGGAAAAGGTGATTTTCCTGGCAATGCTGGTGCCTTCCCGGCGAGGCATTGAGGAGTATAAAGATTACCTCGATAAAATCATGGCCATCAGCGGTCAGATAAATGCGGATTTTGGGAACAAAGATTGGGAACCGGTCCGTATTTTGGTGGGAGAAGATTATGAACGCGCCCTGGCCGCCATGCAGTTGTATGATGTGCTGCTGATCAATCCTATCGCTGATGGGATGAATCTGGTCGCCAAGGAGGGGCCCACGATCAATACCCGGAATGGCGTGCTCATCTTATCAGAACGCGCCGGGGCCAGCCTGCAGCTTGCTCCCGGATGCACCATTATTTCCCCATGTGATATTTATGCCACTGCAGAAGCGCTGCACCAGGGGTTGAGCATGGACCCGGAGGAAAAAACCTGCCGTGCGGAAACCCTGCAGTGGATCATTAAACAAGATGATATTCATAAATGGTTTTCAGACCAGCTCAAAGCCGTGATCAATCTAAACCTGAAATGAACCAAAGTCCAAGAACAGCCATCCTGCATTATTCAGCCCCCCCCACCATCGGTGGGGTTGAGGCGGTTGTTTTTGCCCATGCCAGGGTGTTTTTAGAGAATGGATACCCCATCAAGGTCATTGCGGGCCGAGGAAAAAAATCTGCCCTGCCTGAAGGGGCTGATTTTACGAAAATCTCCCTGCTGGATTCCCGGGATGAAACGGTTTTAGAGGTCCAAAAGGAACTCGCTGAGGGCAGCGTGAGTGATGCCTATCGCGCCTTGCGTAAAAAAATCAAAAACCAGCTTGAAAAAGCCTTGGCAGGCATTGATAACATCATTGCCCATAATTTGTTCAGCAAAAACTACAATCTGGCTTTATCTGAAGCTTTGGTTTTACTTCATGATCAGGGCAAGCTTCCGAATCTGGTTGCCTGGTGTCATGATTTCTCCATCCAGAGTAAAAACGATCGACCAGAGCTGCATGAAGGGCTCCCCTGGGATATTCTGCGGACCTACCGGCCGGACATCCAGTATGTTACGGTATCGAAACAAAGACAAAAAATTTTAGCCAATATTTTTGATCAATCCGAAGAGAGAATTAAGGTGGTTTATAATGGATTTGATCCAGATGAATTGCTGGGAGTATCACCGGAGACCAGCCGTTTGATCAGCCATTTGGGTTTGTTGGATGCTGAGATCGTCATCTTAATGCCGGTTCGGATTACCAAAGCTAAAAATATTGAATTTGCCCTGCAGGTTGCTGCGGAACTGAGTTCCTTCGTCAGCGATTGTAAAATTGTTCTGACCGGGCCTCCAGATCCTCATGATCCGGAGAATAGGGCCTATTTTGATGATTTGCGGAAAATGCGTTCAGATCTGGGCGTTGAGGAGAATTTTAAGTTCATCTATGAAGAGAATCCGAGATCAGATGAACCTTATCTCCTTGATATGGCTGTGGTTGCTGATCTTTACCGGGTGTGCGATTGCATTTTCATGCCCTCCACTCATGAAGGTTTTGGCATGCCGGTATTGGAGGCGGGGTTTGTTGGCAAACCAGTTTTCTCTTCTAAAATTCCCGCGTCGGTTGAAATCGGAGGTGAGGAGATTCACAGGATCTCACTTTCAAAAGGGGCCGAACACGCAGCCCAGCAGATTGTTCATTGGGCTTCAGGGGATCCCATCCAGCGATTAAGGCAAAGAACACGGCAGAATCACACCTGGCAGAAAATCTTCATCCACCAAATCAAGCCTTTATTGATCGGCGATTGATCAGAAATGACCCAAGATTACCTAAAAATTAAACGCTATTTGGAAGAAAACAAAAACTGGGTCTTTTTTTTGGACTACGACGGCACCTTGGCAGATTTTAGCAGACATCCGGACCAACTTGAACCCCATGACGAGGTGGTCCAACTGCTTGAAGCCTTATTAGCCCGCGCGAAAATAACGCCCACGATCGTCAGCGGTCGAAGGCTGGCGGATCTTCAAGAATTAATCCCCATTCCTGAACTGGTAATGGCTGGCAGTTATGGACTGGAAATTCAACTGCCAGGTCAGGGAATTTATACTCCCCTGGAATTTGAGGCTGTCCGGCCGCCCTTAGAAGCGCTGAAACCGATCTGGCAGGGTTTGATCGCCGGTCGGGGTGCATTTTACTTGGAAGACAAAGGATGGACGCTTGCCATTCATGCGCGCTTTGTGGAAAATGGATCTGCTCAAGATGTTCTTCTTGAGGCTCACAAGATCGCCCAGCGCAGGCTGGACCCCGCCATCTTTCAAGTCAAATCCGGGCATAAGTTTCTGGAAGTCAGCCCTATTGAAGCCAACAAAGGGCAGTGCGTGCAATTTCTGTTGAATAAATTGCCAACTGATCAGGCAGCTTACCTTTACCTGGGCGATGATGACAAGGATGAACTCGCCTTTGAAGCGGTGCATGCCTTGGGTGGGGTTGCCATTCGGGTGTGTTCAAATATTATCCATAATCCCATCGAAGACTGGCGGTTAGAAAGTCCAAACGCGGCCCGAGAGTGGTTATGGAGCCTGGCTGATGGTTGTTTGGAGGATTGCGGTCGTTAAGTCCAAAGACGCTGAAACCGGCAGACCGGGGTTTGAGTCGTCAAGAAAGAGATTATGAAAGTTTTCATCCTGGGCGGCGCTGGCTTTATCGGCGCTCACACGATTAAAGCCCTTATTCACCACGGTCACCGGGTATCCAGCCTGGCCTTGCCGCCGGCCCCACCGGAGGGGCTTCTGCCAGAAGAGGTGGACCTCTGCCTGGCAAACTTCAATGCCCTTGGAGATGATCAGGTTTTAGCCCTCCTGGCAGGCTGTCAGGGCGCCATTTTTGCTGCCGGCGTGGATGACCGGGTGACCCCCAGGGCGCCGGCTTACCCGTTCTTTTACAAAATGAACGTGCTGCCGGCGGCGCGTTTCTTCCGCCTGGCGGTCCAGGCTGGCGTCAGTCGCGGGGTGCTCTTAAGTTCCTATTTCGCCCATTTCAACCGGAAATGGCCTGAACTGGGCCTTGCGGATCACCATCCTTACATCCGCAGTCGGGTTGCGCAGGAGGCGGCTGTGTTGGCGGCGGCCGGCGAAGCGCTCGATGTGGCCATTTTACAATTGCCGTATGTTTTTGGAGATCTGCCCGGCCGTACGCCGCTCTGGAAGCCCGTCCTGGATTACATTCATTCCCCTTTGCCCTGGATTTTCTACACCCGGGGTGGGTCCGCCATGGTGGGAGTGGACCAGGTTGCCATGGCTGTCCTTGGCGCTCTGGAGCAGGGTGAGGGCGGCGGCCGTTACCTGATCGGTGATGAAAATCTTACCTGGCAGGAATGGCTTGGCCGTTTGATGCGGATCACTGGGATCAAAAAAAGGGTCCTCACACTGCCTGATCGCCTGGTCAGGTTGGGGCTTTTGGGTGTGGCAGGCTGGCATCAGCTGCGCGGCATGGAAGGGGGGCTGGATCCCAATCATTTCTTGAGCGTTCAAACACGTCAGGCGTTTTTTGACCCCAAACCTGCCCAACAGGCGCTGGGTTTCAAAGGGGGTACACTGACGGAGAGCTTCAGAGCAACGATCAGGGGCTGCGGTTATCAGATAAAATAAAGGTGATGCAGGTCATCACAACCGCAGATTTGTTTTTTTCACAACATTAAAAGGACCATGTATGTCACTTACTTTAGAATGGCGCCACCGGATCATGGCCTGGCGTGATGAACTCGCCAGACATCTCTACAGACCGGTTGGGCCCGTCCCTTTGAGGGCTGCTTTTACGAAGCAGCAATACCGCCTTGAGGAAGCGCTTGAGGCGCTGTCCTTTGAGTCAATCGAACCTGGCACGCCCTGGGGGTCGAAGTGGGAGTACGGCTGGTTCATCGGCGAAGTTCGCCTGCCTGAAACCGTCCGGGGTCAAATGATCGCGCTGATGATGGATGTTGGGGCTGAATCGGCCGTTTATGTCAACGGCGCATTGGCTGGCGCCGTGGATGAACATCATAAGGTGATCCTGCTGACAGACCGTGCCCGGGGAGATGAGACCTGCCAGATCGCACTGGAAGCTTATGCCGGCCACGGTCCGCGTGAATGGCAGGCCGGGCCAACCCCACCTGATCGTGAAACCATCCCGGAGCCGCCCGAAAACCAGTGCGAAGTCGGCCAGAGCCAATTTGGGATCTGGGAGGAATTGGCCTTCCAGTTGACCATGGACGTTGAAACGCTTTGGGAAGTGCGCGAAAACATCGACCTGGATTCCCTGCGGGTGATGGAAATTGACGAGGGTTTACGTGACTTCACCCTGATCGCCGATTTTGAAGCCCCCCATGATGCCATGCTGGCGAGCCTGAACAGGGCTCGTGAACGCCTGAAGCCCCTTTTAGAGAAACACAACGGAGACACCACCCCTGAGATGATTGGTTTTGGTCACGCCCACATTGACGTGGCCTGGCTGTGGCCTCTGGCTGAGACGGAACGTAAATGCGCGCGCACCTTCAGCACCCAGCTGGCTTTAATGGATCGCTATCCAGATTATCTTTTCTTCCAGAGTCAGCCGCCGCTGTATGAAATGGTCAGGGAGCAGTATCCCGAGTTGTTTGAGAAGATCAAGCAGGCCGTAAAAGACGGACAGTGGATCGCCAATGGGGCCGCCTGGGTGGAGCCAGACACCAACGTTACCAGCGGGGAGAGCCTGGTGCGGCAGTTGATCCACGGCAAACGGTACTTCCGGGAAGCGTTCGACGTGACGTGTGAATTGCTCTGGCTGCCGGATGTGTTTGGCTATTCCGGCGCGCTGCCCCAGATCATGCGCGGCTGCGGGATCAAATATTTTTCCACTCAGAAAATCTTCTGGGCCTATCACGGCGGTGAACCTTTCCCGTATAACACCTTCATTTGGGAGGGAATTGATGGGTCGGAGGTGCTGGCGCATTTCCACAATGATTACAACAGCGAAACACGACCATCCCTGGTGATTGAACGGTGGAAGGAGCGGGTACAAAAGGATGGTTTCTCCACCCGTTTGTACCCCTTTGGTTGGGGTGATGGGGGCGGCGGCCCGACCCGAGAACATCTGGAGTTTGCCCGGCGGCAGAAGAACCTGGAAGGCGTTCCAAAGTTCCGAATCGCTTCACCCATGACGTATTTCAATGAACAGGAAGCTGCTGGCTGGCCGGAATCTCGCTATGTGGGTGAACTGTACTTTCAAGCGCATCGCGGCACCTACACCTCCCAGGCCCGCACCAAAGCGCTTAACCGGCGCAGTGAATTTGCTCTGCGCGAGGCGGAGTTTTGGGGCGGCGTCGCTGTCCACCTGGCTGATTTCAACTTTCCCTATGAGCAATGGGATGCGGCCTGGAAGTCCGTTTTGCTGCACCAATTCCACGACATCCTGCCAGGCTCCTCGATCCATCGGGTGTATGAGGAAGCAGAAGCGCAGCTGTCTGAAGTGGTGGAACGCATGGGAAACATGGCCCGTAAGGCGGCTCAATCCCTGGTGGCAGATCAGTCCGATGCGGTGACCTGGTTTAACTCTCTGTCCTGGGCGCGCCAAGCTTTGGCCGCGCTTCCGGAGGGGGTCCAAGGCTTGCAAACAGCATCCGGCGAACCGGTCCCTGTGCAGCGCCTGGGAGATTTGACTTATGCTGAAGTCCCTTTGCCCTGCTGCGGTTGGGCCAGTTTTAAAGCCGGGCAAGCCCATGAAATCGAAAACACGATCACCACAGATGAACGGCGGCTGGAAAATGCCCTGTTGCGCGTGGAATTTAACGACTATGGTGAAATCAGCCAGATTTTTGATAAAGTTAACCAGCGGAAGCTTAATATTGATCACTGCAACAGCCTGCGGATGTATCAGGATATCCCCAGTGCTTTTGACGCCTGGGATATTGACAGTATGTATCGCAATTCCCCGATTGCTCTGCCGGAAAAAGCGGATATCCAGGTTGCGGCAGCGGGACCCCTGTTTGGCAGGTTGGTGGTGAAGCGCAGGTTGAACAACTCCACCATGATCCAAACCATCACGCTGCGGCGCGAAAGCCGGCGGATGGACTTCCACACCGTGATTGACTGGCAGGAGCGCCATAAACTCCTCAAAGTTAATTTCCCGGTGGGTTACCATGCCCGGGATGCAATGCACGAGATCCAGTTTGGGCACCTGCCGCGGCCGACCCACCGCTCGCGTGAAATCGACCGTGACCGGCATGAGGTCGCCAATTATAAGTGGACCGCGCTGGTAGAAGCTGAGCGCGGCTTTGCCATCCTGAATGATTCCAAGTATGGGGTGGATGTGCTGGACAACAATATTAACCTGACCCTGCTTAAATCCGCCCTGGCGCCAGATATGACCGCCGACCGTGGCCAGCAGGAATTCACCTATGCCTTCTATTTTTGGGATACACCTTTCATCGAGAGTGGGGTCGTACAGCAGGGCTACGAACTCAATGTCCCGCCGTTCAGGCTTACCGGCAGCGCTGAAAACCGCAGTTTGTTTGCATTGAACCGATCCAACATCATTCTGGATACGGTCAAACCCGCAGAAGACGGTTCAGGCGACCTGGTGCTGCGCTTGTATGAATCGATGAGCACCCGTACCTGTGCCAGTTTGAGGATTGACCTGCCGGTTAAGCAGCTTCAGCTGACAAATATGCTCGAGGAGGTCAAAGCGGAATTGGATTTCATCGACGGGGCAGTGCAGTTGGAGTTCGGGCCGTTTGAAATTCTCACCCTCCGGCT
This sequence comes from uncultured Candidatus Brevefilum sp., assembly GCA_964558525.1. Taxonomy (GTDB): domain Bacteria; phylum Chloroflexota; class Anaerolineae; order Anaerolineales; family Anaerolineaceae; genus Brevifilum. Next base: position 8,878 of record CAZLEK010000028.1, read on the forward strand.
TAAGCTGGAATAAACTCCAAGCAGGAAAATAATGGAAACCCGTGCTTCCCTTGATGAGAGTCTGAGCTGTGAACACGGGTTTCCCTGTTTGCGGCCGTTGAAAATGTTCTCCCCGTCCTGATCCGGCCTTGCTTGAAGTTGTTTTAGGCCGGCCTGAATTATCCCTTAATCTGTGTATCCCGGCGCGTCATCCAGCAGGCGTTGTTCGCCTTCGAGCGAGCGGATGTGGGTCACATCTTGCGAAACCTCGATACAGCCGCGGTAGGCGCCTTCGGCGTCGTGCAGGGCGAAATAGCGGATGTGAATGAAATTGCCGGCCATCTGGATCCAAAACTCAGCCACATCGCGTTTCCCGGAGCGAAAATCATTCAGGATGATCTCCACCTTATGGACGCTTTGCGGCGGGTGGCACTTGGTCACAGACCGGCCAATGATCGCCGGGGAGCGGTCGAAGATGCGTTCACGACCCTGGGTGAAGTAACGCACCTGGTCGTGTTCATCAACGAAGGTCACGTCCACAGGCAGGTGGGTCATCATCAGGTTGACCTGTTTTTGGGTGAGCGCGCCGGTGGAGAGGGACAGCAGGCCTTCCGTCTCGATGGCCTCCCCAAGTTTCGTTTCTTCCTGGGTCAGCTCAGCGGAACCTTCGCCTGGCTGCCAGGTATCCCGGGGGGTGACATTGAAGAAACCGATCTCTTCTTCCTGGTCTCGAATTTCACCCCATTCTTTCTCAGAAAGGCGTGCTAAGGCTTCCGGGAAGAGGATTTTCTCCTCCTTATAAATCATTTCACGTATGTCGCCTGCCAGATTGGAAAACTGGTTTTGCGCTTCATTTGGGTCTGGCGTTTCGCCATGAATGTATTCGATGAACTGCTTTATCTGCACCCGGATCTCATTATCGACGCCCCACATGACGCTGGAGGGGCCTTCAAACCCTTTCTTCTCCAGGTAGGGGAAGAGCAGGTTTTCCTTCCGTGAGTAGTGCTTTTCGATCGCCTTTAGGTTTTTCGCCTGCATCCGAAGGGTTTCTCCTTCGGAGTCGTCTCCTGATTCCCAGGCGTCCATGGTCTCTTCCATCGCTTCCAGCAGGCGCATCGTGACTTCATTTTCCATGCGGAAGGTAAACACAGGATGTCCGGGCAAGGATTCCGGCGCGGGTTCTTCATCCAGGGATTCTCGAAAAACGGCCACGTGCAGGTCGCACAGGCGTTGAATTTCGCTCACCGAGACCCCCTCACTGATCATCGCTCGCTCCGCTTCAGCGATCTCGCCGGCAGTGGCGCCGCGAATGGCATCGCCAAATTCACTTTGCAGGTCTGCCACGCTTTCCCCGGCGTGCAGGCGTTTGATCACTTCTTTTAAGGCTTCTTTACGTTGGCTGACGTTATTGATATGCTCACTCATGGCATTCTCCTCGGAATGATGTTTTTGGGTTCAGGTTTTTAATGCCCAGGCAACCGTCAGCGGGGCGCGGATCGCGCCTTGCGGGCAGACCGCTTCACAAACGGTGCAGTAGGTGCAGGTGACAGGCTGTGCAAAGACGGGCCCGCCTGCTGACATAGTGAGGGCATCCACCGGGCAGGCGTCGATGCATTTTTCACAGCGGTCACAGCGTTCCTGATTAATGATGGGCAGCTTTTCTTCGGGCATAAATTCTCCTGATGTCACTTGAATTCATCATAGCGTTAGTTGATTTTTTTTCATAAGACTTAAGTCACACACCCAGGCCTGGGAATTTCCATTCCCTTATTCTTCTCTCTCTTCCGCAATGGCATCCAACCCAGATCGATCATGCAGGAAAATCTGGCTTCGTTTTCGCGTGATTAATCCCTGGGCTTCAAAATCTCGTAAAATACGCCCGACCACATCCCTCACCGAACCAATCTGGGCAGCGATCTCATCCTGGGTCCAACCGCCGGCTGTTTCAGGTAATCCCGCCTGTTCGATTAGAAACTGGGCCAGGCGGGCGCGTACCGAATACAGCGAAAGGCTGGCAGCCAGATCCGTGATCCCAGCCATGCGTTCCGCGAAGATCTTGAGGAGCAGGTTTGAGAAATCCAGGTGGTGGTGCAGAAGATGGTTGAAATCCTCTGCACGTAAGACAAGGCACTCTAGCTCGGTCAGCGCGTCAATCGATGCCCGGTTGAGGCGCTCTCCAGCCAATAATGAGATGATATTGAGCGGCGCGCCTCGGCCAAAGCGGCCGAGAACTTGAAGACGGCCGTCTTTGCTCATCCGCAGGACCCGGGCCTGGCCGGAGAGGATAAAATAGGCATATTCTGCTGGCGAGCCTTCAATGACCAGGGTCTTTCCTTGGGGGAATCTGCGCCTGAAGGCCCGGTTGGCGATGGCCTGATGCGTGTTCTCATTCAGTTTTGCGAAGGGGGGATGATTTTGAAGGGTTTCGGTTGTTATCATAGTTGATGTTTTGCTCGGAGGTTTAAAGTTTATTTTACCCGTCGGGCAGCGATTATAATAATAGCTATTAACCCAACCGGACTCAGGATGGAGGAAAATGACTGACCAAACGATTGAAACGAAAATCAATTCATTGTTGAAGCAAATGACAACTTCTGAAAAGATCAGCTTGCTTTCTGGGCGGAATGCCTGGTTCACCGTGCCGATTGAGCGCTTGGGGATTCCCTCCATTGTGATGACGGATGGGCCGCATGGGGTGCGGACCGGCGGACCCGGTACAGACCGGATGGTGAGCAAAGCGACCGCTTATCCCACCGGAATCTCTATGGCCTCCTCCTGGAACCGAGATTTGATCGAGCGGGTGGGGTCAGCCCTGGCGGAGGAAACCCGCCATTTAGGCTGCCATATCCTGTTGGGTCCCTGTGTCAACATCGTCCGGTCGCCTTTGGGGGGACGTAATTTTGAGACCTATTCCGAAGACCCCTACCTGGCAGGGCAGATTGGTGCGGCATATGTCAGGGGGCTGCAAAGCCAGCAGGTAGGCGCATCGCTGAAACATTACGCCGCCAATAACCAGGAATATGAACGGCACCGCGGTAATTCCGTGGTTGATGAGCGCACCCTGCGCGAAATTTATCTGCCGGCCTTTGAAACGATTGTCAAGGAGACCCATCCCTGGACGGTGATGTGCGCCTATAACCGGATCAACGGGACCTACGCCAGCGCCCATGAAACCTTGCTGCGGCGGATCCTGAAGGAGGAATGGGGGTTTGAGGGGGTCGTGGTATCCGATTGGGGCGCAGTGCACGACATTCACGAGCCGGTTAGCGCTGGTTTGGACCTGGAAATGCCCGGACCCGCGCGCTACTTTGGCCAGGCTTTGGAGGCGGCGGTCAATAACTGGCAGGTGACGGCAGCGCACGTGGATGACGCCGCCCGGCGTATGCTGCGGACGATCTTCAAGGCTGGTGTGATGGCCGCTGAACCCCTGCCCGCAGGCAGCGGCGATACACCTGGACATCGCGCCCTGGCGCGTGAGCTGGCGGCTGAATCGATGGTGCTGCTTAAAAATGAGAACCACCGGCTGCCTTTGCAAATTGACAAACTCAAAAAACTGGCTGTGATCGGGATGAACGCCGACCGTGAGGTTAGCGGCGGGGGCAGCTCCCGGGTGGACCCGCATCACTGGGTCACCCCGCTGGCTGGGCTCACTGAAAAATTTGGAGACCAGATTGAGATAAATTTTGCCCTGGGTTATGACAACCGTGTGGATCCTCAGATCGTTGAAGCGGAACGCTTCACCCACGGAAAGGATGATCAGCCAGGCCTGGAAGTGTCCTTCTTCAACAACCTGGATCTGTCCGGCGAACCGGTCCTGACGCGGGTGGAACCCGATATTGGGATGTGGTGGGGCGGCTCCAGCCCGGAGGCCGGCCTGGTAGATGAAAAACGCTTTAGCGCCCGTTGGACCGGGACCTTGACAGCACCCGAAAGTGGCGACACAAACTTCTATCTGCTCAACACGGGCACTGGCCGGGTTTGGCTTGATGGCGAGTTAGTCCTCAGCAACCCGGTTGGGACGATCACCTCCGCGGCTGTGGATGAGGCCAGCATGACCGCTTCCACAACCATCAGCCTGGAGAAAGGCAAGCGTTACAGATTCAAGGCTGAATTCTCCAGCGGGGAGATGAGCCAGTATGCATTGATGCGCTTCTCCTACCTTCCACCCCTGGGTGTTGAAGGGGATTTGCTGGAAAATGCGGTTGCCCTGGCCGCGGAGAGCGAGGCTGTCCTGGTGGTGGTGGGGCTGCCGGATCAATATGAGACCGAAGGTCATGATCGGCCGGATATGCAGCTGCCCGGCGGCCAGGACGCGCTGGTCCGAGCGGTCTTTGAAGCCAATCCCAATACCATCGTCGCTGTCAATGCCGGCGCACCGGTGGCGCTGCCCTGGGCTGATTTGGTGGATTCAATCCTGTTGATGCACTACCCGGGGCAGGAGGGCGGGCATGCCCTGGCGGATGTTTTGGCGGGGGATGCCAACCCTTCAGGCAAGCTGACCGTTTCCTGGCCCAAGCGCCTGGAGGATAACCCCGCTTTCATCCACTATCCTGGTTGGAAGGATGTCCATTATGGGGAAGGTCTGTTTGTGGGCTACCGCTATTACGATGCAAAACATGTGGAACCGTTGTTTCCCTTTGGACACGGCCTGAGCTATACCCAGTTTGATTACCGCGACCTGACCCTGCCTGAAGAAGTTCGTCCTGGTGAGGATTTCCAAGTGTCCGTTAGCGTGGAAAATACCGGGCGGATGCCTGGGCAGGAGGTGGTGCAGCTTTATATCCGGGATGTTGAGTCCACTTTGATCCGTCCTTTCAAGGAATTGAAAGGGTTTGATAAAGTGGCCCTGGATCCGGGAGAATCAAAGAAGATAACCTTCAAACTCAGCCCACGGGCTTTGTCCTATTACGATCCGCATGAAAAAGCCTGGATCGCCGAAGCAGGAGAATTTGAGCTGCTGGTCGGAAGCGGTACACATGACATTCGCCTGCGAGGAGCATTTAATTTGATTGGATGAACCAAAGCCGACCATGAACAGGGATAATGAGCTTTTCCCCTGTGATTACGATTCTAAGAGGCTGCTGGATTTCAGCAGCTTCTTTTTCTTGGCATGGTTATTTTTGATGCTGAAATTTGCAACTGGTCAAGAAGGATCAATCAAATATCTCTATCGAATGATTTTTCAGACCGACGCTTGGTCTTCTCCGATTGATTTGATCCACTCCTGGATCTTTACATCCAAAGCGTCGCGTACTTGGATGGTTTGTTCCAGGATCTCCTGGTCTGTGCCGGTGAAGGCGGCAGGGTCGTCGAATTCCCAGTTTAACAGCTTTCCGGGCACCGGGAAGGTCCTTGGGCAGTCCAACTCATCGCGGTTGCATACGATGATCACATAGCCAAAATAAGTCTTTCCAATATATTTTTGGACATCGGTGGGCTGATTGTTGGAAATGTCGATCCCTATCGCTGCCATCGCGTCAATCACCGCTGGCATCACCGGTTGGGGATTGAAGCCTGCGCTGTGGACTTCAAACCTGTCGCCGCCGCGCAGCTTTAATAAGGCTGCAGCCATCTGGCTGCGGGCTTTATTGTGTTTGCACAGAAATAAGACCCTGATTTTTCTACTGGACATGGTTACCTCTTTCCGTTTGTGTTAATATTTTAGTGTCAATCGACTTGGGTAACCACCAATTTGGACAATCTTTACGAGATGTTGACAATGGCTTAACTTTTCAGGGGATGGGTTCTTACCACCTGGCGTGATGGTCTTCTGCCCACCCGATCGGGCCGTCAATTGTGATCGGATCGCCATGATTACCACGCAAAACGCCGTGAAATCGACCAAACATCTGGTGCACTTCAGAGTAGATGAGCAAGGCGTTCGTTGTGGCCTGCCGCTCGAAGAACGGCCTAAATGCCAGATCCACCTGGTCTGTTGCTGTGGTGTGCAGCCGCCAGGGGGCCATGAAATCCTCAGGGTTGTAATCAAAGACGACATCCTCACTGAGCTTTGTCAATCGTCCGTCAATGCACAGGCCGTTTTCGTTCATACCGGTGCCGTCCGTCCAACCGGCGCCCAGGTTGACGCCCACAGTGCGTCCATCTGGCAGGCGGGTGGAGAAGCTGGACCAGTTCCAGAAGGATTCAAAGGGCCAGATGCCGCGCCCAAAATCCAGGCAGGCGAAGGTGTCCTGTCTCGAAAATTCGATCCTTTTCTCTCCCCAGGTGATGATCCCCTCTGTGGGCAGGCAGTTTTGTTTGCTGGTAAATTGAAAACGTTTTTCCGACCAGGGAATGACCACGTTGAGGGTTTCATGTTCCTGCGGCTGGTGGACGAATAAATCAGCTTTGAGCGGCCTGCCTTCCAGATCTGGGCAGCCCACTTTGAGATGAACGCCGTTGCCCACCGACTGCATGGTGATGGGCATGGCGCGATCTTTGTAAAACACATTGGCCTCTACTTCCGGCGGGAGGTGGATCCCGGCGCCAAAGGGTTTGAGCAGTGTTTTCTCAGCGTAGTCCTGGGTCTCAAAATCCAGGAGGTATAAGAAGGGCAGTCCCAGGTAATCGACATCTGAAAGGGTGACGGAGAAGAGATGCGTAGGACTGACGACCGCCCAATAGTTCCAGCGTTTTTTGCGCGGCCAGTGCCCACGCAGGTTGCAGTGGTGTAAGGGGCGGCGGCTCCATCCGACAGCGTCCGGGTTCAGGTTGCCTTGTGCATCGCAAAGCTCAACAGGTTCGAGTATCTCGGGTTCTTGATAGGTCTTTTCCACTCAGTCCTCCTGGCGAGATTTTTTCGGTCCCCAAGGCCGATCTTCGACGGATTGAAAGGGTTCGATGATGAAGTTCAGCTGGTCCTGCGCCTCAGCCAGCATGTCGTCGAAGGCTGACTCCAAGGGGAGATTGGTCCCCCGAATTTGGGCGATCACATCCGCCCCCCATTGGATATAGTTTCTGCGGCGGGTCAAGGTCCAATCGCTGGGTGGGTTCTCGAGGATGTCACGGCAGTTGACCAGTTTGTCGCCCAATTTGATCAACCGGGCCGGCTCTGAAAGCTCCGGTGCGTGCTCGACCTGCAGTCGTTTACGCGCCATCTTCTCTAGGGATTTGTCGTCGGTGACTTCCAATACAATTTCCAGGATTCCCTCACCAAAGGCTTCCCGGACTTCATTCTGGGTGGTGGGGGTATCCTCGATGGTGTCGTGCAGGATGGCTGCGATCAGGGTTTGTGGGCTGCGCACGCCGCCGATCTCCCACAGGACTTGGGCGACCTGCAGGGGGTGGGTGATATAAGGCGAATTGTGGTCGTCCTTACGGGCCTGACCCTGGTGTTTTTTTGCGGCGAAGATGACGGCCTGTAAAATTCTCTCGAATGCAAAATCCTGGCTCATGGCGGTGAGTGTTTTCTTCTCTCGTGGGAGGGCTTAAGAAAGAGGTGCAGCCTTCGCTGCACCCGGGTTGAAATTTTGCTGGTTGTTCTAATCCCGCAGGCGGATCTCGATGATTGCACCGTTGGCGACTTTACGCATCTCAAAATAGCGGCCGTGGCCTTTGATCAGGTGCGAGAGCTGGCGGTGGCCGTAAGTTCGGGGGTCAAACCCGGGGTCAATCCGCCGCAGGGCTGTGCCTACTTCGGATAAGCGTGTCCAGCCGTCATCGTCCGTGCCGACCATGTCCATTGCCTGGCTGACGAGTTCCACCAGTTCACGCTCTTGCGAGCTCATGTGGTTGGTTTTGCGCCGGCTGCCGCCGCCGCCCCGCCCTCGCCGGCTGAGGTTTTCGGTGTAGATGAAGACGTTGCATGCGCTAACAAAGGCCCGCGGGGTCTTCTTTTCGCCAATGCCGACCACCAATAAACCGCTCTCCCGGATGCGGGTGGCCAGGCGGGTGTAATCGCTGTCGCTGGAGACCAGGCAGAAGCCTTCGACCTGGTCCGAGTGCAGGATGTCCATGGCATCAATGATCATGGCGCTGTCCGTGGCGTTCTTGCCCACGGTGTACCTGAACTGCTGGATGGGCTGGAAAGCGTGGATATTTAAGATATCCTTCCAGGAATTCATGTTGGGGGTGGTCCAGTCGCCATACACACGGCGGATGGTCGCGCTGCCGTACTTGCCGGCCTCTACCAGGATTTGTTCGATCAGGCTGGCCTGAGCGTTATCGCCGTCGATCAGGATTGCCACACGCCGATCATTGTCTTCAATATGTTCTGTTGTGAGTTGGTTATTTCTTGCCATAGTTGAATTATACCTAACATCGAGCTGTCAGGCTGCTTGCCTCCTATTGTAATAATGATAATTTCGATTTAATATTTTCATTTTTCCATGATGTCTGCAGCCGGTTGACCCTGGCGGACCAGGTCAGCCATTTGCTGCATAAACGGTGTGATGTGCTCAAAAAAGAACTGGTAGCCGGTGCACAGCCGGTTGAGCCCCTGGCTGTCTCGGTTCTTAGGGCATCCGCCGTGGCAGGCAAACCAAAATGGGCATTCCCGGCAGGTCGCTGAGGCCTTTTCTTGCTTATTCCGTCCAAACTGGCCCTGCGATGTGGAGTTTACCATATCCAGGAGTTTTTTTTGGGTGATGTTGCCCAAAAGATGTTGGGGGTCAACGAAATGGTCACAGGCGTACAGGTCGCCATTGTGTTCCAGCGCCAGGGCGCGGCCGCAGGTTTCTGCAAAAACACACAGGCTGGGCGGCGCGCCCAGCCAGGCGCCCAGCGCCAAATCGTAGATCTGGATGAAGACCTGACCGACATCTTTCCTCACCCATTCATCAAAAATGGTTGTTAAGAAGCGGCCGTAAGCTTCGCTTTGAACGGAACAGCGCGTGATTTCATCTCTTTCAAATCCCTGGGAGTCCAATTTGCGCTGCAGGATGGGGATGAATTGGATAAACTTAATCCTCAGAGCATCCCGAAAAAAGCGGTAGACCGAGAGAGGATGATCCTGGTTGCCGCGGTGTACGCAGCACAGAATGTTAAAGTCAACTGCGTGCTGCTGTAACAGTTTAACAGCCCTGGCAGCCTGGCGGAAGGTCCCCCGACCTGATCGGTCATGACGATAAAGGTTATGCAGTTCTGGGGGGCCGTCCAGGCTCAGGCCGACCAGGAAGTTGTGTTGCTTAAAAAAACGGCTCCAGGCAGGTGTCAGGGTCGTGCCATTGGTCTGGATCAGATTGGTGACCCGCATGCCGGGAGGGCAGATCTCTTTCTGAAGGCGAACAGCTTCTTTGAAGAAGTCGAGTCCCATTAGGGTTGGTTCGCCGCCCTGCCAGCTGAAGCTCACTTCCCCGTTCGGGTGTGCTGAGATCATCTGCTGGGTGAAATTTTCCAGCAGATCGCGGGACATCCTGAAATCAGAATCGGGATACAGGCCTGTTTTGGGAAGGTAATAACAATAATCGCAGGCCAGATTGCAGACTGGCCCGCGCGGTTTGACCATCACATGAAAAGGTTGCCTGAGGCTCTCCACGGACTAATCATATCACAGCCCTGATCAGGTTTGGTTCATGAAGGCGATCAAACCAGGGCAGTCGTGAAGTGTCTCCAAGCTTCTGTTGAACGAACGGATGCGGTCATCTCCGAATTGAGGGGCGTTGTCGAGGTGAATATTTACTAATGAGAGAACCAACCTTGCTGGTTATTTGCTGCATGCCTCCGGACTGTGATTGGGTGAGAAGCAAACCAAAATTATTCATCAGACTTTGCGGTTGCCCTTGCTATGAAACAAAAATCGAGAGGATTGATCGCTCTCCTCTCGATTTCTTAAGTCCAGTAACCAGGATTCATGCCCGGCGAAAGCTGTGCTTGGCATAATAGTCCTGGTGGTACGCCTCAGCTTTGAAGAAGTCGCCAGCAGGGACGATTTCAGTGACTATTTCCTGGTGGAACTTGTCCGATTGGTTTAATTCTTTTTTGACCTTTTCAGCGATCTGTTGCTGGTCGCCATCGTGATAAAAAATGGCTGAGCGGTACTGGCTGCCAACGTCCACTCCCTGCCGGTTGGGAGTGGTGGGGTTGTGCAGATCAAAGAATGCACGCACGAGTTCTTCATAGGTGATCGTGTCTGCATCGTAAATCACCTGGACGGCTTCCGCATGGCCGGTTTTGTCCGTACACACCATGTGGTAGGTGGGATTTTCAACTTCACCCCCGGTGTAGCCGACCACGGTTTCCAAAACGCCTTCGATTTTCTTGAGGTGCGCTTCGACGCCCCAAAAACAGCCGGCGGCGAAGGTGGCTTTTTGCTTGTTCATTTTTTTATTCCTCCTCATTTTCTTTGGGTTCGAATTTCAGGGAGACAGAATTGATGCAGTAGCGCTGGCCGGTGGGTTTGGGGCCGTCGCTGAAAACATGCCCCAGGTGTGCATCGCAGCGGGCGCAGCGAACTTCCGTGCGGACCATGCCGTGGCTTGTGTCCCGGTGATGTTCCACATGTTCTTCATCAATGGGTTTGTAGAAGCTCGGCCAGCCGGTGCCAGAGGTAAATTTGTGTTCCGATGAAAAAATTGGCAGATTGCAGCACACACAGCGGTAAATGCCTTCTTGTTTGTGGTCGTAGAACATTCCGCAGAAGGGCGGTTCAGTACCCTTGCGGCGGGTGACCTCATATTCTTCCTGGGTGAGCTGTTGGCGCCATTCCTGGTCGGATTTATGGATTTTTTCAACCATTTTTTCTCCTTGGTAAATTTCACTTTCATCTTACCATTAATCGGACAGAACCAGTATGATTTTCAGAGTGATCTTATACAAATTTTATACAAGGGAGAAGTTAGGGCATCAGAGATCAGGCATTAGGTGGATGGTGAGCGGTCAAGGATGATCTTGGATGAAAATGCAGAGACGACGCTTTTGATCGCCGCTCCTTTATGTGTAAGATGAATTTCCTACCTGCCGCCAAATTGCAGAGAGTTTCTTTATTTTGTTGATTGCGCTGGTGTGGGCCCTTTTCGTAAAGACATTATAATCGTTGTTTTCAATTTCATTGAGTATTTCGGCGTAAAGATCGGCCGCGGCCGTGATTGCAAACCGGCCATCTTTTGAAAGATATGCGATCCCTGGTTTTGCTTCAGCATACAGCCGCCGGTTGCGTTCGATCTGAAAGCGCATGAAATCTCGCCACTGCGGGGTCACTTGGCCTTGCGCGATGCCTCCCTCTGAAAGGCCAAATTGCGCCAGCTCATCCAGGGGCAGGTAAATTCGACCGGCTTGAAAATCCTCTCCAACATCTCGCAAGATATTGGTCAGCTGCAGCGCCACACCCAGGCGGATTGCATAGGTATAGGCGGCCTGGTTGTTAAATCCGATGATATGCATGGACATCAAGCCCACCGTGCTAGCCACGCCGTAGGCGTAGTGGGCCAGTTCGTCAAAGTTTTGATAGCGGGTTTTCGATAAATCCTGAGAGACACCCTCAATCAGCTGCTCACTATAGTGCCAGGGGATCTGGTAGGTTGCTCTAGCATCCGCCCAGGCCAGTGCAATCAAGCTATTTTTACCTGGATCGGATTGTGCTTGGGGAGCGCGCCAGGTTTCCAGTGTTGTGCGTGGATCATATTGATGATGATCAACAAGATCGTCACTGATCCTGCAAAAGGCATACAATGCGCGGATCGCCCTGCGTTTCTCTTGGGGCAGCAGACTTGATGCGAAGAAAAATGTCTTTGAGTTTGCTTTTGTCATCTCACGGGAGAGCTGGTAAGCTTTTTCAAGATTGCGCGAACGATTTTGAGAGTTTTCGCTTTCCCGGGAATGCGGCTCGGAGGTTTGAAAAGCCAGTTGATACAGGCTTTTTTCCCAATCGTAGATAAATTCACTGGCCATGTTTTCTCCAAACATTTTCTTTAAACCAGTATAGAAGAATGAAGTCTCAAATTAAACAAATTGTATAAAGTTTATCACAATATCAAAGCAGACCAGCGCTCAAGTCGTCTGGCTGGGGAGCTCTAAGGGACCCAAACCGCTTTGGAAAAGTTTACTTTAAAACCAGACCTCATCCTTACCCTAGGCAGGGGGCGATTGATCATCAGCAAAACGCCAAGCTTCAATGCATTGGCGTTGTGGAGCTCCTTGTTTGCGATGAGGGAGTCAGGGGTTGATAAGGGAGAGATTGTGTGAATCTAAAGAAGGGAGAAAGTGGGACTGGCCGCCCCCATCCAGGCGATCGGGATTTTTATGATCCTAAGAATGGATTGTTCAAGCTGGGAGGCTGCCAAGGCAGACAACCATTGAGTGTTGTTTAGAAGAAGATGGCCTTTTCAGAAGTCAATTGATTCTTCTTCCCTGATCAGTTCAAACAGGCTGATGCTTTCGATGTGAGAGGTGTGGGGGAACTGATCGAAGGGCTGCACCGAGACCAGGCGGTAGCCCTTTTTGAGGATCTTGGCTGCATCCCTCGCCAGGGTGGCCGGGTCACAGGAGATGTAGCAGATCTGGAGCGGCCGCAGCTGGTAGAGGGCATCATGGACTTCCGGCGCCCAGCCTGACCGGGGGGGATCAGCGATCAGCAGGTCCATTTCGATGTTCAATGTGGGCAGCACATCTTCGGCCTGGGCTTCGTAGAGGACCACATTCTCAAACTCCCCCAGGTTGATGGTGAAATCGTGGCAGGCGGATCCGGAACTCTCCACAGCCGTCAGATGGCCGACCTTTGGGGCGAGGAAAGCGCTGAAGAGCCCCACCCCGGCGTACAGTTCAACCGCCCGGCTGTCAGTCGATAAATCAAGGTTTTCTAATAAATAGACGATCATTTTTTCAGCGATAGGGGTGTTCACCTGGAAGAAGGAGCGCGCCGACACATGGAAATGGCGGTCCAGCAGGGTGTAGGTCAGGTGATCATCGCCGGCCATGACGGTCAGGTCAGCATCGGGCGGTGTGTAAATGGCTGAAACAGGGATCTCCACGCTGAATTCCGGCGCTTTGCTGCTCTTCCCTTCCATGATCAGCATCAGCTGCTCGTAGGTATCCTGGCGGATCCCGAGGCGATAAAGATCTGACTCTGGATCCAGTTCAATCTGCGGCCAAAGGCCATTGATGGCTGGCTCGGGCAGATGGCATTCCTGGATCGGCAGCAGGTGCTCGCCGTCTGCGTGGATGTAGCCCAGCTCGCTGTGTTCTCCTAGATGGAATTGGATCAAATTTCGATAGTTCCAGGGGTTGGGCGATGGAACGATCGGTTCGACCGGTGGGTCTTCAATCTTGCCCAGGCGCTGGAACTGGTCGATCAAGATCTCGCCCTTTGCCGCGAGCTGATCCTCATAAGACAAATGCTGGTATTGGCATCCGCCGCATTCCCCAAAATGGATGCAGCGCGGCTGGACCCGGTTTGGGGAGGTTTCCAGCCACGTCACCGGCCAGGCGCGGGCAAAACGCTTTTTGTCTTCCACGATCTCCACCTGCACGATCTCCCCGGGGAGGACAAAGGGTACGAAGACCGCCCGCCCATCCGGCAGCCGCCCCAGGCATTCTCCCCCATAAACCAGTTTATCCATTGTGACTGTGAACAGTTCTGCCATTGTCTGCCGATCCTACCTTTCGATTTTTTAATTTTGGTATCTTCCCAGTCCTTACTGTATTACTTCACGAGGAGGGTAAATGATTGTCCTGGTGTGAGATTACGGATGCGCTCACTCGTATTATGCTGAGCCTGAGGTTCAGGAAATGGAAATCAACCCCTTAAACACCATAACCTGAAAAATTTCGAGGATAACAAATAATTATTAGTAGAATACTCATTTTCTTTGTGACCTTTGTGTGTCCTCATCGTGCCCTCGGGGTATTGTGTCCTTTGTGTTAATTTTTTTTCGAAGTCTGAGTAGACACTAATTTTGCTATTAATAAGAATACCCGGTCACCGCTGGATAGATGGCCGGGTTTTTATTTTCACTTCAGATTAGATTACATTTTCTTCAGGAAAGTATCGAAAGCGTCCAGGAGCTCATCGATATGATGCATCTGGGTTTCACCCATGTGGGCAATCCGGAAGGTCTTATTCTTCAGATCGCCATAGCCGTTCGAGAGGCGCATGCCCTTGCTCAACAGGAACTCGTTCAGGGCGGCGATGTCCACACCGCGCAGGTTCTTGATGGTCGAAACGGTCTTCGAGCGGTAGCCCTCAGGCGCCAGGGGTTCCATCCCGTGCTCGTGGGCCCAGGCGCGCACCCGCTCGGCCATAGCCGCATGCCGGGCAAAGCGGTTCTCCAGCCCCTCGGCCAGCATCTTGTCGAGCTGGACATCCAGCGCCCAGATCAGCGACATGGAGGGGGTCATGGGGGTGGAGTTCTTGATGCGGTGTTTCTCAAGGCGCAGCAGGTCAAAGTACCAGCCGCGCTGCGTCACGCTTTCCGCTTTTTTCAGGCAGCGGTCTGAGACGGCCGCAAAGGACATGCCGGGGGGCATGGCGAAGCATTTCTGCGAGGAGGTGAGGATGAAATCCACACCCCAGGCGTCGGTTTCGATCTTCACGCCGCCCATGGAGGAGACGGCATCCACCAGGATCAGGGTGTCTGGGCTGACCTCGTGGACCACTTCCGCCAGTTCTTTCAAGGGGTTCTCCACGCCGGTGGAGGTTTCGTTGTGAACGATGGTGACAGCTTCGTAGTGTTTCTTTTCAAGCGCCTCTGCCAGTGCGTCGGGTTGGATGATGTCGCCCCAGGCGGCATCCAGGCGGTCAGCCTGTTTGCCGTTGTCAATTGCCACCTGGTACCAGCGTTGGCTGAAGGCGCCGTTGACGGTCGAGAGGACGTCTTTTTGTACCAGGTTGCGTACGCCGGCTTCCTGCATGCCCGAGCCGGTGGCCGGGGGCTGGAAGATGCGGTTTTCCGTCATGAATACTTTTTGTAATTTTGCCTCGGTCCCGCGAAAGAACTCGTTGAATTCCGCCGTGCGATGCGGGATCATCGGTTTGGCCTGGGCTTCCAAAACATCTGGATCTACATCCACCGGGCCGGGGGTAAACATGTGTGTCATAGATCTCTCCTTATCAGGTTTGAGAATGAGGTCCTTCCTTCAGCACCCATAATCTTAGCATGGGCCCAAATCCCTGACAAGGATTCAAATTTAGCGGGCAGGCCAATCGCGAGCTCTCCACGAAAAGTTATGATTGAATTTCTTTTGGTCCGAAGGGTGATCGATGGTATCTCATCCCAACATTCCGCTCTCGCCGACGTCCTCGTCGGCAAAAAAAGGCCATCCTTAAAGACCAGTTTCTCTATTGAATAAATAATCATGCCTTCCTTACGCATTCCTCTGCAACGAGGACGTTGTGGAGACCCATTTTTTGAATACTTCGTAACTGCTCAGCCTGATAAATGATTTGGTAAAGAGCATCAATAAATATCCTGTTGTGATATTTTGGATGTTCTCAAATGCCATTCTCTGAGCCTGAGGTTTAGGATAAATGAACCTGCGCACAAATCAAAATTAACGGAATGGTGAAGATGACAATTTTTTTTGCACAAAACGCATTTTCTTGGTGACCTCATCGTACCCTCGGGGTATCGTGTGTACTCATCGTGCCCTCGGGGTATTGTGTCCTCATCGTGCCCAAAGCGTATTGTGGTAAGTTCTTACCTAATGCCTGAGTAGACACAATACTTCTACCTTTGCGATTCCCCTGGATAAGATGCATGCCCCCTTGATTTTATTGCCCTCAGGCTGTATAATCCTTTCACCTGCGGGTGGTTAGCTCAGTTGGTTAGAGCGTCGCGTTGACATCGCGGAGGTCGTAGGTTCGAGCCCTATACCACCCACTGAATATTCAATAAAAGCGCTGACCGGGACGAGTAGCCGGGCCGCAGCCTCAAGAGAGAGAAGACCATTGGCTGAAAGTCTTCTCAGGCCTGCCCCAGCGAAAACCCCCCGGGAGCTTGATCCGGAAAGGCCCATGGGCCGAGTATGGTGAACGGGTTGCCCCGTTACAGGCAGACAGAGATGGCCTTTTGTGATCAAGGTCAATCTGGGTGGAACCGCGTGAGCAAGCTCTCGCCCCAGTGGGCGAGGGTTTTTTGTTTAATTTCAACGATTGGCCCGGCCTGGTTGGCTTTCAGGCACGGCAGATTAATTTTTATCCGAAGGAGGAGTATGATGGCAGAAAAAGAGAATTATGAACAGTCCAAGCTGTACCGGCTGCGGCACTCCGCCGCGCATGTGATGGCGCAAGCCGTCCTGGAGAAGTTTCCGGAAGGCAAGGTTGCAATTGGGCCGCCCATTGAGGACGGTTTCTACTACGACTTTGACCTGCCGCGCCCATTGACCCCTGAGGACCTGGAAGAGATCGAAGCGCGCATGCGCGAGATCATTAAAAACGACAGCGAATTCATCCGGGAGGAGGTTTCCGCAGACCAAGCGCGTGAGATGTTCGCTGATCAACCTTACAAGCTGGAATTGATTGAAGGTTTGGAAGAAGGCGATGTCGATGAGCACGGCAACCCGGTGGACGAAAAACCGGTCATTACGATTTACAAAAGCGATGAATTTGTGGATCTGTGCCGCGGTCCCCACCTGGAGAGCACGGGCAAGATCCATCCGAATGCGGTTAAATTGATGAAAGTGGCCGGCGCTTACTGGCGCGGGGACGAAAACAACCCCATGCTCCAGCGCATCTACGGCACGGCCTGGCTCTCGCCCAAAGATTTGAAGCAACACCTGTGGCGTATGGAAGAGGCCAGGAAGCGTGATCACCGCAAGCTCGGGCGCGAATTGGACTTGTTCAGCATCAATGATGAAGTCGGTGCGGGTCTGGTCCTCTGGCACCCCAACGGCGCGAAAATTCGGTTTATCGCTGAACGTTTTTGGGAAGATGAACATGTCAAGCACGGGTATGATTTTGTTTACACACCGCATATCGGCAAAGCTGATTTATGGCAGACGAGCGGCCATCTTGGTTTTTACGCCGAGAACATGTACGCGCCGATCGAGATCGAGGACCAGAAGTACTATCTCAAACCAATGAACTGCCCCTTCCATATTGAGATCTATAAATCGGACATCCGTTCCTACCGCGATCTGCCAATGCGTTACGCAGAAAAGGGCACGGTCTACCGCTATGAACGCAGCGGTGTGATGCACGGCCTGATGCGCGTGCGCGGCTTCACGCAGGACGATGCCCATCACTTCTGCGCGCCCAGCCAGATGCCGGAGGAGATCGATTTTGTGCTGTCCTTCAGCCTGAACATCCTGCGGGCCTTTGGTTTTGATGAAATCAAAGCCTACCTGAGCACGCGGCCCGAGAAGGCTGTGGGGGAACCGGAGCGCTGGCGGGATGCTGAGGCCGCTTTGGAAGCCTCCCTCAAACGGGCGGAACTGCCCTACGAGGTGGATGAAGGCGGCGGCGCCTTCTACGGCCCCAAGATTGACCTCAAGATCAATGACGCCCTGGGCCGGGAATGGCAGCTCTCAACGATCCAATTTGATTTCAATAACCCCGAGCGTTTTGATATGACCTATATTGAAGAGGACGGCCAGCCCTACCGACCCTACATGATCCACCGGGCGCTGCTGGGCAGCATTGAACGCTTTTTTGGTGTGCTGATCGAGCATTACGGCGGCGCCTTTCCGGTCTGGCTTTCCCCGGTGCAGGCGGTGATCGTGCCGATCGCCGACCGGCATTTTGATTACGCCCATGAGGTGGCCGCCCAGTTAAAGGAAGCTGGCCTGCGGGTGGAAGTGGACGACCGCAGCGACCGGATGAACGCCAAGATCCGCGACGCAGAAAAACGCAAGATCCCCTATATGCTGGTCGTCGGCGACCGCGAGATGGATGAAAACCAGGTGGATATCCGCCGCCGAAGCGGCGAACGCCTGGGCGCCATGCCGGTAGGTGACTTTAAAGATCTGGCGGTCAATGAGGTAGAAGAAAAGGTCGAGGGTTAACGACAAGAAAAATCACATAGGGTTGCTCTTTAACCATTGAGCAGCCCTTTTTTATTGGGGGTTGGAAGGGCTCCTAACAGCAATAGCCCATTCTTGGCATCTTGCTGGTG
>CAZLEK010000029.1:0-26013 GCA_964558525.1 uncultured Candidatus Brevefilum sp.
CTCACCTCCATCCTCTCCCCCCACCTGCGGGGGGAGAGGAAGCTGGGGGCTTGACAAGCTAATGCCTGATTTTCCCACTTGAGGGTCCCAACCGGGACAAGCCAGAACCCAAAAGGTAAAAGTTGTGTTTTTGCTCGGTCCTGTCAGGAGGCTTCGCACTCAGGCTCTTTTCCGTTTTGCTTGGGGGTTCCGGTTCAGGGTAATCAAGGCCGAGGGAGAACTAGGGTAATGGGTATCCCAAACAGATGAGCCGATAGATAGTGGTGGGTTTGGTGGTTAAGCGCTCTCATTTTGTGGCAGTGGCACCAAGGTGACACCTGACCCCCCTCACAGGAAGCAGGATGCTGGACAAGCTATGGTTAAGATCAATTTATTCTCAATTAGTGTCCTGAAAATTGTTCTTTTACCCGTAAAGTTGGCGAATGTTTGGATATGTGGAAAACTCAGGGGAATTGATGGGACTGAAATGAGCGACAATAGGATGCTCATAGCGTCAATCAAAGCATTGGGTTTTGTTATTGCGATTGCCCTGGCCAAAGATCAGAAGCGCTAATTTATTACAAGGAGGACCTTTGATAAGGCAGCAGCCAATGCACCCCAAGCATCAGCAGCACAACAAGAACCATTGTGAGCCAATGGATTGAATCAGTCTGCAAAAAGTTCAGGTACCCAATGGCTGCCAATACGTTGACCAGGGTGTGGCCTAAGACAGCCAGGGGAATGCTTTGGGTCCGGCTGTAGACCCATCCAAAGATCAGGCTGAAGAAGAGCGTATAGAGGCCAAAAATCCAGAAGTTCTGGCCAGATTGCGACAGCCCAGGGATGTAAAACAACGGCAGGTGCCAGAGCGCCCAGGTCAACCACACCAGGAGATAAGCAATGCCGATATGCTTTTTTTGCAGTTGGTGCTGCAGATACCCACGCCAGCCCAGTTCTTCAAGACCGCCAAGGAAAAAACTCTGAATGAAATACACCAGGATCAAAAGTGGGGGTGTATCGGCGAAGGCTGAAAGCAGCCTGTTCAGGTCATTGTCTATCAATGCTGGTATCAGGCCAAGGATTAACAAGGCGATCAGGGTAAATAGATAATAGCCAAGGGGTGCATTAAACTTGAAGAGACGTTTTCGATACTGGCGAAATCCTGGCTTCCCGTCTGTCAGCGCGATGGCAATAAAGGGCGCGAAGGTTGGGCCAAAGCCGCCAAACATGAAGAGGATCATGAACAGGGGTTGGCCAAATCCGGTCAGATTGGCCTGGGTGAGGAGATAAACGCTCCCCCAAAGGCTCCATGAAATTAAAAAGGTCAACACCAGGAATAAAGTGATTTTCTTTTTCAGAGCGTCTCCTTATCTCAAGATGCAAAGTTCGGGGACTGATAGCCTCTCAAGAGGCATTGATCTTCTGTGGAGGGAAAAGGAGCGGGTTTTGCAGTTGTTATTCCCTGAACAAGGCGTCCAGCGCATCAAAATCCGTGCGGGAGGTTTGATCGATGCTGATGGGGGTGACGGAAACCTGCTTTTCCACCAACAGGGCGTAGACATCGGTGTCCTTCTCAAGGTCTTCCGGCCGGTATTGGATGGTGTAGCTCATCGGCCCGCGGTCGGAAAGGGACTGCCTCTGGGCGGGTTTTGGCATGTAATAGCGCTTTCGAGCCTGGCGGGTGATCTTCCAGGGCGTGTCCTTCGTGGCGCCCTGGGGGATATCCAGTTTGATAATGTCTACATCTTCAGCCAGGTCCTGCTCGAGGATTTTCTCGGCGATTAGATGTGTGAAGTAGGCGGCGGATTTAAAATCCACATCCTGGGAGAGGGAGAAGTGGTGTTCCGCGCTGGTCTGCATGGAAACGGCCAGGGAGGGGATGCCCAGGGAGGCCGCCTCCAGGGCTGCGCCGACGGTGCCTGATACGGTAAGCCCCGTGCCAATGTTTTCGCCATAATTAATGCCGGAGACGACGATGTCTGGCTGGCCCTTGATCACATCATAGATGCCGTGCAGCACCGCCTGTCCCGGGGAGCCATCCACAGAAAACACCGGCCAGTCGCGCCCATTCACGTGCAGGGTCATCTCTTCAATGATGCCGGAGGAGTGGATGGGCATGCTGTGGCCGGCGCCGGTTTGCTGGTCGCGTGGGGCCACCACATGCACGAAGCCCAGGGGGTCCAGCGCTTCAGCGGCCGCCCATAAGCCAGGGGAATGGATGCTGTCGTCATTGGTCAGTAAGATTTGCTTGGTTTTATCGTTCATCATGCTTTGATTCTAATTGAGGCGGGGTGCTGGCGCAATAAAATACTGGTAAAGGTTTGATTAACATCTCGGCAAGGGGTCATTTTTAAGAAGAAAAGGGTTTTGATGCGTTTTTTTTAGAGTCAGACCTAACCTGGATAAGCCAGAACCAAAAAGGTAAAAGTTTCGTTACCGCTCGGTGAGGCCCTTCTCCGTTTTGCTCTGGGGGTTCCGCTAATCGTAAATTTCGTATCAAGAAAACAAAATTTTTCCTGACGTTTGATCATGGGGAAACACGAACCAAGAAGATGGCCCTTTAAGGGCAGCATTAAGGGCGCAGCCAATGGATGCTAGTAAAGTGATCATTGTAAACTGACCTGCGTTCTCTTTTAACGTCTGGTCAGTCTTCCCCGGCGGCACATTGGATGGCAAATTTGCGGATCTCATCGATCATCGCCCTCAGGCCGTTGGTCCGCTGGGAGGAGAGGTGTTTGTTCAGGCCGGTTTGATCAAAGAAGGTCAGTTCCGCGGCGGCGGCTTTATCAGCAGGCTGGCCGGAATAGACCTGCAACAGCAGGGCCGCCAGGCCCTTGACGATCAGCGAATCGCTGTCAGCCTGGAGGATAAGCCTGCCGTCCTCACAGGTTTTGTGCAGCCAAACGGTCGATTGACAGCCGCGGACGATATGCTCCTCGGTTTTAAGTGCTTCCGGCAGGGGCGGCAGCTTCTGGCCGAGTTCGATCAGGTAAGCATAGCGTTCCTCCCATTGGGGGAGAAAGGAAAAATCTTCAACGATTTGAGATTGGATATCCTGGATGGAAGGCATGGGTCATTTCCCTAACATTTTTAAGGCAGCCTGGATGGCCTTGATCAATGCGTCAACATCTTCTTTGGTATTGTACAGAGCCAGGGAGGCGCGCACGGTACCTTCGATGCCCAGGGAGGTCATGATCGGCTGGGTACAGTGATGCCCGGTGCGGACGGCCACCCCGCGGGTGTCCAGGAGGGTGCCCAGATCATAATGATGGATGCCCTCGATATTGAAAGCCAGGATGCTGGTGCGATGCTGTGAATTGCCGTAGATCTTCAGGCCGTCGATTTGGCGTAATTGTTCTCGGCCATATTCCAGCACTTCATCCTCATGAGCCATGATCTCTTCAAAGGAAAGCGCATTGAGATAGTCAATGGCGGCAGCCAACCCGATCGGCCCGACAATATTGGGCGTCCCCGCTTCAAACTTGAAGGGCAACTTGTTGTAGGTGGTCTTTTCGATGGTCACCAGGTCGATCATTTCGCCGCCGCTTTGGTAGGGGGGCATGGCCTCAAGCCATTCCGCCTTGCCGTAAAGCACGCCAATACCCGTTGGGGCGTAGATTTTATGCCCGGAAAAGACGTAGAAATCAGCATCCAGATCCCGGACGTCATGCTCGATATGCTGCACAGATTGGGCGGCATCCACCAAGACTGCCGCGCCCACTTCGTGGGCCATGGCGATCATCTGTTTGGCGGGGTTGATGGTCCCCAGGGAATTGGAGACATGGTTGAAGGCCACCAGGCGGGTGTGCTCGTTTAAAAGACTTTGAAAGATGTCGAGCTGAAGATCGCCATCAGGGTTAAAGGGGATCACCCGGAAGTGCGCCTGGCGCCGCTCGCACATCCGCTGCCAGGGGACGAAGTTGGAGTGATGGTCCATTTCGGTGACGATGACCTCATCGCCAGGGTTGACAAAAGCCTCACCAAAGGAATGCGCCACCAGGTTGATGCCCTCGGTTGTCCCGCGGGTGAAGATGATCTCATGGTCATGTTCGGCGTTGAGATAGTTTTGGACAACCTTGCGGGCGGATTCATGGGCTTCGGTAGCCACATTGGAGAGGTGGTGTGTCCCGCGGTGAATGTTGCTGTTGTAAGTGGTGTAGTAAGTGGTGACCGCATCGATCACGGTTTGCGGTTTCTGGGTGGTGGCTGCGTTATCCAGATAAACCAGCGGCTGCCCATTAACCTGTGATTTCAAGATCGGAAAATCAGCGCGGATTTGATTGAAATTAAGGGCCATAGCTTCCTTCGATATGTATTTGTGAGTCAATTACCTGGATTTTACCAGACTGAATTCGCAATGGGCAGCGGTATTTCCGGGCCATTTGGTTTGGCGGGGCGGATTAGGGGCAGTTTGCATTCATTCATCCAGGATCACTGTAACCGGCGTCCCAATATCTGCCCCCAAACGGCTGGCTGCGTTTCCGTTGACCACGGAAACTGCCAGGGCCCCGGTGCTGTCGATGGTGGCAATCAGGTCCCCAGGTTCGGCATCTCCAAAGGTGCGGGTCAGCCCTTGGATGGCGGCCTCGCCGATCTCGACCCTGATGCCCCGGCGTTGGTCTGGAATGGCTGAAGACGGGATGTTGGTGTTCAGGTTCCCAAACACATCCACCATCACCACCTCCCCGCGCCACCCCCCGGGAATGGCTTCTGGCTCCGCCAGATCAAGCTGGATGGGGTCATCAATTTGAGTCCCCAAGATATCCAGGGGCAGGCCGTTGGCCAGGTGCGCGCCAGCGGGGCTGAAGATGTCGCGCCCGTGGAAAGAAGCGCTGGGGTCCGGCAGCCAGTACTTTGGGTCGTTAAGGTGGACCAGTTGGATTTCTTCGCCGTCGCGGCTGGCTTTTTCCAGGATCGGCCAGAGCAGGCCGTTATCCGGGACGACATAGAAAAAAGGTCCGACCCGGGCTGCCAGGGCCCGGCGGGAGGTGCCCACGCCAGGGTCTACCACCGCAACGTGGACGGTCCCATGGGGG
Source organism: uncultured Candidatus Brevefilum sp. (assembly GCA_964558525.1). Lineage (GTDB taxonomy): Bacteria > Chloroflexota > Anaerolineae > Anaerolineales > Anaerolineaceae > Brevifilum. The sequence goes on from CAZLEK010000029.1 coordinate 5,016, forward strand.
AAGTAGGGGGCGGCTTCCTGCAGCATGCGCGCGGCCTGGGAGACGTTTTGGGGGCGGATCTGGTGGCTGATGTCGATGAGGCGCGTATGAGGAGAGATTTCTGCAATCACGCCTTTCATCACACCGATAAAGTGGTCTTTGAGGCCGAAATCAGTTAGGAGCGTCAGCGTTCCGCTGGGATCGAGCGGGGGGTTTACGGGTTCCGGCTCAGTTTGGGCGCGCAGGTGAGCATAATTTCTTCCCTGGCGGAGAACATCACTGAAGATGCCGGGTAAGCCGGCGGCGCGCAGGGCCTGAACCGCCCCGGCGATGTTATAGGGAACCCGGAAGATCTGGGCAGAAAGCATGTTTTCCTGGAGCGTCAGCACCGCGTAGCTGGCGCGCGGGTCGCCGTCATCCGGGCGCCCTACGCTGCCGGGATTGATGAAGTGTGTCCCAGCAACCCGGCGATTGAATGCCTGGTGGGAATGGCCGCAGAGGATCACATCTGCCTCGGCGATGCCCGAAAGCGCCTCGAGCCTGGCGTCAGGCGTGGCCGGCCCAAGGTGTTCGTGAAGCGATTCAGGGCTGCCGTGGGTGAGCATTAACCGCAGGCCTTCCAGATGGAGGCTTCGTTCCTCAGGCAGCGCTTTAAGAAACTGCCTGGCGCGTTTAGAGAGCGCCTGGTAAGTCCAGGCAAACATGGCGCGTTTATCGGGGTTATTAACCGCTTGCCAGCCCTCCTGGCGATGTTTTTTGCTGAGAACCTTTCGGTCGTAATCGCCAAGCAGATTGACAAAACCCGCCCCTTTGATCCGGTCAATAACGCCTTCCGGATCGGGACCATAGCCGATGGAGTCGCCCAGGTTAATGATCAATTGGGCTGCGCCCTGTCCCCGGGCATGGCGCAGGACAGCATCGAGCGCGTGACGATTACCGTGGATGTCTGACAGGACTGCGATTTTCATGGGCGTTTTTCAGTTTGTTGGCGGGTCTGTTTTTGTCGGCGGCAGTTCCAGTTCCACGAAACCGGGTTCGGCGTCTTTGGGATCAACCTCATCCTGACCTTTGGCCGGGGGATGATCCTGCTCCCCTGAGACCGCATCGACTTCTTCCTCAGCCAGGTAAGTCATGGCGGATTCGATATTCAGCGGCGCATGGATAATGGTGTGCAGGTTTTCCCAGACGTTTTCATAGGCCAGGGTTTCCCAGGTGGCAAGGAAGGATTGGTAAGCTGCATCCCGGCTGTTTTTTCGATCTTCAATCAGGTGATGGATGCCCGGGATCAAGCCTTTTAAGGGACCGGTGTTGCCAAAATATTCATCCACCCGTTTTTCTTCCTTCTTAAGGAATTTTGGCAGCCAGGTGACCCAGACATCATTGTCGTGCATGGTCCCCAGCTGATCCTGAATGTCTTTCATCAGTTGAATATAGGGCAGCAGGGCTTGTTTATAAACTGGCGCGAAGATTTCCATGGAATAGCGCAGGTGTTTCCCAGCAATGCGCAGGGCATGCAGTTTTTCCATATTGTCGGGCGAGTGAACGAAATTTTCATAACTGAGGAACTCGTTCAGGTCGGCATGAATGGCGGCGAAGGCGCGGGCGTATAGAGACGGGGTGTACAGGTAGAGATCCTCAGCGCTGGATGCAGATGTTTCCAGGCGGGTGATCATTTTATTGATCCGGCTCTTTGCTTTCATCTCGGATAGGGTGTGTTCCACCTTTTCCTGGGCTTTACTGCGGCTTTGTTTCAAACGCAACAAGAGCCGGCGGTAGCCTGGTTTATAGGTTTGCGGCAAGTCCTCCTCATAGAGCGCGTTGAGGGTTTCGATCTGAATATCCAGATCTCGGGCTTTGCCCAAGGCATGCCCCAACCGGCGGATCTCATCTTCTAATCCCCGGGTGGTCTTTTCCGGCAGGCAATCCCGAAAGTGTTTGATGCCGGTTCGCAGCCGCCGGGAGCTGACGCGCAGGCGGTGAATGGGTTCGATGTCCTGGGGATCGAAGGTTGTGTTGAGATCTTTTTCAAGGTTTCGTAATTGCTTGAGCAAGAAAACCGCGCCAAAGACACAGGCGGCGTTGTGTTGGTTCTTACCCATGGTTTTTTCCTCCGTCCTTTTTCTTCGGAAGGTGAACAGTTGGGCTAAAAATCATCTTCAAGCATGGGTTGTTGGCTCTCCAGGAGACTTTCGATGTGATCCTGTAAATTTGAGAACACGTCCATGACCGGGCGGCCTGCATCCACAACGGCAAAACCAAATTCTTCAGTAAACTGGTCGAAGATCATGATCAACTCAGACTGGTAGTCGATGAAGCTGTCGTAGAGATTCTTGGAGGGATGGATGTCCATGCCGGACTCCCAGTAATTCAACCCGCGCCCATGGATCAACCGTGAGACCAGGTCGCTGACTTCGGCTTTGAGGTACAGGACCAGGTCGGGTTTGAGGGCAAAACCGTAAACCTGACGGGCCCATTCCGGGTCTGCCCCGCGCACAATGTCACGGGCCATAATCGAATAGGAGTAGCGGTCAGACAGGACGATAAACCCTGCTTGAAGGGCCGGGATGATCTGGTTCTCCAGGCGATCGGCAAAATCGGCGGCATAAAACAGGCTCATGGTGATCCGCCCGAGGGTGTGACCCTTGCGGGCTTCTTCAATGCCTTTCTGCGTCATCTCAGAGCGCTTAAGGCCCGTGTCTGAGACTGCAAAGCCTTCATCCTCCAACCAGCGCCTGAGCAGCTGGGTTTGGGTTGAGCGGCCCACGCCGTCGGAGCCTTCCAGTACGATCAATTTTCCGGGCAGATCTCCAATCTCCCGGTACGGAAAACCAGCGCCATAAAATTCTGGGGCGGACATCAGGTACTCTCTTTCCCGGCATTGATCTCTGCCTGGGTGGAAAGGTATGGGCTGCCCTCTGGGATTGGGAGGCCGTCCCATCCCTCGAGTTCACGCTTAACGATTTCACGCACCAGGCGCTGCTGCGCCTGAACGGTCAAATTGCCGTCGACGACCGTCAGGTTAAATTCGTTGACCATATTATCGTATTCGTTCAAGATTCGTTCCTGGAAGAGGCTGAAACTTTCAATCCGGCTCTCGGAGAGGTTGAGGTCCATTCCGGCCTCGTAAAATTTTAGTTTCGCCCTAGCGCTGGTGATGCGCTGGACGGCGACATCAAGTGGCACCCGGAAATACAGGGCGATATCGGGCTGCATGGCGAAGTCGTACAGGTTGCGCACCCACTCCCGATCGACCCCCCGGGCGACATCCCGGCCAAAAGCGGTGAAGGCATAGCGATCGGCCAGGACGATGGCCCCCGCCTTGAGCATTGGGAAGATGCGGTTTTCCCAGCGGTCGGCAAAGTCAGTGCACTGCAGAAGGCTGAAGGTGGTGGGGGTGAACAGCTTGCGCTTCTTGGCTCTTTTGGTGGTGCTTTTAACCAGGGCAGAAGAATTCCATTCACTGAAATAGACGGAATAACCCTGGGATTGCAGCCATTTAAACAGGAGATCGATTTGCGTGGATTTTCCGCTGCCATCAATCCCTTCAACGATGATAAGTTTCCCGGGCGTGGTATTTTTTCTTAACATCGGGACCTTTCAGATGAAATGGTTGGCCTGGATGATGAAAATTATACTTGATTTATCAAAAATATCTTGTTGATCAGTTAAATTAAAAACCGGCGTGTTTCAGCCGGCGATTGATTTTGTGATCTGGCACTTAAGGGACGTTTTAGACATCATCTTCATCGTCATCATACAGCCATTCATCATCCGAAACGTCAATCTCAAGCAACTCACCAGTGGCGATGAAAATGGTCCGTTCACAGATATTGGTGACCCGGTCAGCCATCCGTTCGATATTGTGTACCACCCACATGATATAGTTGGAATGATCGATGATATCCGGGTTGGCGATCATCCCGGCGATATTTTTGCGGTAGATCTGGTTGTAGAGTTCATCCACCAGGTCATCTTCCTTGGGGATGCGGTAGGCCATATTGACGTCTTCGTTGATGAAAGCGCTCAGGGCCCGGTGCAGCATGCCCACTGCCAGGTCGCCCATGCGGCTGATCTCCCGAATGGGAATAGGGGTTTCGTCATCTCCGATGAGCAAATTGATCTTGGCGATGCCCTTGGCGTAGTCTCCCATGCGTTCGAGTTCGGTGATCACTTCCAAAATGGCAGCCAGGAGGCGCAGGTCATGGGCGATGGGCTGCTGGGTGGCAAACAAGATCAGGATGCGATTCTCAATGGCATATCGTTTTTCATTGATCAAATCGTCATCGTTGTAAACCTGGCGAGCCCCTGTCAGGTCACGCCGTTTTAGAGTGTCAATGGCGTTGAGCATGGACTGTTCCACCATACTGCCCAATAACAGGACCTCATCCTGGAGGTGATGGATTTCGCGATCTAAAGTTTGACGTGGCATGGCCGACTCCCGGCTTGTATGTGTTTGGTGCTGATATTTTATACCAACCTACCCGAATCGACCAGTTACGTAGTCTTCTGTTTGCTGGCGTTGTGGATTGGTGAAAATCTTTTCCGTTGAATCAAATTCTACAAGGGTTCCCGAGCGATCATCATTGATCATTAAAAAGGCTGTAAAATCTGAAACGCGGGCAGCCTGCTGCATGTTGTGGGTGACGATCACAATGGTGAAATCCTCTTTGAGGTTCTCCATTAATTCTTCGATCTTCAGGGTGGCGATCGGGTCCAGGGCGGAGGCTGGCTCATCCATCAGGATGACCGCCGGCTCGACTGCCAGAGCGCGGGCAATACACAGACGCTGCTGCTGGCCGCCAGATAAGGCCAGGCCCGACTGGTCCAGTTTGTCTTTGAGTTCTTCCCAGACCGCAGCCTGCCTGAGGCTGCGCTCGACGATTTCTGCCAAAACCTGCTTCTTGCGGACGCCATACAGCCGAGGCCCATAGGCTATGTTGTCGAAAACGCTCATTGGAAAGGGATTTGGCCGTTGAAACACCATCCCCACACGCTGGCGGATATCGACAACGTCAACATCCGGGTCATAAATATTCTTGCCGTTGAGGACCACTTCACCTTCGATATAGGTGGATTGGATCAGATCGTTCATCCGGTTGAAAGACCGCAAGAGCGTTGATTTTCCACATCCAGAAGGCCCGATCAGGGCTGTGATCTTATTCTCTGGGATGTTCATTGAGATATCCTGAAGCGCACGGAACTTGCCGTAATAGACGGATAAGTTGACGGCAGCCATTTTGACCGGCAACTGGTCGAGTGAGAGGCGCTCAGTCACTTCACCGATATTGACATTGGTGTGAAGTTTTAGTTCATCCGTCCTGGCTTTGATGGGCGACAATATCAGCGATTGAGGTTTAGATACATTCATGCTAGCTGTCCAGTATTCTACTATGATTTAATTCTCATACGTGTGCTGCATCCAGACTAATCATAACACCTGCAGATAAACAAGACTTGCCTTTTCGGTTAAAAATCGATAACGTTCCGTAAAGACTCCTTTAACATCAGGCGGTGGGCAGTGAAAAATAGATCGTGCTGCCCAGGCCCTCCTCGCTTTCCGCCCAAATATAGCCTCCATGAGACTCGATCATATGGCGCGCGATGGACAACCCCAAGCCGGTGCCGCCCCCAGCACGGGCGCGATCTGCTTTGTAAAAGCGTTCAAAGATGCGGCTGAGGTCTTTTTGGGCGATTCCCACACCAGTATCACGCACGAAAAACACGATTTGCTGGTTGTCTTGATAAGCGGAGACGGTGATCTTGCCGCCTGGCGGTGTGAACTTGATGGCGTTGTGGATCAGGTTGATCAAAACCTGGGAGACCCGGTCCGAGTCAGCAAAAACCGGAGGGAGCTCTGGGGGGCATTCCAGTAGGTACTCCAGCCCAGCGCGTTCGGCCTGCAGCGCCATGCGTTCAAAGGGCGGCCTGAGCAGGTCGCAGGGCCGCAGGCGTTGAAAGGAGAGGGGGACCTTTCCGGATTCGATGCGTGAAAGCTCCAATAATTCATTGACGAGCTGGGTCAGGTTGTCGATTTCGGTCTCCATCCGCAGAACGAACCGCCTGGCAGCGGGAGGATCTTCCAACGCGCCCTCCTGCAGGGTTTCTGCCAGGGCTTTAAGGCTGGCCAGGGGGGTGCGCAGTTCATGGGATACATTGCTGATGAAATCCCTGCGAACAGTCTCCAGCTTACGCAGTTGGGTCAGGTCCTGGATCAGGAGCAGTGTGTTGCCAGGCAGTGAGATTTTAAGGGGGATGGCGACCACTTGAAGGAATAAATGCTGCGGACCGATCTCGATCATCAGGCTCTGGCGTTCGCCGTTTTGAGCCTTGCGCCAGAGGTCCACCAGTTGGTGATAGCGGAGAACTTCCACCACGGAACGGTCCAACGCGGTCTTTTTGGGTACCTGGAAAAGCCTTTCGGCAGCAGGATTCAATAATTGGACACGTCCACTGTCGTCCACAATCAAGACACCGTCGGTCATCTGGTTGAGTACCGCGGAAAGTTTGGCGCGTTCGCCTTTGAGCGCGTCAATCTGCCCGCCCAATTGTTCCGCCATAAATTCAAGCGAGCGGGTAAGTTCTTGAAAAGCAGGCGGCGGGCTGGGGAAGTCGAGGTTGGTGAAATTCCCCATGCTCATTTGCTGGGCGGTCAGGGTCAGTTTATCGAGCGGCTCCCGGGTTCGATCTTTCGCGATTGACAGGAGCAGCAATACAGCCACCGTGCTGATCAGGAGCAGCACCGGAAAAAGCCAGAAAACGGGCGTCAGGCTGATTTGGTAGTAAGAGGCAGGCGCTTGCAGCTGGAGAACCCCAAGCACTTCGCCAGTGGGGGCATCTATGCGCTGTGCAGCGGCGATGCCGCGTTCGGTCAGCAGCGTGCTCTGTTCCTGGGTCAAGGCCGGGCGGATCCCCGGCAGTTCTAGGGCGTCTTCAGGCTGCTGGTCTGCGCCCAGGGAAGTCCCCAGAAGCTGCCCTTGGGCATCGACGATCGTGACGGCAACCCCCAGGCTTTGGGAGGCTGAAGCAGCCAGATTCTGCAAGCCGGAAGCCTCATCCTGGGCGCCAAATAGGGGGCGCGCCTGGTTGGCGAGGATCTGGGCGCTGTCCAGAAGCTGCGCTTGCCAGCGTAAATCTTCTGCCTGGCGGATATGGTTGACAGTGAATAGGGTAAAAACAGTCCATCCTGCGGTTAAAAGAATTAACACAGGCAGGAGCACCTGCCGCCGGATCAGCCTTTGCATCAACTAACCTTCAAAGCGATAGCCGGCCCCTCGAACGGTGATGATCCGCCGCGGGCTGGCGGGATCCTGTTCGATCTTCTCCCGCAGCCAGCGGACATGTACATCCACCGTGCGGCTGTCACCGATGAAATCCCAGCCCCAGACCCTTTCGAGAATGAACTCCCTCGACAGCACCTGGCCCTGGTGCTGGGCAAAAAAAGTCAGAAGCTCATATTCCTTGGGTTTAAAAGCCACCACTCCACCGTCAACGGTGATCTCTCGCCGGGTCATATCAATGCGCAGGTTATCAAAATCAAGGATTTCTGCTTTCGGTTTGGGCTCACCACCGGCATGGTCGACGTCTTCCCTGATCAGGCGCACACGACGGAGCATGGCTTTGACCCGTGCAACCAGTTCCCGCATGCTGAAAGGTTTGGCCATGTAGTCATCCGCACCGACCTCCAAGCCCACCACACGGTCAATCTCATCATCCCGGGCGGTGAGCATTAATACGGGAGTGGACATCTCCCGGCGCAGGATGCGGCAGATCTCGAATCCGTCCAGCCCGGGAAGCATGACGTCCAGGATGATCAGGTCCGGGTCCATCTCACGGGCGAGGTCCAGAGCTTCCGCACCGTCGCCGGTGGTCTGCACCTCGTAGCCTTGCTTTTTCAGGTTGTAAGCCAGGGTTTCTTGAAGCGAGACCTCGTCATCAACCACCAAAATTTTTTCAGACATTCTTCCTCCTTATGGATTGCAGGAGCGCGGAAAACTGATCCGCTAACAATTCACGTGAAAATCTTTCTTCGATCAACTTACGCCCATTCAGGCCCATTTGCCGGCCTTTGTTCGGATCGTGAGCCAGCAGCAGAACAGCCTCAGCCAACGCCTGCGGATCCCCGGGTGGGACTGCGAGGCCGGCGTTGGCCTTTTCGACGACCTGGCGGATCACGCCGTCAATCGCCAGGACAACCGGACGACCAGCGGCCATGTAATCAAAGACCTTGTTGGGGTAGGTCGTTTTGTAAAGTTCAATCGGTTTCAAAATTGCCAGGCAGGCATCGGCAGCAGCCAGGACCTCCCGCATGTCTTGTTTGGGTACCGGGGGCAGGAAGTGTACATTCTTCAGGCCGAGCTGATTGGCTGCGGAGATCAAGCGATCCTTTTCTTTGCCGGAACCGAGCAATACGATTTGGATTTTTTCTTCAGATTGTAAAAGGTCTGCAGCCTTCAGCACCACATCGAGATCGTTAGACAGGCCGTGGGCGCCGGCGTAGAGGGCGATGAAGGCCCCTTCCAACCCATGCGCCTGTCTGAAAGGCAACCCTTGCCGGTGTGGGTCAAACATGTCAGGATCAGCGCCGTTGGGGATCAGCCGGACAGGTTTCGCGCCCCGGCTCTCAACATGGCCGATGAACCCGGGGGAATTGACCATCACCTGGTCGGCATGGCGGTACAAAAAACGCTCCAGCCATTCCGAAAGGCCGATCAGGCATTGATTTTTCAACACGCCGACGGCCACGGCAAAGGCCGGCCAGAGGTCACGCACTTCCAGTAAAAAAGGGACGCCCTTCAATCGCGCCAGGAGCCAGGCCGTGGGCCCTTGAAATATTGGCGGCGTGGTACCCCATACCAGATCCACCCGGCGAACAAACAAGCCGTTGATGAAGGATGAGATCATAAAGCTCAGGAAGCTGAAGACCCGCAAAAAGAAGGAGCGATGCAAGACGGGCAGGGTATAACTGCGAATGATCCTGACGCCCAGATCATCAACCGGCTGACGGACGCCTGACCGGGTTTCGTCCCCGGTGAGATAGCTGATCGGGCTGGCAATGATCGTCACCTGGTGGCCTTGTCTGACGAGGTGCTGAGCCAGTTCGTGGTGGCGGGTGCCGCCGGGTTCATCCAGGGCCGCAAAGGCCTGGTGGATCAGCAAGATGTGCATAATGTTAACATTTTACTCGATTAACAAAAAGATATGTTTGTGGTGTCAAGCCTGGTGGCTATTCTTTATTCGATCACCCGCCAGGTCGAATGGATCTTCATGGGCAGAGGGCCGGATTTCTGCGCCAAGAGCATTAAGACCGGGTGTTTTTCGCCGTAGGTGGAGGCCGCCCAGCCCCAGGTTGGCGCTGGTTGGACCGTTCCCAGCAGGCATTCGCCCGCTCGGATCAGGTTGAGGCGATCGGCGCCCTGCAACTGCAACTCGAATGAGAACTGCGGCCCCTTCAGCAGGAAGCTGGCATTTTCCTGCCAGGCCCAATCCCAATCCGGCAAAACCCAGGTCAGCCCAGCTGCATATTGTTGTTCGAGGCCTTTTTTTGCGGGGCGCACGGTGTCGACCACCTCCCAGCCATCCGGCTGCCGAAGCAGGGTTCGTTGGTGCAGGGCGCCGAGGCGGCGGTAGCCAGTGTGTTCGGCTGTGACCTGCAGAAGCCTCCCGTGCGCGTCTACCGCGTGGGCCAGGACCCCGGCCTGGGCCCAATCGAGCCAGAGGAAGCGGCCGGCGCGAGACATCTGGTCCTGGCCGTTTAGGGTCAGGGTGTTGTGCACGAATCCTGCAGCCAGGGCATTTCCCCAGGGCGGGGGCGCATTATACTGGTAGACGCCGGGATCCAGGGCGATATTGACCCCCCGCCACCATAAATCGACATGCAGCTGGTCGGCGTGGGAGGGGCGGTCCCGGTAGTGGGCGGTGTGGATAAAGGCGCGTCCAGTTTGGCCCTCCAGGCGGAGCATATCGGGCGCCTGCGGCTGGGTCTGGCCTTGTGTGGGGGGTGCTTCCAGGCCAAACCAGTGCGCCATCTCGCTCAGTTCGGCTTGCTGATAGATATCCATTCCCAGAAAGGCCTTGGCGGCGGCATCCACCACGGGGCGGAAATCTTTAAAGGGCTGGCCTGCCAGGGGAAAGAGATAGGCGCCGTCATTGGCGCCCAGGTTGGGAGTCCGGCCGGTTTTGGGGTCGGTCAGGGCCCAGAGCCAGCGGGCAGCCGCAGCCAGCCTGGCCGCTGACTCGGGCGGCCAAACCGGCGCTGGGGATAACCGGCGGATGTGATCGGCATACAGGGCGACCTGCAGCATCAGACGGTGGTAGTTGGCGCTGTGCTGGGTGTAGGTTCCGGATTGATCGATTTGATTTTGAAACCCCCACTGCAGCCAGCGGGAGCCTAGACTGCGCCATTTTTTTGCCTGGGGGTGACCGGCCAGGTACCAGCCGGCGGTATAAAGTCCGGCGGCTTCTGTCAGCAGGTGATTGTTGTTTTGCGCCCGGGCGTAAACCAGGGTCGGCGGGATCCGACGGGCATGTTCGGCAATGGCTTTCCAGAGCCGCTGCCGCTGGCTGGGGGTCAGTTCGGAAGCAAAGCTGCGGTCGCAAAAGACCAGGGCCATCAAGCGGATGGCCACTTCCTGGGCCGACTGCCACTGCCGTCCGAGGTTGGGCGGGTGGGCGTCCAGGAAGGCGGAGGACTTCTCCCAGAAATCACGGGCGTAGGCTGGATCGGCGCTGCAGGCGTAAGCCCGGGCCAAAGTCAGCGCCCAGCCGAAGCGACCCGGTTCCCAAATCCACTTGATGTCTTGAACGGGCGGGATCCTCTCCAGGGTGCTCCAATGCTGGTTGGCGGCGCCGGCCTGTAAGTTCAGGGCTTTGGGCTGGCCGCCAAAGGGCCTGTACAGGCCCTGGAGGATTTCATTGGCCAGTTTACGGGTTTGCGCGCTGTGTTCCTGGGAGAGGGTGGGAAAATGATCAAAAGGCGCCAGGGTGGGCTGCCCCTGGTAAGGGTCAGGCTGCGAGGGGGTGATGCGGCGGTAGTGGCCGGTTTGCAGCCCCACCTGGTAAAGGGCATAGGACCAGAGCTTGGGCAGCCCCAGCTGCCAGATGGCCTTGAATGCTTTTGAAAAAAGGTTCACAGATCACCTCGCGGTTGACGGGCAGGCTGCCAGCCAGGCATCCAGGCGCTTGTTTTTGAGGATGGCATCCACCTTCAAAGCTGCTGCCTGATCGCAAAAATCTGGCAGCCGAATCCCCTCCTGACGATATTCTATCGCAAAAACCGGCTTCCCGGCCTGGACAAAGCTGATGACCTCCTGGCACCAGTTCTGCTTGAAACAATTCTCGGTGGTGATCCAATCAAAATCCTCCAGGAGGATGGCTGCCTGCTGGGGGTTATTCTTCAGGCCAATGCCCAGGCCGCGCTGGTGGGCGGCCTGCGCCAGCCAGCGGTTGAAACGGATCTGATCCCCAGGGGAGATGGCGAATCCCGTGGGGTTGTCATACCCATCCAGGTTGTCGGCATCCACGCCATCAAAACCTTTTATTTTGCATAGATCAAGCCGAGCCTCCAAAATTGGTTTTAGCAACGCCAGCTGGCGGATATCCAGCCAGCGCTCCCCCGGCCAGTTATGATATTTAGCGCCCAAAACACTGGCGGGAAAGTCGTTTCGATCCGGACGCCATGCTTCCCAGGCGCCGGCATTGAGGTAACCGATCACTTTGATCCCTTGGCGATGCAGATATTGGATGTCTGCCATGGATGTTTCAAACAGGTCGAGCGCGATTACATCCACCTTGACTTGCAGGTCAATATCTCCCGCATATTGAACCTGAAAGCTCAGCCCTGGGGTGGGCTGCCACCAGGCCCTATCTTCTGGGGCTGCCTTGGCTGACCGATCCACGCTGGCAGGCAGGGTTTGCGCTGGTCTGCAGCTGGTTAGGAGGGCGGCCCAAAAACTCCCCAAAAGAAAGCTCAACATGGCGCGGGAGGGCAGTCTGGACAAGGATCTCTCCGGTATGTGGATGAACGGCTGTCAATGGCGCGATCAAGAAATGGATACTTTTTCGCCGCTGTGCAGTGCATCCACGGCGGCAAAACTGGCGCGGGTGACACCGATCAAGTGCTGGTAGGGGATCGGGGGGTTTTTATCCGTTTGCAAAGCTTCGAGAAATGCCCCCCAGGCCTGTTGGTGGCCTTTTACCTGCTGTAGACGGTGCCTTTTCACGCGCCGCCGGCCGTCATGGACTATTTCCAGCTTTCGCCAATCATTTAAAACACCGATCCGTCCGCCGCTGAAGACTTCCAGGTATTCCTTGGGATAAGATTTATCGCCATTGGCCAGATATGAGACCACGCCCAAAGAACCGTCTGGGAAGCGGAAGTTCATCACCAGATTGTCTTCACTGTAAACCCCGTTATCAGGGAGCCCCTGGGTGTTGACCTCAACTGGGGTCTCGCCCACCAGGAAGGTCAGAAAATCAATAAAATGGCAGCCTTCCCCAATGATCCGCCCGCCGCCAACCTGGGGATCGACCAGCCAGTGCCCGGGTGGGAGCATGTTGGCGTTGACGCGGTAATGGGCAAAGAGTGGTTCCTGGCGGCGGTCGATGAAGGCTTTGAGGTTTTGAGCCAGCGGGGCAAACCGCCGGTTAAAACCGCACATCAGCATCGGCTGGTTTTCGCCCTGCAAGGCCGAGGTTAACTGGTCCAGCTGTTCCCGGCTGATCGCCAAAGGTTTTTCGCAGTAGATGTGTTTGCCGGCTGAAAGGGCAGCCAGGATCTGGGGTGTGTGCAGGTTGTGACGGGTGAGGATGGCAATGATGTTGATGGCCGGATCTTTAAACAAAACCTCCGGGTCGCTGGCGGCAAACCCAAAGCCGTAACGCTGGGAGGCGTGCCGGGCGCTGGCGCCCGAAGCAGACACGATGCCCACCGGGGCAATGCCGCCGACCTTGTTGACCACCGGGAGGAAAGTTGATCGGGCGTAATTGCCCGCGCCCAGCACGCCCAGGGCCAGGATCTCACCAGGCTTGACCCGCACGGCAGGCGCCTGGAGGTTGGGAATTCGTTCGTCCTGCGGCCGAGGGCTGGCTTCATAGGTGAGGAGTACACCAAGGTAGGGTTCTTTCCCCGTGATCAGGTCATAGGCTTTCTCGCCTTCTTCAATTGGGATGCGATGGGTGATCAGGGGGTCGACATCCAGCTTCTTGCTCGCCAACAGATCCAGGAAAGCCTGCATATTGCGGTTCTCGGTCCAGCGAACGTAACCAATGGGATAATCCCGGCCTTTTTCTTCGTAACCAGGGTCATAGCGCCCGGGGCCATAGGACCGGGACACGACCAGATCCAATTCTTTTTCATAATAGGGTTTGCGAGGGACCGTCATTCCCACAGCGCCAACCACGACCACCCGGGCTTTGTCCCGGGCGATTTCACCTGCCAGTTCAATGGGATCGCTGGAATCGGTATCGGCGCAAATCAGGACGGCGTCTGCGCCGGCCCCCTGGGTGAAGGCCTGCAGGCTGCCGGAAGCTTCGGCGCGGATTGCGGCGTTTGCGGCGCCCATTTTTTTAGCCAGCGCAACCCGGCGCGGATCGAGGTCAACCCCAAAGACCTGGCAGCCGGCAGCTGAGGCGATCCCCACCGTCAGCAGTCCCAGCAGTCCCAAACCGATCACGGCCACCCGCGAGCCGATCTGGGCCTCTGACAGGCGGAAGCCCTGCAGGGCCACCGCGCCGATGGTGGCAAAGGCGGCCTCCTCAACCCCCACCGGGTCGGGGATCAGGGCCATCAGGTTCTGCGGCACTGCAGCGAATTCGGCATGGACGGCATGGCCTCCGCCGCCGCAGGCCACCCGGTCGCCGACTTTAAATCCATGCAAACCGGGGCCCACCTGGTTGATCGTCCCAGCTGAGGAATAGCCCAGGGTCAGCGGCTGATCCAGCCGGTTCAGGGCAGCATCCATTGTTGCCAGAAGGCCCTCGCGGCGGGCCTTGTTCAGCACCTGCCGGACGAGGTCTGGACGGGATTGGGCTTTGCCGACCAGCCCCTGCCTGGCGAAGGCGACCAACATGCGTTCCGTCCCGGCCGACACCAGCGAAGCGGCTGTTTTAACCAGGGCTGTTCCCTGGGAGGGCCGGGGGATGGGCACCTCAGCCACGCTGGTTTCACCTGTTTTCATATTTTGTAAAAGTTGTTTCATAAAATTATGCTCATTTGATCCGTTTACGGTTAATAGGATTATAGCGCAACTCAGGTTTTGGCGTTGGCAGTTACCTGAGCGCCAGGGCGCCTCTACGGCTCATAAACTGAAAGTTTATTTGTTCGTGCAAAGACTTGTTTTTGATTCTTTTCTGGCTCGATCAACAATCGTTTATGACAACCGGCAGGGATTGTCCCTGTTTGGGCAGGTGTGATGATAGGCTGTTATTCATGCCCCACTTGTTCAGGATTGAGCAGGCACCTGATTTTATTGAAGCTTTCTGACTCGTTTCTAGGCCTCATTGTTCCTCAAAGCCTGCGGCTTAAGATGCTAGATTTGACTCAATACGTGTCATTTTATAGAAAATTGAGACGCGGAATGATTTTTTGATGATTTTTCACTTGAGTTTCTCACCTTCTCAAAGATAACGCTTTTCTGCGGGGGAAAAGCCGATTTGTAGGACACTAAAGTGAATCTATCCGGCCGAGGATCAATAGGATGGTCATACGGTGTATTTTTTAGGGCCATACTGGATGGATTAATCAAATCTTAAACCGCATCCGGGCGTGTGACCCCTGCCTGGCTTACAGCGGAACACATTCAGGTGCAGAGCCCGCAGGGCGTGAGGGTTAGGTTGACTGAACTGAGTTTGAAACGGGCATGATCCAATCAAATGCATGTCAACCCATTGGGGCCTGTTTTTTGGCGCTTTCGATGGCCAGATAATGGTTAAAGCATTCGGGCTAAAGCCCCTCACTCCGTTAGGGAACGTGAACAAAATAATCATTTTCTCAAGAACGATGAGGTGGTAAACGAGTCTCGTCCGCCGATAGAACCTACCCTGGACAAGCCAGAACCAAATAGGTAAAAGATTTGTTTTCGCTCGGTCCTGTCAGGAGGCTTCGCACTCAGACCCTTTTTGGTTTAGATTCGGGGGTTCGGTTTCGCTTCTACCCCCTCCGCTTTGCTTCAGCGTAATCAAGACCGAGTGAGAACGACGCTGGATAGGCTTGTTTTTGAACAAGCATTTAATTGGTAAGGAATTAATAACATTATTACCCGGGCACTGATTGGATCAACGCAGGTTAAAGCAGAGCGGCTGCCAGGGCCTGGTTAAATAAAAAATGCGGGCTGCGGCCCGCACTTGATGGGAGGCTTACTCAGCCTGTTTGGTTTCTGATTTTTTGGGTTTGGATTCCGGTTTGGTTTCGCTCTTGGCCTCGGAATCAGATTTGGCCCCTTCGTCCTTTTCAGCATTGTAGGACTGCCCAGAGGGTGAGCGGTTGTCGGTGGCATAGAAACCTTTGCCTTTGAACACGATCCCGACGGGCAGGTACACTTTGCGCAGGGCAGCATCGCCGCATTCCGGGCAAATTTTTAAGGGCGCTTCGGAGAATTTTTGATACTGGTCGAAGCGGATCCCACAATTTTCACATTGATACGTATAGGTTGGCATAATACTCTTCCTGAACTTTTACCTTCAGGATTATAGTCCTCTTATCTGACAATCGCAAGTAGCCTGAAATGGATTTTACACATTTCTAATGGGTTCAGCCCTGCTCAGGGCCGGCTGGCTGAGCATTTACAGGGTTTGGAAGCGCCTGATTAAGGCTGGTATAATGCCGGCATGTCTAAACTCTGGCTGAAATGGGTATCGATACTGGTGGTTGGGGGGATGGCTTTTTCCGCCTGCAGCCAGGCGCCAGGGATGAAGATCTCAACCCAGACGCCAACCCTGGAAGGGACTTTGCGACCCTATCCTTCCAATACCCCATCCGTCACCCCTTTCCCTACCGGATTTAACACCCCCACATCCTCGCCAACAGTGACGCCTACCCCCACACCCATTTATTATGACGTCCAGGAGGGGGATGATATGTACGGCATCGCCTTTTTTTACGGTATCAGTCCCCAGGCGTTGATGACGGCTAACCCGACGGTCAACCCGCGGGCGATGGGGCCGGGGACGACCTTGTTGATCCCCATCACGCCGGGCCCGGAAGCCACAGCCACCAGTGCGATCACAGAAACCCCATCCCCCACCCAGCCCTATGCACAGCTGAATGAACCGGATTGCTACCCTGAGGCCGCAGGTGGTTTGTGGTGTTTCATGCTGGTTGTCAATGATGAGACCAGCGCCCTGGAAAATGTGAGCGGGATCGTGAGGCTCACCACAGGCGAGGAGACCTGGGAAGAACCAGCCGTGATGCCCCTCAACCTCCTCCCGCAGGGGGAAGCCTTACCCCTGATTGCTTATTTCCAACCCCCGGCGCCTGAAGCCTTTACAGTCAGCGGTGAGGTGGATTTTTACCTGCCAGTGATGCCGGGAGACACCCGGTATTTACCAGTGGAGATCCAATCGCAAAGGCTGGACTTATCCGAAGACGGCCAATCAATTCAGGTGAGCGGCACCCTGGCTCTGGGTGATTCAGGCGGTGAAGCCTCCTACCTGTGGCTGCAGGCCACGGGCTTTGATTCGGCTGGCAACGTGGTGGCTGCCCGGCGTTGGGAAGTGGATGGCCCGGTTGGGACGGGTGAGACTCGGGATTTTACGCTGTCGCTCTACAGCCTGGGTGGGCCGATTGAGACGGTGGATCTGTTGGCTGAGGCCCATCGTCAGCAGTTGGCTAGCCCCACGCCCACACCCTGATGCCAGGAGGTAACCTGTCCCTGGTCGTTCGCAGCTGCCGGGCATTGGCGCCACGAATTGACCCAATAGACTGTCGTGAGGTGATTTATGAGTGCGCATCCATCGCTCTTTGAATGGGGAACGCGGACCTTCATCATGGGGGTGCTCAATGTGACCCCGGACAGCTTTTCCGGGGATGGACTGCTGCGGAAGAAAGATTTTTTACAAGCGGCCGTCACCCAGGCCCAAAACTTCTTAAGAGAAGGCGCCGACCTCCTTGATGTTGGGGGCGAGAGCACCCGTCCGGGATCTAAACCGGTCAGCGCCCAGGAAGAGGCGGATCGTGTTCTGCCGGTGATCGAAGCCGTCCTGAACGCGTTTCCCGAGGTGCGAATTTCCGTGGATACTTACAAGTCTTCCGTGGCCCGGCAGGCGCTGGCGGCAGGCGCTGCCTGGATCAATGATATCTGGGGCCTGCGCGCTGACCCGGGACTGGGGGACATTGCGGTTGAATTTAATGCCCCGATCATTTTGATGCATAATCGGTTAAAGCCTGGCTCCGCTGAACTGGAAGCACGCCTGGGGGGGCGCTACGTGGGAACCAACTATGATGATCTGATAGCGGATATTCGCCAGGATCTTTTAGACAGCGTGACCCTGGCGCATAAGAAGCAGATCCCGGATGAGCATATCATCCTGGACCCCGGCATTGGGTTTGGAAAGACCGTGCCGCAAAACCTGGAGCTGCTGGACCGTCTGGATGAGATCAAGTCCCTGGGATACCCACTGCTGGCGGGCCCCTCGCGCAAGTCCTTCATCGGGTATACCTTGGATCTGGCGCCAGACGAGCGGGTGGAGGGAACTGCGGCGGCGGTGGCCTTGTGCATTGACCGAGGCGCAGATATTGTGCGTGTTCATGACGTGGGGGTGATGTCACGGGTTGCCCGCATGACCGATGCCATCCTGCGGCATGGGGAAGCAGGGATGGCCCGATAGATCTTGTCAATTTCAAAAAGCATTGTGAGATAAAAAATCGGCTTAAGGCCGGTTTTTTATTCCTTGGTCGTCCGGTGGTGTAGGTCGGCCGACTGCATTGCGGTCGGGCCCTGAATGTTGGGATTAAACCCGGAGAACGACTCAAACTGAAGAAGGGTGGGCAGGTCAGGTTCGATCACTGTTATGCCAGAAGTGAAATAAGCCATCCTGCTGGCCCTGGGCTTGTTTTGGCCAAAATCAGGTCATTGGCGGCGGTTTGAGGCGGGCGATCTTCCAGAGCATACCCGGAAGCATCTGGATTTTCCGCCAGTTGGAAGTGTAGGCCCGGCGGTCATAGACTTGATAGCCGATCGCCTCGATTTCATCCAGGATCGCCTGGTAAACCAGCGCCGCTGCGCCCACTGCCACCCGGCTCGACCGATGCAGGAGCGCAATCCCCGGGAGGGCTTCCCTGAACAAAGCCCTGGCGCGTGCAATCTCAAATTTCATCAAGGCGATAAAGCGGAAATCAAAGATTTTTCGCTGAAGATCGCCAAATGTGAGCCCAAACTGGGCCAGGTCATCCTTTGGCAGGTAAATGCGGCCAGATTCTAAATCTTCCCCCACATCCCGGAGGATATTTGTCAACTGGAGGGCAATCCCCAATGTAACCGCATAGGGTTTGGCGTCCTCAAAGGCAGCCCCGTTTGCCAGGCCAATGATCGGGATGGCGAGTAGGCCGACGGTGGAAGCCACCTGGTAGCAGTAGTCCTGCAGGGCTTCCCAATTTGTAAATTTTGAGAAGGCAATATCCCGTGCGACGCCGTCGATCAACTCGTGTTGATAGCGTAGGTTCACATTGAAGGTTTCCCGGGTCAGCAGCCAGGTTCTGAGCATGGGATCCTGCTGGTCTTCCAGGGGCCGGTTGACCTGCAGCCGCCAGGCAGCCACGTCGTCCTGAGAGGCATTGGCCCTGTCCACCAGGTCATCCGTGGCCCGGCAGAAGGCGTACAGCGAGCGGATGGCCTGCCGCTTCAATCTGGGCAGCCATCCCGTGGCGAAGAAGAAGGTTTGGGAATGCTGGCGGATGACGGCATTCACCTGGGTGAAGGCCAGGTGGTCTGCTTTTGTCCCTGTCAGGGTTTGAAGGGTGAGTCCCATCGGGCTGCGCTTTCTCTTTGAACAGTTAAACACCACGGCAGGGCTTAGGTCTTGTTTTGGATCAGGTTTTCCACAATAATTGACGAGGAAAGCACCCCGGGCAATCCGGCGCCTGGATGTGTGCCCGCTCCCACCAGGTATAAGTTTTTCACGTCTTCGGACTGATTGTGCGGCCTGAACCAGGCCGACTGGGTCAGGATCGGCTGGACGGAAAAAGCGGCGCCCTTGTAGCTGTTCAATGTGTTTTGAAAGTGCAGGGGATCGATGAAATGTTCAGCGACAATGTTCGCCTGCAGGTCTGGCAGGTAGTGCTCTTCAAGGAAATCCATGATCCGGTCGCGATAGGGTTTGGCCATCTCGGCCCAATTGACGTCCGCATCGAGGTGAGGAACGGGGGAAAGGACGTAAAAAGCCTCATGCCCTTCCGGCGCCAGAGAGGGGTCTGTGAGGGTGGGCATGTGCAGGTAGAGCGAAAAATCATCCGCCAGGATTTTCTTGTTGAAGATATCATCCAGCAAGCCCTGGTAGCGTTTGGAGAGGATGATATTGTGATGCGCCAGAGCGGAATCCGTGTAGCGGCGTTTAGCGCCGAAGTAGATCACAAACAGGGACATGCTGTATTTCATGTTGGCCACGCGCCAGTCGGTGAATTTGCGGCGATCCGCTGGTGAAAGCAGCTGGCGGTAGGTGAAGGCAGCGTCAGCATTTGAGATGACGATATCAGTGCTGACCTCACTGCCATCGGTCAAACGCAGGCCCTGGGCTTTGCCGCTGCGCACCAGGATCTGGTCAACTTCGGTATTTAGGTGTACTTTTCCGCCCAAATCCTCCAGCAAGCGGACCAGGCCGTTCACGATGGCGCCGGTGCCGCCCAGGGCGAAGTGCACCCCCCATTCCCGTTCCAGGTAATGGATCATGGCATAGATACTGCTGGAATCCATGGGATTGCCGCCCACCAGGAGGGGATGGAAGGAAAAGACCTGCCTGAGGAAAGGGTTTTTAATAAAGCTGGCGACGTAGCGGTAAACGCTTTGATAGGATTTCAGGCGGATCAGGTCCGGCGCTACCCGCAGCATGTCCCTGACCGTGGAAAAGGGTTGGTCGGCCAGCTCCAGAAAACCCTTGGTGAAGATCTCCCTGGTGGTGGCGATGAAGCGCTGGTAATTCTCAACATCCGCGGGGTTCCACCTGCGGATTTCGCTGTGGATGAATTCAGGGTCGTTGTTGTAGTCAAAGCGGCGACCCTCGTGGTTGAAGATGCGGTAGAAGGGGTCCACGGGCGTTAAGGTAAAGTAATCCTCACGGTTTTTGCCTGCCAAATTGAAGATGTCATCGAACATGAACGGGGCGGTGATGACCGTGGGGCCGCCGTCAAACTTGAAGCCATTGATCTCATAGACATAAGCGCGACCGCCGGGTTTGTCTCGCTTTTCAAAAACTTCAACCTGGTGGCCGTGGACTGCCAGGCGGCAAGCCGCGCCAAGCCCCCCAAAACCGCTGCCAATGATGGCAATTCGTTTTCCCAAAATTCTCCTCCTTTTTGAATCAATCCACCAAATTTTATCATCATTGGGTTTTGTTTTGCACGGGTGTATAAAGGTGATCATCCAACACCAACCCCCCCGACATTTGACCGGGCGTTTGTTAATGCATGATTCAGAACGATCTCCGCTCCCCGTTTCCTTGTAAAAACATTCCTTAGGAAACATGTGCCAGGCAGAGGCATTACAACGCGGAACTTGCGGGGATTGTAATAACCCCCGATTAACCGATCAGGCTGACATCTTCGTCGGCCCAGGTGGAGCAAAAAACAAGGAGACCTTGCTGGTGGCGATGGGACGGGATGTTAAATTGGTCGGTTGGCGATGAAGATCTCTGGTTGAGGGGCATTTGGAAAGGTGGGTTTATTCTACCCCCTCACCTTACTCCTCTCCCTCAGCAACGGGGGGAGAGGAAGAAGGGGGGCTGGACAACCGTCGATTAATATCCGTTCATGCTTAGTTAGTATCCTGAATCTCGCGTCTTTACTTGTTAAATTGGCGAATGTTTTGATCTGGGG
>CAZLEK010000030.1:0-25357 GCA_964558525.1 uncultured Candidatus Brevefilum sp.
TTTGCAATTGCCCTGCAGCTAAAACCCTTTCTTGGTTTTGCGCCTAAGCTTCTGGGTATAATGGGGGTAAGTATAGAAAGTGAGGAAACTTGCCAAAATCAATCCTATTCAGCAAAGAGATCATCGAGAAAATCCAGGCTGCCCAACAAGCCCAAATCATCCAGCCCGTGCAGGTGGGCCAGACTGAAAGGGAAAATGAACTGGTCTTCTTTTTTAAGCCCGAACTCCTGGCGGTTGAGGCTCCCCACAAGGTCCAAAACAGCCTGGATCTGGTAGCAGAGAAATTTAAGACATATGACGTTGAGATACATGGGGCCGCCATCATCCCAGGTTCAGTCCTGGAAAAACATGAGATCATGAACCGCCACTACGGCTTCATCAACCAGCTTTCCCGCAGGGCTTCTGAGATGGTTGGCGCCGACACTCGCCAAAAAATCTTCCAGGCGTTGGACATTGCTGACGCTGAAGGCTATCAAATCCTGGGCGGCCATGAATTCTTGACCCACTTTGAGACGGATATTGACTCGCTCTCAGAAGTCTGGTTTTCGCAGGCAGCGAATAAACTGCGCAGTGGATTTTATTTTCAAGCCAGCACCTTCCAGGGTCAAAAGATCATTTTGGTGAACGGCTTTCACCCCTCGCAACTCGAACACTTCACACGCAAGGATCACCGCATTTATTTAATGCTCTTGCATACCGATACCGATTGGGCGGCGATGAAATTCGACCTGGTTGGCGATACTTTTCCCGAACGCGCCAATCCAGGCTCGATCCGGGGCGAGCTGTATGCTGATCCAGAGAGATACGGACAGCAAGAGGTCGGCATCAACACCAACGGCGTTCATCTCTCAGCCGGGCCCTTTGAGGCAGCTTTTGAAGTGGTCAATTTCTTCGGCAGCCTGATTGACCTTGACCCGAAAGAGACCCCACCTTTAGCGATCCAGAAGGCAATGGATGCAGGCCTGACGGAAAAAGAAGCCCTGGAATTATTAGACAACCCGGAGGTCAATGACAGTGATCTGTTTTCTGAAACAGAGAACCAGAACACAGATGCGGCAGTTGAAGGCATCAAAAAGGCCAACCAGAAACCAGATTAAATGAACTGTGAGGACACATGAAACCGATCGAAACAAGCCACCTCTATCGTGAGATCCACGAACAGCCATCCCTGATCAAGAACCTGATCGGGGCCCCTCAAGATGGACTTAAAACCTTGGCGGCTGAAATTCAATCCCGCGGGATCCATCATACTTTCATTGCGGCGCGCGGCACAAGCGATAATGCCGGGCGCTATGCCAAGTACTTGCTGGGCGCGCACAACCAGATCGACGTCAGCCTGGCCACACCCAGCCTGTTCACAATCTATGACCGCCCCCCTGATCTATCAGACTCCCTGGTGTTGGGGATCAGCCAGAGCGGAAAAAGCCCGGATATTGTTTCGGTCATCACGGAAGGGAAAAAGCAAGGTTCGCTCACGGCCGCAATCACCAATTTCCCCGAATCTGATTTGGGACGGGCGGCAGATATTGTTCTTGACCTTCAGGCTGGCGAAGAAATTTCCCTGGCTGCCACCAAGACCTATACCGCCCAACTAACAACCCTGGCGATCCTCTCTTCAATCCTCTCCTCGAAGGATGAATATATTCAGGATCTTGAGCGGCTGCCGGACCAAATTCAGGAAGTATTTGTTCAGGAAGCCTTGATTGATAACCTGGCCGAACGTTATCGCTATATGTCGCATTGTGTGGTCATCGGACGGGGATACAATTATGCCTCCGCTTTTGAGTTCTCCCTCAAGATGAAAGAATTAACCTACACCATTGCCGAGCCCTATTCGAGCGCTGATTTTCTGCATGGACCGGTGGCGTTGATGGATCGCGGCTTTCCAGCCTTTGTGATCGCCCCTGACGGAAAGATGACGCCAGAGATGAAAGCCCTGATCGATAAGGTGCAGGAAAGGCAGGCTGAGGTGATCGTCATCAGCGATCATCCGGGTTTGCTCGAGCGCGCAGACCAAAAAATCCACCTGCCAGCCGGCGTCCCGGAGTGGCTTTCTCCCATAACGGCGATCCTCCCCGGCCAGATGTTCGCTATGTACCTGGCTCACACCCGCAATTTTGATGTGGACCAACCAAGAGGGTTGAACAAAGTCACCGAAACCTGGTAAAAGCAAAAGAAAAACGCCGGCAATGATCAAATTCGCCGGCGTTTGCATTTTAAGCCACAAATTTAAACAGGATGAACGATCAACTCGTCCAGGCTCCGTTTTGGGACGTGATGCACGTCGTCTTCATCCCGGTAGTATTTAATCTGTCCAGCTTGATCAAATGATTCTGTGACCACAGTCTCCTCCGGCTTGCCGAGCGCCAGGACAAGGAGAATTTGGAAGCGATCTGGGATCGCCAGATCCGCGGCCAGGGCTTTCCTTTTTATCGAACCAATCATACAGCCCCCCAGGCCCTTTTCAGCTGCGCCTAACATGATGCTCTGGGCTGCAATGCCGTGATCAACCCCATAGGTAAGCTGGATCTCCCGGTCACCCAGGATGATGATATACGCGCTGGGGCGCTCGCCCTCTTGCGGGCCGTGCCAGTTCGGCAGCGATCCGGCCCAGCCCAGATGGGGAAAAATTCTGGCATTCATCTCCGCTGAGTTGCTCAACCAAAACTTCAAGGGCTGCATGTTATTGCCAGTAGGGGAAAAACGCGCCAGGTCAACCAGTTCGCGCAGAATATCCCCATCGATGTGATACGCTTCATCAAAGCGCCGGTAGCTCCGGCTCATCCGCACCAGTGATGCCATTTCCATTGGATCTGCCTCCTTAAGCGATCGTGATATCTTCGTTCAAGTATACATCCTGAATGGCGTTGAGGATCTCAATTCCATCCTTCATGGGTTTCTGGAAAGCCTTGCGTCCGCTGATCAGGCCCATCCCACCGGCGCGCTTATTGATAACGGCCGTCCGCACGGCCTGGGCTTTATCATTCCTGCCGGAAGCACCGCCGGAGTTGATCAGGCCGATTCTCCCCAGGTAGTTGTTGATCACCTGGTAGCGGGTCAGGTCAATGGGATGATCGCTGACCAGGTCGGTATACATCCGCTCATCGAGATAGCCGTAATCTTCACTGACCGCCTGGCGCATGGCCTTAAAGCCACCATTGACAGTGGGCTGCTTCTGCTTGACGATATCCGCTTCAATCGTCAC
Organism: uncultured Candidatus Brevefilum sp.; assembly: GCA_964558525.1. Taxonomy (GTDB): domain Bacteria; phylum Chloroflexota; class Anaerolineae; order Anaerolineales; family Anaerolineaceae; genus Brevifilum. The sequence continues at coordinate 3,206 of CAZLEK010000030.1, forward strand.
ACCCAGATGATTGCCCTGACCGGTCATATCCGCGGCAGCTTCATAATTCACCCCATCCACTGTAAAAGATGGGTTCCGCAGGTAGCACCACAGGATCGTGCCCAGGCCCAATTCATGGGCGCGCTGAAAGGCGCTGCTCACATTGACGATCTGCCGGCGAGATTCAGGTGAACCAAAGTAAATCGTGGCCCCCACCGCCACAGCGCCCATGTCGAAGGCCTGCTCAACCGAAGCGAAAAAAACCTGGTCGTAGGTATTGGGATAGCTCAACAGCTCATTATGATTAAACTTGAGGATAAAGGGGATTTTGTGAGCATACTTTCTGGCCATGGCGCCCAACACACCCAGGGTAGACGCCACCCCATTGCAGCCGCCCTCGATCGCCAGCTGGATGATGTTCTCCGGGTCGAAGTAGATCGGGTTGGGTGAAAAGGCCGAACCGCCGGTGTGTTCGATCCCCTGATCCACCGGCAGAATAGAGAGATACCCAGTCCCCCCCAACCTTCCATGGTCATACAGCTGTTGGAGGCTGCCAAGCACAGGCGTCGGCCGATCGCTGGGAGCAAAAACCCGATCCACGAAATCCGGCCCGGGCAGGTGCAGCTGCTCCTTGGGCAGCGTTTGAGACACATGAGAAAGAAGATCGTCTGCTTCTTCCCCTAACAAACCTTCAATATCCTGGATCGTCAATGGCATGGCCGCTCCTTTTTTGGGTGAATATTTTCTGTTGGTTTAATCATACCGCGACAAGCGCCAGTTTCCATAAAAAGCAGCCGAAAGTCCGGGATTGATTTTCTCTGCTTAACCAGGCAGGGAAAAGGTCCCTCCCGCTGATGTTGATCAATGGAAAGGACGATCCATTAAAAAATGCGGGTGATGGAAACCAAAGGCTGCTGACGGGCGCCCTAGCAGAGAATGACCTCTGGAGCATTGACCAAGCAGCATCCAGGCATGCCCAGATGATTAAATGCCAGTTTATACAGAAATAAATGCCGGTTCATTATTTGCGCCCGTTAAACGCCCCGGGGGCGTCTCACCGACACAAACCTTGCTGTAAACCATCTCATGGCTTGATGATCATCTGTCAGGAATAATTCAGCAGCAGGACTGGCAAGCATGCTCTTGAAAACCGGGGATCAATCATCCTCATTCAAATAATTTGACAAATTAGGTCTTTTAAGTGGATAATAAGAACAAACTCCTATTTGGGCATTTGCCTTGATCTCAGTCGGCTGCTCGATCTTATCGACATGAGCGGCCGCCAAGTCCCACCCGGATTGTCATCAACGAAGACACCAGCGCTTCCCCATCCCATGATCCACCCCTCCCGGGAACCCCAAACATTCTCCGATGGAAAACTGGCCAGCAACCATTGCCCGAAAAAATGGATGCGCCGAAAATCAAACACCAGGCCATCAGGAATCATTCATCAGAAATCAAAATCCAATCAAAAAAGGAGATAACCTATGCAAGATCGCAAACTCATCTTGACCGGAATGATGATCATCCTGTCACTAATCCTCAGCGGCTGCGATTTCCCGTCCAATACCGCTGAGGAACCATTAAGCGTTGGCGAGACCATGGTGGCCCTGGCTTTTACACAAACCGCCCTGGCGGACTCTGAGATTGATGAAACAGAAGACACAACCACGCCGCCCCCCTCCCCAACACCCTCGGAAGACACTCAGGCGGAAGGCCCCCCCACCGAAGCACCCGCTGAAATCACCCATGAGATCACTCCCGGGGAACCGGGTTTCATCAGCAAGTGGTTTTACGATACAGGTTCTAGCAATCATCAATCCACGGGCGGCGTAACGGGCGGCGACGATTATGTCGCCAACCTCTATGAGCGGCCCTTCACCGCAGGAGACATGGCCTACCGCCCGGACCTGGATATCCAAAAAACAGAGATCTCCCAGGATGACACCTTTATCTATACGAATATCTACGTCCAGGGTGAGCACCCGGATGGCGGTCTGCCAGGATCCTACGCGATTGAAATTGACTGGAACCGAGACGGCAGCGGCGATCTGCTCGTGCTTGTCCACAGTCCCAACCCCAATGAATGGTCCATCGCCGGCGTCAGCGTAGTGACGGATTTCAACGATGATGTCGGCGGCCGCAATATCCTGCGTCCCGACGACAACTACCAGGGTGATAGTTACGACCGCGAGATCTTTTCCATGAATGTGCTCAACGACCCCGATTCGGCCTGGGCGCGCTGGCAACCGGGTACCGAACCGGTGGTCACTCTGGCCTTCAAAGAATCCCTGCTCTCGGGCAGCAGCACCTTCGTCTGGGGCGTTTGGGCTGGGGAGGAACTCCTGACGCCAGAAAACCTGGATCTGCATGACCATTTCACCCAGTCAGAAGCCGGTTCGCCCTACCCCAATCGGGCCAATTACCCTTTAAAGGAGATCCATCTGATCGATAACACCTGCCGGGAGACCTTTGGATTCGAACCCTCGGACCCCATCCCGGGGCTGTGCACTGCACCGGAGCAGCCCACCCCCACGCCAGAACCCCCTGAAGAAACACCCCTTCCTGAAGAGACGCCGATCCCAACCGACCCGACGCATGATGACCTACCAGGAACAGTGGTCTACACTGCTTTTGATGATTTGGATGGTGATGGAACAAAGGATATGGGTGAGCCCTACACCGTTTATGACATCACCGTCACAGCCCATAACGACTCCTGCGCCAACCCGGCGGTCAAATCAAGTTCGGCCAAATTTGATAACCTCAGCGATCTGGGACCCGGCATGATCTGTGTGAAGATCACCGAACCCGGTCCAATGACCACCCCCAGCCAGTACACGGTTGAAATCGTGCCTGGCGGCAGCGCCTCAGTTGACTTTGGCTTTCAAGCGCCAGAATAAAAAATCGATCAAAGACAATCAAGCCCCGGGTATTCCGGGGCTGATTAATTTAATATATAATAGAAGTACAGTACAACCCGGTTCCCATCACAGCGTATCTACAAAGCCTAACAGCCGACGATAGTTTCATTGTGGCAGTTCATGAGGATGGCAGACCATCCCGAAGATTTTTGGTTAATCACAACAGAGGAGGAAACCATGAAAAAGCGATTCAGTAAGCGACTGATTGGCGCCGCGATCTTGATTCTCGTCCTGTCTGGCTGCAGCTTCCCGGGCGGCGGTGGTTCAAACGAGCAAACACAAATGGCCCAAACCTTGGTCTCGATGGGCCTGACTCAGACGGCGATGGCCAGCGAACCAGAAGCGCCGCCGGAGGTCACTGAAGCTGCTCCGGAGATTGAGGATGCGGCGGATGTGGAGACCGAAGTCCCCACGATTGAGATCGTACATAGCTTGATTCCCGGGAATCCTGGGTGGATCCAAAAATGGTTCTACGATACGGACTCCAGCTCAGGAACCGTATCCTCCGGGGATGATTTCGTCGCCAATCTGTACGAACGGCCCTTCACGGAAGCCGAAATGGTCTACCGTCCGGATGTGAACATCGTCAAAACAGAGATGTCTGAGGACAGCACCTTCTACTATGTGACCCTTTACCTAGATGGGACCCATCCTGAAGGCGGCTTGCAGGCTGCTTATGGGATCGAAATTGACGCAAACCGTGATGGTCGGGGCGACCTGCTGGTGGTCGCAGACCGTCCCAGCGCGGCGGATTGGGACATTGCTGGCGTCAGCGTCTATAAAGACCCCAATAAAGATGTCGGCGGGCGCAGCATCCTCCGGCCGGATGCCAGTTATACCGGCGACGGCTACGAACAAACCCTGCTCAGCCAGGATGTGTTGGAGGATCCTGATCTGGCATGGGCGAGGGTCTCAGCCAACGGCTCTCCAGAGGTCACCCTGGCTTTTAAAAAATCGCTGATCAGCGCCAACACCTTTGTGTGGGGCGTATGGGCGGCGGATGCGCTGCTGGATCCGGCGATGATGGACCTGCATGACCACTTCACCCAAAGCGAGGCGGGGTCACCCTATCCCACTCACAGCAATTACCCCCTGGCGGGGATCCATCTGGTGGACAACACCTGCCGTGAAACCTATAAATTCGAAGCGGAGGAGCCCATCCCCGGCTTATGCTATACACCCGAAGAAGAATCGCCGCCGCCGCCCCCTGAGGAACCAGAAGAGCCGCCCCAAGAAACCGAAGAACCACCGGAAGAGACAGATGAACCACCGGAAGAAACAGATGAACCAACCGAAGAGCCGACAGAAGAGACGACTCAACCCCCACCGCCGGAACCGGGTGAGATCAACGGCGTCGCCTTTGACGATATGAACAACGACGGCGACCGCGACAGTGGGGAGGACCTGACTGTTTACAGCGTCACCATCACGCTGCATTCCGGCGGCTGCGGCGGGCCGGTTTTGGCGACAACCAATGCGAAGTCCTTCAGCTTTACCGAGCTGGCTGCCGGGAGCTATTGTGTGGAGATCTCCCCTTCCAATGACATGACCACACCCTCAAGCTATAGCGTGTCGGTGCCGGCAGGTGGGTCGATCTATGTTGAGTTTGGTTACAGAACGGTGATTTAGCGACAATCCCACAACGAATTAAGAACCTGCTCCTCTGGGGCAGGTTTTTTATTTTACCCTGCTGATAAAGGCGCAACCATGCCGTGATCCACTCGCCAGACGGGATGGGTGCTAACAAAATCTGGCTCAAACATGGCCAGGTCCGTTGAGGTTAGGATGGCCTGGTCGCAGGCAGCCAGGGCGGATAATAGATCGGCCCGGCGCTGGGTATCCAGTTCGGACATGGTCTCATCCAACAGAAGCACAGGCCAATCCCCGGTGCGCTGATGCAGCCAGGCCACCTCGGCCAGCTTCATCGCCAGCAGGGCGGTACGGCCCTGCCCGCGTGAGCCGAAATCACCCAGGTCTATCTGGTTGCTTAAGAACCGCAGCTCATCACGGTGCGGCCCAAGGGTGGTCACCCCACGGGCAATCTCCTCCCGCTGCCTGGCCTGGAGCGCGGCCAACAGCCCAGCTTCAATTGCTTCCACAGAAAGCGCCGACCGATCCGGGATGGCCGAAACAGGCAGCGCCATCTGGCCTTCAGGCTGGGAGAGCGGCTCAAAGGCGGGTTGATAATCCAACCGCAGCACTTCCTGCCCGTGGGTCAGGTCGTAATGCACACGTTTGGCCTCTGCTTCCATTTCTCGGATGGCCCGGATCCGTTCCCACATGATCCTCGCGCCATGCCGGGCCAACATCCCGTCCCAGACCGCCAGCTGTTCCGGGTCGCCGCCCCGCTCAGCCAGCTGCTTCAGCAACGCATTCCTCTGTGAAAGGGTTTGCCCGTAATCGCTTAAATGCCTCACATAACGGGGCGAAACCTGCGAGATAAGCGTATCCAGGTAGCGCCGCCGCTCGGAGGGTCCCTCTTCAATGATCCGAGCCATCTGGGGCAGGAAAATCACAGCGTTGAACCAGCCAACAACGTCGCTGACCTTACGCTTGACGCCGTCCAGCAAGACTTCTTTACGGAAGCGGGTCTCGCCGTTGTTCCCGTTGGGTTCCCGGATCAGCCGGACTTCGATCCGGTGATCGCCGTCACGCCGGGAAAATTCGCCCACAATTCGGCCAACCGCAGTCTGACCCTTGGGTTGGTGAAAGTTAATCAGCTGCCGGTCGGAACTGGCATGGAAGGAACTGAAGGTAGCGAGAAAATAGATCGCCTCAAGCAAGGTGGTCTTGCCCTGGGCGTTTTCGCCCACCAACAGGAAAATTTCCCGGGGCACATTCAGGTCCAACCGGGAAAATCCTCGCAAATCTGTTAATGATAATCTTGATAAATACATTCAGATTCAGATGGAATCCATCTCATCCGGGTCAGGCTGCCAAAGGTTTTCTGCCCGGTCAGTGTATAAAACCCCGTCAATGTGGTCGATCTCATGCTGAAAGATGCGCGCCAACCAGCCCTGTGCCCGGATACGGATCTTTTTTCCCTTGGCGTTCTGGCCGCGAACGGTGACCACTTCCGCGCGTTCCACCTCGCCCACCACCCCGGGAACAGAAAGGCAGCCTTCAATCCCGGGAACGGTGGCTTCTGAACGGTTCTCAATTTCCGGGTTGACCATCACATATAATTGTTTTGGCAGGGTTTCGTCATCTTCGCTGCCAAATTCCACCACAATCACCCGCTTGGAAACGCCGATCTGCGGCGCGGCCAACCCTACGCCCGGCGCTTCGCGCATCGTCTCGATCATGTCCTCGATCAAGGTGTCCAGCGCCTGATCAAAAACCTCAACCGGCTCAGCTTTCTTACGCAGCACGTCTTCAGGAAAATGTGTGATTTCTCGAATCGTCATAATCTTCACTCCGAAACAGATTTTACCCTCAGGGATGGGCCCAGGTCAAAGGGTTCAATTTTCCAAACCTGGGTGGTGATCTCCTGGCTTGTGTTTGTCATCTCGGCCGTCTTCGCGGGTTTTCTGGTGGTAACTGGCAATCCACTCCGACACGCGCTCTCGCTCTGAATCGATCTCAAACTGGCGCAGATGATCCAGCCGCTCGCCCATGCGATAAAAAATATCCTGCTGGACTTCTGAGGGGTTATAGACATGGTCAAAGGTCAGCTGCATATTACCCACTACAATGGTTACTGTGCCAAAATTGAATAGAAAGCCCCAAAATCCCTGCCGCTCGTATTCAATGCTTAATACATTTTCTAACGGCGCAGAACGGCGGCGGATTTTTCCCAGGGGTTTGCGATCTAAGTCAATAATCTGATCAAGGGTTACTTTAAAGACGTCATTGCGCCAATCAGCATACCGGTAAAGGATCCAGGTGAAAACGATAAACATGAACAACAAACTACCCACCACTGTGGGCATCAGCGGCAAAAAGGAGAGGCGTCCCGCAAGCCGGGCCGCCAGCCCCGCCAGGCCCAGCGCCAGCAACCCGCCTGGCAGCCAGGTCTTCTCCAGCAGCATGAACCAGTGCTTGCGGTAAACAATCGCACCATCGGCTTCATAACGCAGCCGGATGAAATCGGAAAACAACCAGGATAAAAAACCAGGCTCCTCGGGCTTTGGCTGGGGCGAAACTTCCCCGGATGGGGCTTGATCTGCGGAAGGCATTTCAGCCCTGATGCCAGGCAAATTTAGTTTGTCGGCCAGCACATCTGACATTAAGCGGGATTCTTCCTGACGGTTGAAATCTTGGTCTCTGCGCCAGTAGGATTCGATCAGGCTGGCGATCGTCTCAGCCCTGGCCAGATCCCGCAGCCGGATGGTGCCAACATAGGTGGTGACGACCACATCGCCAAAGCCCAGAACCGAGCCAACCCGTGAGCGTTGGATCCCGACTGACATGATCGTGCGGAGGGGCGCCTCCTGGCGGCTCTCATATACCAGGGCCACTTTTTCGATCCAAACCACACGCTTATTGGTCACAATGAAGAAATCATTACGCCAGTCGATGATCCGCCAGACCAGCCAGAAAAGATTTACCGGCGCCCCCAGCCCCAACAGGAGCCAGCCGTAGGGCCGCCCCGGCAGCCAGGCAAATTGAAACAGGAGGGCGGTGATCCCCGTCAGGACCCCAAAGATCACAGGCAGCGCCAGTTTTCCCCACAGAACTGCAGGGTGGCGGCGTGTCATCACATGGACATATTCATCTTCCTGCAACCAGGATAGGGTTTTGGTCGAGGACAATTCACGGCTCTCAATGAGCACCTCCAGCTTTTGCTCGAGCCCCGGCAGCTGACTCCACAACGCCATGCAATCAGCGACCCTGAGTGAGAGCAAGGTGCAATCCGTTTTTGCAGCCGCCTGATAATACCGCGGGTCGTCAAACAGGAGTGCTTCTTCACCAAAAAAACCTCCCCGCTTTAAACGCGCAAAGCTGGAGCGCGGCGCTTTGTTCGGGTTCCTGAGGTCAACCTGGCCCTCAAAAATGAGATACATCCCCTCAGCCGGATCGCCAACTGTGAAAATGACCTCACCCTTGTGAAATGATTCCACCAAGATCACATTGGCCAGCAATTCAATGGAATCTTGCGGCAGCTGCGAGAACAGGGAAGTGTGCTTGAGCAGGTCGAAGAGCTCACGTCGGGCAAGGGACATAACCCAAGTATAAAACAAATTGATGGTTTAATAAACGGCCTTCATCTCTTTGAACGGGCAATCGTAAGATCCTGACGAGCCGAAAAGCCCTGATGGTGATAAACCTGACCGCGACCCAACCCCGAATCGACTGAGAAACCGCCTGTGGTCAGCAGGATGCGGAACCCGCCTGGAGCTCAGCAGAAGGCCATCAATTGCAGAAAAGAAGGACGACAGGTTTCACCCCGTTGAATACTTCTAAATACTGTCCCGAAGAAAGAATTTGTAATCTGTGAGACGCAACTGGCCCGGAAAAGTCAATGGATTTGAGTGGACCAGATAACCCCTTTACAGTTGGCTTTCTGGTGCGGTCACAGCACCCATCACCAGCGTTGACCAGGCAACCGGACTGCCGGCGACGTTTTCAGGTTGCCCCTGACCGTCCCTGGATAATCGACGCACGCCGCGCGACGAACTTGTTATAATTGAGATTGAAAACCTCGATCGTATAATTTATAATAAATATGGTAAATTTAATCCGATTTTCCTCACTAAACCAACAAGGAAGATCATGAAATGTGCATCTTGCCAGGCCGATCTAAATCTTAGCACCCGTGTATGCAAGACCTGCGGCCTTCCGGTCAGCCTTAATCCGGGTTTGGAAGACCTGTATTTCTCAAGGTTGACCGCCAATGCGCCGGAAGCTTTCGTCCTGAAAGTACGTTCTGCCCCCTACCTGGCGCAGGAACAGCGCACCGTCATCGGGGTGATGTTCACCATTGCAAACCTGGAAGACTTCGATAGGGCGGTGCCTGAAGAAGCGCGTCAACCCCTGTTGAACAGTGCCCTGGACCGGTTTGCGCAGATCATCTTTGAATACGAAGGCACCATCGCCAAACTCTGGGAGAACACAGTCCTGGCCTTTTTTGGCGCGCCAATCTCGCATGAAGACGACCCGCTAAGGGCGCTGCATGCTGCATCCCAAATCCTCCTGGAAGTTAAAAAAATCAGCGCGGATACCCAAAAAGCGCATGGAGTACCGCTCAAATTGAAGCTGGTCTTGAATTCGGGTTCGATCGTGATTGGGGACATCAAATCAAACTTGAAATTCGATTTTCGCTCGCTCAACAATACCCTCGAATGTATGGATGTCGCCTTACGGGCGGCAATCGAACCCTGTGAGATCATCCTGCTCGAGAACGCGTTTCGATTCACCAAGCCCTTTGTGAAAGGCGTGAAGTTGGATGACATCCACTGCGAAGAGGTCAGCGACGACCTGCACCTGTGGCGCGTGGAAAAAATCCTGGCGGCCTCCAATAACCACCGTCTCCAGGACAGTGTCAGCACAAATTTTGTGGGGCGTGAGCAGGAAATGGACCTGCTGATGGAATTAAGTGAAACGGTACTGGCGGGCCTGGGCCGGGTAGGGCTGATCGTTGGCGACCCGGGCGTTGGCAAATCCCGTCTGATCCAGGAATGGAAACGGGATATCCGTTCTCTTCATCAGCCAACCCGGATCCGTTGGATCCAGGCTCACGGACTCGCCTTCGGCCGGGAACTGGCTTACCACCTGCTGAAAGCGCTTTTACGGCATGCGCTCGACCTCTCTGAAACAGCCGCCTGGGATGAGATCCAGCAAACCCTCAGAGCAGTTTTACAAGATATGATCGATGTGGACCTGGAGAGATCCTTCGAATACCTGGTTCACCTGCTGGATGTTCCCCTATCCGATGAGCAGGAAGAACGCATTCACAGCCTCAATGCGGTGGAACTGCGCGCTCAATATCTCGCGGCCACGCGTTCCTTTTTACGAAACCTGGCTCTTGAACAGCCCCTGGTGATCGTCCTCGAGGACCTGCACTGGGCGGACGCTTCTTCCATTGATCTGATCGCTGAACTATTGAGCCTGACGGTCACCTGCCCAATTTTATTTTGCCTGGTCACCCGGCCTGACCGGGACTCAAACGGCTGGCGGCTGGTCTCCCTGGCCCGGGAACAATTTGGCCCAAGGCTCACCGAGATCACCCTTGAAAGCCTGGACCATCAGCAAAGCCAGTCTCTGGTTAAGCAAATCATGGGGATCAATGAACTTCCGGAAGTCATCGTTAGGATTGTGCTTGGAAAATCAGAAGGAAATCCCTTTTTCATCGAGGAATTGATCCGCATGCTGATCAATGAAGAGGTTTTAACCAGAGAAAATGGCCGCTGGATCCTCTCCTCCGAAATCGATCCGGACAAGGTGCCGGACAGTCTTCAGGGCCTGCTTTCAGCTCGCATCGACCGCCTGGCCCCAGAAGCACGCCTGACTTTAAGAATCGCCAGCGTGATTGGCAGAGCTTTCCCTGAAAAAGTGATCGAAAAAGTCATGGCAGAAGAGGCGCCTGATGTGCAGTTGATGGAGCAATTGAGCCGGCTTGAATCGCTTGGCATGATCAGAATAACGCAGGTTCACCCAGAACTGACTTATTCCTTTGAACACATCCTGCTGCATGATGCCGCTTACAAAAGCATCACGATCTCAGACCGGCGGAACCTGCACGCAACGGTTGGCTTGGCCCTGGAGACGCTGTATCCCGACCAGAAGGAAAGGCTGGCTTCTCAACTGGCCCATCATTTTTTGCAGGCGGATGAGTCTCAAAAAGCCCTGACCTATCTGGATCTGGCAGGCCATGTGGCCATGAATTCCTTTGCAAACGCTGAGGCTGAAAATTATTTTTCACGCGCAGTTCAGCTGGCAGAAGATCCCGAGATATCCGCTCATTTGTACACGGATCTTGGTGAAACCATGGCCCAACAGGGAAAGCATCGAGAAGCCGTCCAGGCCTGGAAAAACGCCATCAACCGCCACCAAAGCCTGGGGCATTCAGACCGTTTGGCCAGGGTTTATGCCTGGTCGGCGCGATCGGCCTGGTGGGGCTACGATCCGCGACGCAGTCTTGAGATCTGCCTGGAAGGTCTCAAAGCAGTGAAAGGCGCTGTGGAAAGCCCTGACATCGCATATCTGGTCCATGAAACCGGGCGGGCCTATCTGTTCAATGACCAGCCTGAAAAAGCTCGAGCCTACTGCGAACAGGCTCTGGAAATCGCCAGACGCTTGAACGCTTATGACGTTCAGGCAGAAGCCTTAGCGACCATTGGGATCTTACCCACAACCAAGCCAGAGCAGGCGATTGCCGCGCTCGAAATGGCAGTGAAGATCAGCGAATCAAACAACCTGTATGGGCCGGCCTCCCGAGCCTACATCAACCTGGCAGCAGTCATCGAGCATTTGGGTGAAGTCCGCCTCGCCCGGGATTATCAAAAGCGGGCCATTCAGTTAGGAAATAAAGCCGGTGGAGTGTCCGATGAGATGCTCATCCAGCAATCCATTGCCCATGCTTCGCTCTGGTTGGCAGAATTTGAAGACTCCCAGACCCTGATCGAAAAAATGCGCCAGGAATCTCGCCAGATGGATGCCTATCTGGATGAAAACACATTGAACCTGCTGTTCCTGGAAGGCGCCCTGGCAAAAATGCAGGGCAATTTCTCCCTGGCAATGGAAGTCTTCACCGACCTGATTGACCGGAGCCGGCAGGTCCATGACCTTGAGCGAGCGCTCCAGGGAAATCGCGCCCTGGCGGAAGTCATCGCTGAACCGCATTTTTTAGAAGATGCGCATGCCGATCGCCCCAACCTTGACATTGCGCTGAGCATGCTCAATGATGCCATCCAGGCTGGCAAAAAGAATGGCTCAGGACAAGATGTCGCCACCCAATGTTTGCTCAGCGACCTCTATGCACTGAAAAGAAACACAGCCAGCGCTGAAAAAGCCTTAAAACTTGCCAACATGCGCTACCAGAACCAGCCGAGCATGCAGGACCGCGTCAGGATCATCTTATCCCAGGCCAGGCTGGAAACCGCAGGCGAGCATTTCACCCGGGCGTTCGATCTTTTCAACGAGGGCGGTGATTTGCTTGAAAAAATGGAGGGACGCTGGTGGCGGGCCAGGGTTTGGCTCGAAATGGGCAACCTCTACCTGCGTCGCAACGAGCCAGAAGACGTCGACATGGCTCAGAACCTCTTCCGGGAGGCGCTTGCAGATTTCAAAGAGATGGGGGTTAATTACTACCCCGACCTGATCATCGATAGACTTCGTCAGGTCAAGCATGTTTCCAGGGCACAGGCCATCGCCCATAAGAAAATCACCCAGGAATTGGCAGAGGCCGGCAGGGTGCAAAACACCTTCCTGCCCACCCACTCACCAGAAGTTCCCGGATACGAAATCTCAGGGGTCCTGCTGCCAGCGAGGGAAACATCCGGCGATTTTTATGATTTCATCCCGCTCAGAGAAGGCCAGCAGGGTTTCGTTATCGCCGACGTGGGCGATAAAGGCGCGGGCGCAGCGCTGTATATGGCCATGAGCCGCACCCTGATACGAACCTACGCCGGTGAAAACAACCTCCCACCCGAGCAAGTCATCCACCACGTCAACCGGCGGATCCTGACGGATACCGAGCGCGGCATTTTCTTAACGGTGGTATTCGGCGTTCTCGATCCTGAGGCGCATACCTTCACTTATGTCAACGCAGGCCATAACCCCCCTTTCCTGCTGCAAGAGACCGCAGGAAAGATAAAACTCACTGAATTGGAGAAAACCGGCACGCTGGTGGGGATCTTCCCTGAAAACAACTGGGAAACCCGAACAGTTCATCTGCATCCCGGTGATACCCTCGTGCTGTATACCGATGGGATCACAGAAGCTCAGAATAAAGCCAATGAATTCTTTGGAATGACCCGCCTGGCAAACAGCCTTGAAAGCCAGTTCAGCCCATCGGTCGAAGCCTTCCGCAATGGAATTCTCGAAAATGTTCAGGCTTTCACAGGGGCCGCCCCACGCCTGGACGATATTACCCTGGTCGTCATCGCACGAAAAGATGATGAAAACCCGTCTGAAAACAAGTGAAAATGTGAGAGGTGTTCCAACTCGATCCAGCCGATCTCTTCGTTGAAATTGAGGCGATGGGAATTATGAGTATTTTTGGCGTCGGTGACATCGAATTGACTTTACATAAAATATTGATCTACAAACAAAAGTTTTAACTTCCGGCGTGCTGGCTTCAGCCCAACCCCATCCAAGAACTCAAACTGCTTTCTCTAATAACGCGATAAGGGCGGCGCTCGGTATCGTCCTTCGACGATTCGTGCGCCGCCCTTAAGTGTATTGTTAATATTTTGTCTCTATTCAGACATCGGGCAAAAACTCAACACAAAAGAAATGGTTTTTCTACTAAAAATCGTCGTCGTCACGAGTCTGGTTAAGTTTTTTCTTGAGCAAGTGTCTTGTTTCTGCACTTCAGACTCAGTGAATGCCACTTGAGGGCGTTTGAACTATCACACCAAGATTTTTTCCAATTAAACCGTCATTTATTGAGTTGAGCCGTTAAAATATTTGTAGATAAAAGCAACTTCCATGACTGGAATTGCTCTCATTTTCTCGGCAGGCGATCGTGTGGAGAAAAGAGAGAACCATTTTTTATCTTTTTAGACAGCCTCTTATCACCTTCTTTTTATTAATGGTTTCTTACCCAACCTCGGCCTGGTCCATCTGTGAAACATCCACAGACGCTTTCTTCTTGAAGATGACTTCAGCATCCTCAATGTCCACCAAGACGGTGTCACCCCGTTCAAATTCACCAGACAGCAAGCTGACCGACAACGGGCTTTCCACATGCTTCTGCAGGGCGCGCTTCAACGGCCGGGCCCCAAAGGCCGGGTCATAGCCCTCATTGGCCATCCACTCAACTGCATCTTCGGTCAGCTCGACCGTCAATCCATGCTCGGCCAGGCGAGACTGAATATCTTTCATCTGCAGGGCAACGATCTCACGCATATCGTCCTTGGAGAGCGGTGAGAACAGGATGATCTCATCGATCCGGTTGAGGAATTCAGGTCGGAAGGCTCCTTTTAAGGCTTTAGAAATTTTCTCCTGATTGGCCTTATCGCCCTCAGCCTGGGATCCGAGGAAGCCCAAAGTACCGCTGTGGTTCACATATTCCGTGCCCAGGTTGCTTGTCATGATCAATACCGTGTTGCGGAAATCGACCACACGTCCCTGGCCATCCGTCAGGCGGCCGTCATCCAGAATTTGCAGTAGCGCGTTCCAGACTTCGGGGTGCGCCTTTTCGATCTCATCAAACAAGACCACACGGTAAGGCCGGCGGCGGACGGCTTCTGTCAGCTGGCCGCCCTCTTCATAGCCAACATAGCCAGGAGGGGCGCCGAACAAACGAGAGACGCTGTGCTGTTCCCGGTATTCGCTCATGTCAATGCGAACCAGGGCCTCTTCATCATCAAACATAAACTCCGCCAACGCCTTGGCCAGTTCCGTTTTGCCAACGCCCGAAGGCCCGATGAAGATGAATGAACCAATCGGCCTGCGGGGATCCTTCAATCCGCTGCGCGCCCGGCGGATGGCGTCCGCCACGGCAGCCACAGCTTCTTTTTGATCCACCAGCCGTTCGTGGATCCGCTCTTCCATCTTGAGCAGTTTCTCCTTCTCATCTTCCATCATCTGTGAAACGGGAATGCCGGTCCACTGGTTGATGACCTCTGCAATGTCATTGACATCAACCACCTCATCCAGCTTGTGGTCCTGTTCCCATTTATCTCGTTCACCGTTGAATTCTTCCTCAATCCGCAGGCGCTCAGATTTCATCCGGGCAGCGCGTTCGTAATCTCGCTCAACACCGGCCTGCTCTTCTTCTTTCAGCAGCCGGTCAATTTCGCTCTTCAAGGCTTTCAAATCTTCAGGAAGCGAATACAAGGCCACACGCAGTTTGGCGGCCGCTTCATCAATCAGATCAATGGCTTTGTCGGGCAGCCGGCGGTCAGTCACGTAGCGAGCGGACAGCTTAGCCGCTTCCACCAGCGCCTCATCTGAAAAGGTCACCTTGTGGTGGGCCTCGTAGCGGTCACGCAGGCCGCGAAGCATGGCGATCGTATCGTCTACCGAAGGCTCCTCAACATAGACCGGGGCAAAGCGCCGCTCGAGGGCGGCGTCCTTTTCAATGTGTTTATGGTATTCATCCAGCGTTGTTGCGCCCACACACTGCAGTTCGCCGCGCGCCAGGGCAGGCTTGAGCATGCTGGAAGCATCCATTGCGCCCTGGGCTGCGCCCGCACCTACCACGGTGTGAAGCTCATCAATAAACAGGATTATTTCACCTTCTGACCTTTGGATCTCTTCTATGGCTGCTTTTAAACGCTCTTCGAATTCGCCACGGAAACGCGAACCGGCGATCATTGCGCCCAGATCAAGCGATACCACCCGTTTGCCCATCAAGATCTCCGGGACGTCATTGCTGGCAATCTGCTGGCTCAGGCCTTCAACAATGGCCGTTTTACCCACCCCGGCTTCACCAATCAACACCGGGTTGTTCTTGGTCCGCCGGCAGAGGATCTGGATCAGGCGCAGGATCTCAGTATCCCGGCCAATCACGGGATCCAGCTTGCCCTCACGGGCCATGGTGGTCAGATCGCGGGAATACTTCTCAAGGGTGCGGTAGCGAGATTCCGCTTTCGGATCGGTCACTTTCTGGCCGCCGCGCAGCTCTTCAACCGCATCCAGCACGCGCTGCCGGGTGATCCCCATATCTTCCATTAACCGCACTGCCGGGGTGTTCTTTTCGCCCAGGATTGCCAGAAAGATATGTTCGGTTGAGATGTACTCATCCTTTAAGCGGTTTGCTTCCTGGTTGGCCTGGTCGATGATCCGCTTGACCCGGGGAGTGATGAACACCTGGCCAGCGCCGCCGCCAAAAATATTGGCTTTCGGGCTGGTTCGCAGGATATAATCCAGGCGTTCTTTAAAGTTCTCCGAATCGATCTTTAGGATCTCAAGCAACTGGGATATCACACCCTGCGGCTGCTCAATAAGCGCCAGCAAGATGTGTTCTGTATCAATCTGGTTGTGCCCATACCGTTGAATAATTTCAGCTGCGCGCTGGGCCGCCTCCTGGGCACGTTCTGTAAAACGATCAAATCTCATCATAATGGGTTTATTCCTTAATTTAGTCTTGCTAATGTTCATTTATAGAACAAATGAATTATAGCATTTTAGCGTTTTGAAATAAACTATTTTTTATAAGAGTTGTATAAAATATTATGTTGATAAAGAGAACGGCTGCAATAATTAAACCAAATTTGGGTCACAAAATCAACATGGCATCGCCAAAAGAGAAAAATCGATAGTCTTCCTCAACGGCGGTCTGGTAAGCATCCAAAATCATCTCCCGGCTGGCAAACGCGCTGACCAGCATCATCAAAGTGGACCTGGGCAGATGAAAATTCGTCACCAGGGCATCCACCGCTTTAAACGCATAGCCCGGAAGAATAAACAGATCGGTTGGACCTGAATATGGCGCTACCACCTGCCCCTTGCCTGCAGCCTGGGCTGCCGTTTCCAAGGTGCGCACGCTGGTTGTGCCCACTGCAACAATTCTGCCTCCCGCTTCTTTGGCAGTATTGATGCTTGCTGCGGTCTCCTGGGTCAGCTGGCACCATTCGGTGTGGATTTTGTGTTCTTGAGGGTCGGCTTCTGTCACGGGGGCAAACGTATCCAGGCCGACATGCAGGGTTAACCGGGCAAAGCCCAGACCATACTGGCGTAACTTATCCATTAATTCGGGTGTGAAGTGCAAACCGGCAGTCGGCGCAGCTGCAGACCCTGGGTTTTTCGCATACACCGTCTGGTACCGTTCAGGATCCTCCAGGTGAGTGTGAATATAGGGCGGCAGCGGGACATGCCCCACCCGATTCAGATAAGGGCCAATCGGGTGTTGAAATCGGACCAGTCTTTCAGGACCATCCAATACCTTGATGATCTCAGCATCCGGACCCTCCTCGATCTTCAATTGGCGCCCTTGCTTAAGACCTTTACCCCCGCCAAGGACCCGCCAGGTGAGATCATCAATTTGTTCGAGCAGCAGCAGTTCGGCTTTCCCGCCGCCGGGCTGCTTGCGGGCATAGATCCGGGCGGGGATCACCCGGGTTTCATTGATCACCAGCAGGTCACCGGGATTTAAGAATTGATCAATCTGCCAAAAGGTTGTGTGCTGCAGGGCGCCGTATTCACGATCCAGGACCAGCAGGCGCGAATTATGGCGGGGGGTAACGGGCGTCTGTGCGATTTGCCCTTCAGGCAGATCGTAATTAAAATCCTTGGTTTGCATCCTGTTGTTCACCAGCCCTAAAATAGTTTTTGTTGGGGGCCGCTATCGCGATAGTCCAACCCCAAATGATCATAGGCGTTGCGTGTCGCCTGTCGGCCCTGGGAAGTCCGTTCCAGGTAGCCCAGCTGCAGTAAATACGGCTCCACGACATCCATGATCGTATCAGGTTCTTCGCTGACGGAAGCCGCGATCGTGTTCAACCCCACAGGCCCGCCGTTGTACTTCTCGATCACGCACAGCAGCACCCGGCGGTCCAGGTCATCCAAGCCCTGCGCGTCAATATTCAAGAGATCCAGGGCAGCTTCAGATACCGGGCCGGTGATCTCCCCTTCTGCCCGCACCTGAGCATAGTCCCGCACCCGCCGCAGCATGCGCAGCGCCACACGGGGCGTCCCGCGGGAACGCCGAGCGATCTTCAAAACGCCTTCGTGATTAAAAGAAACTCTTAACAGCTGCGCCCCACGCTGAACGATCTCTAAAAGGGCATGGATGTCATAATAATCGAGTCGATAGGTGGCGCCAAAACGGGCCCGCAGGGGTGAGGTGACCAGCGCCAGGCGTGTGGTCGCCCCCACCACCGTGAAGTGGGGCAGCTTAAGCCGGATCGATCTGGCAGCCGGCCCTTTCCCGATCACGATGTCCAGTGAAAAATCCTCCATGGCCGGGTAGAGCACTTCCTCCACAGCCCGGCCCAAACGGTGGATCTCATCAATGAACAAGATATCGCCCGCATGCAGGTTGGTCAGGATGGCGGCCAGGTCGCCGGGTCTTTCGATGGCCGGGCCTGAGGTCACCTTAATGCTCACGCCCATCTCATTGGCCAGGATATGCGCCAGGGTGGTCTTGCCCAACCCGGGCGGCCCGTAAAACAGCACATGGTCCAGGGCTTCCGACCGCATTTTGGCAGCCTCGATCAGAATCCGCAGGTTTTCCTTGATCTGCTCCTGGCCAATTAATTCTTGGAGGGTATTGGGACGTAAGGCGCGATCCAGATGATCTTCGGAATGTTCCTCGCCGTTGGTGATGCGGTCTGTGATTTCTGCCATCATACCCACGATTATACCCGAATCAGCGTATATTCCTTCTTCGGAAGGGCAATCGCAAGATCACCAGGAAAAGTTATGATTGAAATTCTTTTTATCCGAAGGGTGATCGATGGTATCTCTTCCCAGTTTTCCGCTCTCGCCGACGTGCCCGTCGGAAAAACGCCATTTTAAATGCAAATTTCTCTATTGAATGAATATTTAGGCCTTGTTTACCCATTTCCCCGCAACGAGGACGTTGCGGGGAGCTAATTTTTTCCATTCCTCTTACTTTGTGTTTGCCCTGCTTCTTCGGCAAACCATTTCTCAATGTGCTCACTTCCCAGCCCCGGCTGTCAGAGCCTTTTTAGAGATGACCATCGTGTTAGCGCCTGATCACCTTCAAACTGACATGGTATCATAATGACAAGAAAGGAGACAACATGCAGAGAAACCCCATTGATATTTCACAACTGCTGATCAAACCACACCACCTCTTTCATCACCAGTGGATGCTGCTGACAGCGGGGGATTTTAAGGCTGGCGACTACAACGCCATGACAATTGGCTGGGGGTCTTTGGGCACCATGTGGAGCAAACCCTTCGCCTTTGTGGCCGTGCGCCATTCCCGCTACACCTTCCAGTTCATGGAGAAATACGACAGTTTCACCCTGACCGCTTTCCCAAAGGAATATCACGATGCCCTCAGCCTGCTGGGCACAAAATCAGGCCGGGATGGCGATAAGATTGCAGAATCGGGGCTGACTCCCGAAGCCTCCAAAGTGGTGGCCGCGCCCTGTTTTAAACAGGCTGAATTTGTGGTCGAATGCCAAAAGATCTACGCCAATGATCTGAATCCCGCCCATTTCCTGGATGAAACAATCTACAAGCATTACCCAAACAGGGATTTCCATCGGATTTATTACGGACACATTTTACACGCAGCTGGAACGGATGCTTATCATGCCTAGGTGATGACCCGAAGGATCGTTTAGGACCTTAAGCCTTTTCCAGCCTACGGCTGATTGCGCCCCCCGGCGGAGCATCGCTGCGATGGTGACCGCTGATATACCCCAAACCGATATCGCTGACGTCCTCAGCGGTGGATCAGCACAGGCCAAACAGCAGTGATCTACACTTCAACATTGCCTTACGGCGTGTCACTTGCGCGTAAACAGCTCCCGCAAGTTCTCCACGATCATATAAAAACCAGCCCCCATGAGCAGCACCAGGGCAAAAATCCAGAAAAATTCAAACAACAGGATCAAAAAACCAACCGCTGCCAACCCCACCGCCGTCCAACGCACCAGGGCGGATAGACGCCGGCGAAAAGCTGCCTCAACAAAAACCATGACCAAAAACAAAGCTCCTAAACCCCAGAAAAGAAACGCCCTGGCAAACATGATCAACAAAACGACTGCGATCATCAAAACCCCGAGGCTGACAGCCGCCCAAACCTCCGCAAGAACAGGAAACCGCAACGCCCTTTTGATCGCGGGTTGGTTTAAATGCCGGATGTGCCCACGCAGGTTTGCCAACTCTTCACTCGGTTTTCGATGACCATAATGTTCAAGCGCTTCCAGCGCAGCCTGCTTCACCGTCAGGCGTTCGCGCATGGCAATCAAATTGGCGCGATCTCGGATCAATGCTTTTTGAATCCGCTCAACCTCCTGCTGCAGATGAGGGAGATCCTGAAATGCGGCCAGGTCCAATCCCCGCTGACTGTGCGTCTGCTGGAGCTCCCGGATCTCTTGCTGCAGGGTATGGATGGACTCCAACATGTGCTCTTTGCGCGCGGCCAGGGTGTCATCCACTCGGTCTGGTGGGACGAGCTTCTCCATCCCGGCCCAGCTTAAAGGATCAAACCAGGTCAGACGCACGCTGCCATCCTGGTCATAGCGGGGTCCGGCAGGAGCGTCTTCACCCGAAAAGGGATCCTGGGCGAACAAGCCCCACAGGCCGCGATAATTTTTCACCCAGGATGGTTCGGGCTGAATCAACACCGGTTCCGCCCAGCCTTCACTGCCGCCTGGACCAATTGAAAAGCCGTCACCCAGGGCGTAATCCACAAAGGGGATCACAAACTGCTCTTCCGGCTCAGTTTTTGGCCTTGGTTTTTCCTGGAACAGCCCTGTGAACACTGACAGGATCCGGTTTTGAAGGGATCTGATGCGCTTGAGGAAAGGCAGGCTGAGCTGCGTGAGATACTCGCCCGGTTGGAAATAACCGGCGTGCGAACCGCCGCCGACATACACAACAGGATGCTCCCCCAGCTTCTCAACCTCGGGATCCCGCCAATGGCGCCGCAGGTCATCCCCGGCGTTATTATGCCGGGCATAAGCCACCCATTCGGGAAGCACCACGCCCGTTTCGGTTTCATAACAATAGAGATTGACCAATTCCCAGTCCGCTTCATGGTCGTTGGCCCCAAAAAAACCGCTGCGCCAGTTGTTAAATGGATAAAAATACCAGTACTGTAAAATTATCCATCCATTCTGATGGAGAACCCGACCGTAGTACTGGAATTTTCTTTCAGCCGCCAGCATTTCATCAAAAGTCACCAGAGCGGCTGTCATCGCATCTCCTGGCACGCGACCCCGCAGAAGCAGGATCAGGGAAAAAAACACATCAATGAGCCTTGCGAGATACCCCACCCTGGACAATCGACTGCGGGAAGGTTGAAAGGACCGCTTACGGGCGCCCTCCAGTAATTGAGACAGCTGGTATTCAGCAATTTCGCGGATATTTAACGGCGAAATGAACTGGAGGTAGTAAACATCCTCTGCGCCGGTAAGCCGCAATTCTCCCAGCCGCTCAAGGTCCAGCTGACCTTCAGGGAGGATCTCCCGGGGCGGCAAGCCGGGGGGCTTGACCCACAAACTCGCATGGCTGACGTATGACGAAACATCGCTCGGGAAAAAACGTTCACCGCGTGTGAAACGAAGCACCGGTTCAAACCTGCGAAGAAAGTCTTTCGGGTTGAGGTCACTCCCCATCAGCAACACCTCTTTCCCGAATCTGAAGAAACCACTGCCGCACTTCGGCATTATTCAGATACAGGACCATCAAGATCCCGATTGCAATCAGCCAGTAGGCCTGGTTGGGTTGATGCACAAAATAAAGGCCGATTCCCGTGAGGAGGGTTGCAACCTGTGCAAACAGGCTCATGATCCAGGCCATAGGCCTGCCGCGACGGAAGTTAAAACCCGCCAATAAAGCTGCGGCCGAACCGAACAGCAGCAGAAGGAAGCTGAGCAAGTTGAAAAATAAGATCTCATCCTCCACAAGCTCTCCCGGTGTTTCCAATGCCAGGCTGAAAGCCGCCTGAATATCCTCCCACAACACACGGTATGAAACCAGGAACGCCCAGTGATGGGTCAGGAGGTTCAATCCCAGAAAGAGGATCACAGGAACCTGGAGGAATAAAAAAAAGGTCAATAATGCGATCAAACGTGGTTTGTGATTTTTTTGTGATGTCATAAGCGGTCTTCTTCACGAATCCTGATGTCTTTATTTTAAGACCTCAACCCTTGGAGTGCAAATAGCGCCTATTTAAAGAAGCAGGGCAATCACAAAGTTTGAGGTATTACAAAAAATTGGCTCCTCGCAACGTCCTCGCTGCGGGAAAATATTTTCGGAAGGCGTAAATATTTTTTCAATAGAGAAATTTGCATTTAAAATGGCGTTTTTACGCCGACGTCCCCATCGGCGAGAGCGGAAAGTTGGAAAGAACTACCATCGATCACCCTTCGATAAAAAGATTTTCAATCATAACTTTTCTTGGGGATCATGCGATTGCCCTCTTCTATTAAGGAAGCGCGTAACTGCTCAGCCTGATAAATATTTTGGCAATGAGTAAAAATATTTTTTGTGT
>CAZLEK010000031.1:0-9637 GCA_964558525.1 uncultured Candidatus Brevefilum sp.
ACCAGTCATAGCCGCCCGATACTTACCAGTCATGGTCGCTCGATATTTACCACCCATCGTAGTTCTCGCTCGGTCTTGATTACTCTGAAGCGAAGCGGAACCCCCAGAGCGAACCGTAGGGGGCAGAAGCGAAGCGGAACCCCCGGAGCAAAATGGAGAAGGGTCTTGCCGAGCGAAAACGAAACTTTTACCTTTTTGGTTCTGGCTTGTCCAGGTTAGAACACTAAAGAGCGAACGTCAGGAGATCTCGTAAAGAGAAAAACGTAGCAGCTTTTCGAACATCGCCTGACTCCTGAGTTTCTCACTTCCCCCATTGTTCAGTAAGTTTACGAGAAAAAATCGATTTTTCAGGACACTAAATTGATCTTGCCAGGCCGTAGCTAAATAGACTTGTCTAGAAATAAATTTCTCGAAGCCATGCTTGATAGGTTAAACCAACCTGCCATCACATTCCGGAGTGAGACCTTTAGGTCGACTGAATTAAGTTTGAAACGGGCACGATCCAATCAAATCAACGTCTACCCATTGTCGCATAATATTAGGCGCCATCCATTTCCGGATGATTGTTCAATCAGTCGGGCTAACCATCACGCACTTCGTGCTCTGCACCTGAAGGTGTCCCGCTGGGCTCCAGGCAGGGCCCTCACTCCGGAAGGGAGATTGAGCCAAAAAATCATTCTCTCAAGAACTTTTTGGTTTCAACCGAGCCGCTTCGGCCTAAGGTCCCAAGTTAAATCATTTTCAGGACACGAATTTGATCAACTCAGGTAGTAAAGAAAAAAACGAAGTAGATTTGCGAACATCGCCCGACTCGGTAAATTTCATGCCGCTGACCCCACATGCGATTTTCCTTACAGCGGATGAAATTAATCCAGAAAAGGCCGGTTAAACCACCACCGGCCTTATTGCGGTATCAATCGATGATCAGCGATTCCTCTGCGGCCATTGCCGCGCCGATGATCCCTGCCTGGTTTCGCAGCTGCGCCGGGATCACTTCAGCGTTGATTTTCTTGAGGTATTTCTCGTATTTTTTAAACTTTTTGCTGACCCCTCCGCCCAGTATGATCACATCCGGATTGAACAGAAAATCGTAAATTTGGAGCACTTCACGCAGGCATTTGCCCCACTTCTTCCAGGAAAGGTCCTTATCCTTCCGAACGCCGTCGCCGGCGCGATGCTCCGCATCTTTTCCACGAACCTGTAAATGGCCCATCTCTGAGTTAGGCCATAATTCGCCCTTCACAAAAAAGGCCGAACCAATCCCGGTGCCGATGGTCAAAAAGAGCACATAGCCATCGGCATACTCCCGGCCCATACCAAAGCGCATTTCAGCCAGACCGGCAGCATCCGCATCGTTCAACACCACCGCCTTGCATCCAGTCGTTTGCTGGATCATCCCCGCCAGGTCCTGGTCCACCCATTCGTGGCTCACATTCGCGGCCGTTTTCACCACACCCCGCTGGACAACACCTGGGAAACCCGCGCCGACCTTTCCCTCCCACTCAAAATGCTCCACGATCCGGCGGATCACCTCAATCACCTGCTCGGGGTTGCCAGGTGAGGGAGTGGGAATCCGAAAACGATCCGCGATGAATTCGCCTTTTTCCGTATCAACCGGAGCGCCTTTAATCCCCGAACCACCAATATCAATTCCTAATACTGCCATTGCTCCTCCTTCTCAGGGCCAATGATCACTCACAGGCGTTGTTGAGATGTTCCTCATAAGTTATTGCAAAGTGATGGCGGCCGGAACCATCGCAGGCTGCCCTAAAAAAATAATATGGCGTTTCCGCAGGAAAGGCTACAGCCCGCAGGGAGTCCTTCCCCGGGCTGCTGATGGGCGTCGGAGGGAGGCCGTAAACGATGTATGTATTGTAAGGCGAGTCAATAGTTAAATCGGCTGTTGAAAGCGGAGCTTTCCACCAGGTCCCAACGTCTTCCTGGAAACCAAGCGCATACTGCACGGTAGGATCCGTTTCCAGGCGCATTCCAGCCGCCAACCGATTGTAAAATACTGAAGCGATCATCGGTTTTTCTTCATCCACCACCGCTTCTCTTTCTACAATAGAAGCCAGCTTGACCGCGTCATAGAGCGCCAAACCCTGACGGGAAAAACCATCAATCAAAGATTGATCCACCTGGCCGGTGAATTCCGCCAGGATCTCCCCAAAGACAACATCCACGCTGGAATCCCGGGAGAAAACATAAGTCCCAGGAAACAAAAACCCTTCCAGGCTGAAAATTTCATTAACCGGCAGTATCGAAAGCCAATCTCTTGGCGCAGCGTAAGCTGATTGGGTGAAATCTTGTGGAGAAAAAGGCAAACCGCTTGCCGCGACATTGGCGGCGACTTCCTCAATTCGCCAGCCAGGCAGGATGGTCACGACGGCATCCTTCGGCGCGGCTTCCAGCAGTTCAGCTGCGATCTGGACCGGGCTCATCGCCGCGCTCAGTTGAAACTGACCCGATTGCAGCTGCCGGTCCAGCCCAGAATAGATCAGGTAAGTCCGCATCAACTCAGCATCCGAGATCAGGCCAGCATTTTCCAGGCGCAGGCAGACCATTGATATCGATTCTCCTGTTTCAATGGTAAATGTTTGTGTGCTCTCGGAAAGATCTGCAGCTGTGACCAGGTTAGCACGGTGGATGAACAACTCAAAAGGATAGATCACCTGCTGAACCAAGCTCAGGCTGGAAGCAGGAGGGCCAAACTGTTCCCGAACGACGGCGCGGATTGAAATAAACGCCGTCGCCAATCCAACGGCGATCACCAAAAAGAAAATCGAACTGAAGAGGATGAAAAATTTTTTACGGCGCTTCATCGTTTCCGCCAATCCATGCCTTGATCATCGCTTCGTTTTCATTTAGAAAGTCCTGCAGCAGGATGCTCGCCGCCAGATCGTCGAGATGGCCCCGGCGCCTCTTCCGGCCGACCCCCAGATCAATCCGGCTTTGGATCGCGGCCTGGGTGGTGCCGCTTTCATCCCACATTTTGATCGGGATGGCAGTTTTTTCACGCATTACCTGAGCCAACCGCTGCGCTTTCCGTGCCCGGAAGCCAACCTCACCTTCAGAATCGAGAGCCCAGCCCACCACGATCAAATCAACGGATTCTTCCTGGGCAATCGCAAGGATCTTCTCAGCATCCTTTTCCCTGACCTGATGTTCGATCACCCGTAACGGCCGCGCCAGGGTGCCGGTCGGATCGCTGACCGCCAGCCCAATCCGTTTGTCTCCCGGGTCAACTGCGAGTACTTTCATCGATTAATCATGCATTCCTGCCTGCCTACCTGGCATTTGAGAAAATTATACAATAGATCATCCGAGAATGTAAAAATCCCGGGACAACGCAAAGTGTAAACTATCCTTTATTGAATCTACTGATGCGATCGACGATTCGTCTGCTGAGAACTGCACCACAATGAAAATGATCGTACCAATTTCCCTGAAAAATTTCTCCTTTTAAGCTTCCAGTAGCGGCTTTGCGCGCGGCGCCGCTGCCTAAATCTCTATTGAAATAACGCCCCAAAACAAGTTTTCCTTCTCTATTTGCTTTAGGAGGTCAATCTTTGAGCTGAATCTAGCCTTTCAAACCACAGACTTTTGGGAAGAATTACCCCAAGAAGCGAGCAGAAAGCGTAATTACAAACCAGCAAGGTTTTTACTTCAATCATGATTTCGCAATTGCCCGCTGAAAATTCTTCCAATTGGGTCTAGTTATCCATTGAGGTTAAGGCAAATCGAATTCCAGGGCGCCTTCTGCTGGCAGATGGATGCGGATGGCGCGTCGTTCCCGAGCCAGCAGCGCTTCCAAATCGCCCTGCGCCTGCGCTCGAGCCAGGATTCCAAAGCTGTACCCTTTACCCGGGATATCCAGATCAGCCTTATCCTCCTGGGTGATTTGGATGAACAAGCCATTCTTCGCCCCGCCTTTGTGGAGCTGTCCGGTTGAATGCAGGAAACGCGGCCCAAAACCAAGAGTGGTCGCCCGGCCCGTTTTCTCCAGGATTTGTTTTCGCAGCCCCGTCAACCTCTGCTCATTTTCAGCATTTCTTGGGACGTAAGCATTGATGGCAATATAGTCACCCTCACCCGCAAGTTGGATAAAGGCTTGGATCACTTCTGAGGGGGTCTCACAAGACTTCAAACCTTCAAAAGCCAGACCAAAGACTTGCGAACCCTGCTTCCCTTCCCAGAGGGATTCCTGCTCCGGCAGGCGTTTTTCCTCCAGGTAATCAGCAATTTTTTGTTTGGTTCGATTCTTATTATCCTGCACATCTGGCTGGTCGAAGGCATTCACGCCGATCAGGCTGCAGGCCACGGCTACAGCAAACTCCCAGCGGTAAAATTGGGCGCCCAGGCGGCCGCCGCCAGGCGCTTGGAGTGTGATCAGTGGATGGCCAGCTTTTTTCAATGCATCCCCAAAAGCGTCCTGTTCACCATCAGTTCGCAGGTAAACGAATAAGCGGTCATCACCATACTGCTCAATATCCACCAGGGGCTCCTCCGCTACCGGAACGATGCCCTTGCCTTCCTTGCCGCTGCTTTCAGCGATTAACTGCTCCAGCCACGCGCCGAGCGGCGCAAGATCGGAGTCAGTCACCAACGTCAGCTTATCCCTGCCGCTGATCGCGCCCAACCCCAGGTAGATGCCCACTAGCGCGCTGAGGTTCAGTTCAATCTCGCGAGATTGTGAGCTCTTCCGGGCAGAAACCGCCGCCTGTTCTAAAACTGTGCTCAGATCAATCCCCATCAAAGCTGCCGGAACCAGTCCAAAGTGGGTCAAAGCGGAATACCGCCCGCCCACGTTGGGATTCGCAGTGAAGATCCTGCGAAAGCGGTGAGCTTCACCCATCGCAACCAATTTGCTTCCGGGATCGGTGATGGCGATAAAATGTTTGCTGCGCGCCTCACCCAGGTGTTTTCCAGCCTTAGACCAGAAATACTCAAACAGCGACAGCGTCTCGCTGGTTGTCCCGGATTTGCTGGCGACAATGAACACGGTCTGGCCGTATTCAACCCACGCTTCAGCTGCTCGAACCTGGGCAGGAATTGTGGAATCTAGAATGATCACATCCAAACCCGCATTTTTTTCAGCCAGGATCCGGCTCATGGTCTCCGGGGCCAGGGAGGAGCCGCCCATGCCCAATAACAGCGCTTTCGTAAACCCGGCATCCAGGCATTCATTGGCAAAGTCACCCAAATCGGAGATCAGCGCCTGGCTTTCGTGGGGCAGATCTAGCCAGCCGAGCCGCTTCTGGATTTCATCCTTTCCCTGTTGAGACTCAGTCCAGATCGTTGGGTCATTGCGGTAGATCCGCCCAACCATATCGCCCGTTTTGAAAGCCTGCACCTCAGAGGAAATTGCTTCGGCCAATTGGCCGAGTCCAGCCCGAAAAGTGTCCCGCCTGGATTCAATCGATTCGATCAGGCTGTTGTATGAGTCGGCAAACTTCTGTACGCCTTCATCTTCCAGTTCCTGGGTGATCTCGTCAATGGAGATGCCCAGTTCGGACAAATCGTGAAAATCAGCTTCTGCCCGATCCAGTTTGTCGTAAATTCTGATCGCAGGCGCTCCATGATCCAGGAAAGCCTCCAGGGTGCGGGGGGGAATGGTGTTGACGGTATTTTCTGCGACCAGCTCAGAAACATATTTTATATCGCTGTAGGCTTCATCCTTGGTGCTGGTAGAGGCCCACAGGGGCCGCTGCTTTTGCGCGCCGGCTTCAGCCAGCTTCTTGAAGCGCTCTGAAGAAAAGATCTCCTCGTAATCCTGGTAAGCCAGGCGGGTGTTATCAACCGCAATCTTCCCCTTTAGGCTTTTTGCTTTCTCAGCTTCTGTGCCGCCTGCATTAATAACCGCTTCCAATCGTTCATCGGCTTTGGATTCGAGGCGAGAGACAAAAAAGGAAGCCACCGAGGCGATGCCTGAAACCTTCAGACCAGCTTCTAAGCGCTGCTCTAAGCCCGTCAGGTAAGCCTCCATCACAGCCCGGTAGCGCTTGCGTGAGAAGATCAGAGTGACGTTGATATTCGCGCCAGCTGCGAGGCATTCAGTGATGGCTGGCAGTCCTGCTTCTGTTGCCGGGATCTTGACCATCAGGTTTGGCCGGTTCACTGTTTTCCAGAGATGTTTCACCTCCTCGATCGTCGCCTGGGTGTGATGAGCCAGGTTCGGGTCCACTTCAAGGCTGACAAAGCCATCTTCACCGCCTGAGGCATCATAATACGGACGAAACAGGTCCGCAACATCCTGGATGTCCTGGATGGCCAGCCGATAGAACATCGCTTTAGCATCCATGCCGGCCCAGGACATCGTTTGCAGATCATCATCATAATCACTCGACTGGGAGATGGCTTTGGCAAATATGCTTGGATTGGAAGTCACGCCTAAGATCTCTCTGCGTTCAATCATCCCTTTGAATGTTCCATCTTTGATCAAACCTCGTCTGAGGTTGTCATACCAGATCGATTGCCCCAGAAGTTTCAAGCGGATCACACTGCTCATCATATTCCTTTCATTTGTTTCTTTTCGATTGCTTTCATTTTACCCACTCGCCGTTGATGCCGTGCGGCTTCTGAGGGCTGCGCGGCCATAAATGATTTCACAATGTGGATCGTGAGTTCTGTGCCGATCACACGACCGCCCAGGCAAAGGGTATTCATCTGGTCGTGTTCCACGCCTTGATGAGCAGTATAGGTATCATGACAGACGCAGGCATACACACCCGGGATCTTGTTCGCTGTGATACAAACCCCCACACCAGACCCGCACAGGAGAATGGCGCGTTCAACCTGTCCCTGGGCAACTGCCTCCCCAGCCGGCTGCGCAAAATCAGGATAATCCACACTCTCCATGGAATGGGCGCCAAAATCAATCGGCTCATGCCCCAATTCTTTCAAAGTGCTGATTACCGTATCTTTTAATGGATAGCCGCCGTGGTCGGTTGCAACTGCAACTTTCATATTGATTTCCTTTCTTTATTTTCTGCCGTTATCCCGATCGTCCTTAGCGAAGGAGTCAGACCTTAACAGCGCCAGGGCTTCATCGATCACGTTCGAGACAGTAAACCCATATTCATCCATCACACGGTTTCCCGGCGCAGAAGCGCCAAAACCATCAATGCCGATCACGCGGCCGTGATCGCCCACCCAGCGCTCCCAACCCTGCGCAGCGCCAGCTTCAACTGCCAGCCTGTTCCGAATCCCGGGCTGGAGCACCTGGTCGCGATAGGCTTGATCTTGCCGGGCAAACAGCTCCCAGCTCGGGAAAGACACGACCCGCAGGTTAATACCCTCCGCAGCCAGATTGGCAGCCGCGCGCAGGATCAAATCCACCTCTGAGCCAGAAGCCATTAAAATCAAATCAGGATCTCCATCGCCCATATCCGCCAGGACATACGCGCCCTTCAGCAGTTCCTCCGCATCCGCGTAGGTTTCTCGGTCAATCGTGGGCACTTTCTGCCGCGTCAGCGCCAGGGCAACGGGATGGTGCTTTTCTTCCACCGCCACACGCCACGCCTGGGCGGTTTCATTGGCGTCTGCCGGTCGGATGGTGATCAGGTCTGGGATCACGCGCAGGCTTGCCAGATGCTCTATCGGCTGGTGAGTGGGGCCGTCCTCACCCACCCCGATCGAATCG
The DNA here is from genome assembly GCA_964558525.1 of uncultured Candidatus Brevefilum sp. Lineage (GTDB taxonomy): Bacteria > Chloroflexota > Anaerolineae > Anaerolineales > Anaerolineaceae > Brevifilum. The sequence goes on from CAZLEK010000031.1 coordinate 7,643, forward strand.
TGGGTGAACACCCAAATCGAAGGATACTCGGAGAGGGCTGATAACCGAACTGCCCCGCGCATGTAATCCAGAAACACTAAAAATGTGGCGCCATATGGGATCAACCCGCCATGTACGGCCATCCCATTCACCACCGCCCCCATGCCATGTTCCCGAACGCCAAAGTGCAGATTGCGCCCTTCCGGGGAATCTGCCTGGAAGGCTTTCTCACCCTCAATCCAGGTTTTATTGGAGGGCTCTAAATCAGCCGAACCACCCATTAACTCAGGCAGCTTCATCGCCAGAGCATTCAAAACTTTGCCCGATGCAGCCCGGGTAGCCAGGCCCTTTTTATCGCTGGGGAAATTGGGCAGGGCAGAAAGCCAATTTTCTGGGAGTTCCCCTCGCACGCGCCGTTCAAAATCTGCAGCCAGCTCCGGGTAAGCCTCGCGATAGGCAGCCAGTTTCTTCTGCCAGCTTTCTTCTAACACTCGTCCCGCTTCGACCTTTGTGAGGAAATGCTCCCGCACATCCTCCGGGATGTAAAATTTCTTCTCCGCTGGCCAACCAGCGTTCTTTTTGGCCTGCTCAATTTCCTCCCATCCAGGAGGTGATCCATGGGCTTTTTCAGTACCCTGGACCGTCGGTAAGCCCTGCCCAATGGTTGTTTTAACCGCGATCAAGGACGGGCGCGGGTCATCTTTCGCCGCCTCAACTGCCGCCGTCAGAGCCTCCACATCATAGGGATCGTCCACCTGGGAGACATGCCAGCCGTAAGCCTCAAACCGTTTTTGCCGGTCTTCAGTGAAGGCCAAATCCGTTGAGCCGTCGATCGAGATCTGATTATCATCATAAAAGTAAATCAACTTACCAAGCTGCAAATGTCCCGCCAGGGAGGCGGCTTCGGAAGCCACCCCTTCCATCAGGTCGCCATCGGTAACGATCGCATAGGTGTAATGATCGACAATGGTGTGGCCCGGGCGGTTGAATTCAGCTGCCAGGTGCGCTTCAGCAATGGCCATCCCCACGCCGTTGGCAAAGCCCTGACCCAAAGGCCCGGTGGTCACTTCCACGCCGGGCGTCAGCCCATATTCCGGATGGCCGGGGGTGATGCTTCCCCAACTTCTGAAGGATTGCAGATCCTCCAGCGAAACATCATAGCCGGTCAGATACAGCATGCTGTAAAGCAGCATGGAACCATGTCCGCCGGAGAGGACGAAACGATCTCTGTTAAACCATTGCGGGTTTTTTGGATGAAAATTGAGCAGCTTCATCCACAGGGTATAGGCAATACCTGCATTTCCCATCGGCAGGCCTGGATGTCCGGAATTGGCATTCTGCACACCGTCCACTGAGAGGAATCGAATGGTATTAATTGCTTTTATTTGAGAGGGGTCTGAGGGCATGTAATGTATCCTTTCTTTTTTGATCTCATCCATTTTACCATGAAGGCCTTTGCGGTTTTAGTTGTTGGATTTGGAATGCAGGTGCTCGATATTTTTAGAAAGGGAATTAGGAATCAGGTAATAGTAACTTACCAATTAAATGCTTGTACAAAAAAAAAGGAATATCCAGCATAGTTCTCGCTCGGTCTTTATTACTCTGAAGCGAAGTGGAAGGAACCATGACCGAGCGAGGGGTTTGACCAAAAGGTCTCCATATTTATGATCCATTAACCATTGCAAATTTAGATCGTTCTCGCCGGTCTTCATTACCCTTCAGCGAAGCGGAACCCCCGGAGCAAAGCGGAGGGGGCAGAAGTGAAGCAGAACCTCCGGAGAAAAACGGAGAAGGGCCTGACCGAGTGAAAACGTAACTTTTACCTTTTTGGTTCTGGATTGGCCAGGTTAGTAGCAAGGAACAGAATTTTCAAAATTGAATTGAGACGACAATGATGAAAATCATTAACCGTTGTCATTGCCACACCCTCTCGTTCCTTAATCAGGTTTGAGAGTGCGTGGCAATTTAAGAATTGGGAATGACCCGACGCTGACCTTTTGCATGCGCTTCTGATCT
>CAZLEK010000031.1:9737-24361 GCA_964558525.1 uncultured Candidatus Brevefilum sp.
GACGCTGACCTTTTGCATGCGCTTCTGATCTCAGAAATAAATGTCTGGTTATTCGATGCAAAAAAGGAATGGTGGGCTGAGGCTCAACCAGACCTAGGCAACAATCGTTTCAGTACGACCTGCGGTCCAGGTTCCTAATACCAAACACCTAATCCCTGTCATTTCTCCATTCATCACTCCCCACTCACCTTCTACTATGATTGTGAGAAACCATGCGGATAACATATAATTAGATTTATTCTTACAATCCAACCAGATAACGCCGTAGAGGTCGCGTATGCAGAAAAAACAATTTATTGGTTTAGCATTGGGAATTATGGTCTTGAGCCTGACCTGGGTCCTGGTAACGCCGATCTTCTTTGCTCCCGCGCAAGCAGACAGTTCAACCAGCGCGCCTCACCCAGGCTTTCTTGCCCCAGATTTCACACTGAACACAATCGAGGGTGACGCCCTTACCCTGGCAAATCACCGCGGTCAGCCCGTACTCGTATTTTTATGGGCTTCCTGGTGTTCTGTTTGCAAGGCAGCCATGCCCGGTCTTCAGGAAGTATACACAGCCTACCATCCCCTCGGCTTCGAGATCCTGGCCGTAAACACCACCAACCAGGACTCTCTTCCGGCAGCGATCAACTACTTCCAGGGTCAGGGCTATACGTTCCCCTTCCTGGTTGACCAGGATGGCGCCGTCTCACAGGCATACCAGCTGCATGCCCTGCCAACCGCTGTTTTGGTAGGGCCGGATGGTATCGTCCAGGATGTGGTCATCGGGGCAGGTGTTAGCGAAGGTTATCTCCGCGCTCAACTGGATAACCTCCTGAGCGGTCAGAATTGAGGATAACTTATGTTTCCAGTCATTGATCTTGGACCCTTTGCAATCCAGGCCCCCGGCCTGATCCTGATCCTCAGCCTCTTCTTTGGCGTCTGGCTGACGGGGAAGCTCGCCGATACCCTGGGCGCCAATGGCGAAGCAATTGAGAACGCCTTCTTGATCGGCCTGGTGAGCGGCATCCTCAGCGCCAGGATTGGGTTCCTTTTACAAACCCCCGCAATCTTTCTTGAAAACCCGCTTTCCCTGGTTTCTCTGACGCCCTCCATGCTCAACCCAGGATTTGGCGTCCTGGTTGGCGGGCTGGCAGCGTTAATCTTTGCTCAAAAAAAGCGCCTTCCACTGTGGCCCACACTCGACACACTGACGCCCCTCATCCTGATGGTGTTTATGGGGGTTCACCTCGCCAATTTTGCCAGTGGGGACGCCTACGGCCTGCCCACTTCCCTCCCCTGGGCGATCAGGATCTGGGGAGACTTCCGGCATCCCGTTCAACTCTACACCCTGGTTCTCAGCCTGATCCTATGCATCTGGTTCTGGGTCAAGACTCAAGGCTTGAGGACGACCGGATACCTGCAAAGCGGCGCGCTCACCCTGGTCATTGTCGCCGCACTGGCGGCGATCACGGTATTCACCCGGGCCTTCGTTGCTGAAAAAAGTTTGTTCTGGCGATTGGATGGTATCCAGGTGTCAGCCTTCCTCCTGCTGGCGCTAGACCTGTGGTTGATCTACCGCAAAATGATCGCCTTCGAACAGTCGGCCCATGTGTTCATCAGCCTGGGGTCCAACCTGAACCCTCGTGAAAACCTGCGCTTAGGTTTTGATCATTTATCTACGCAATTCAAGATCAAACGATTCTCCAGTATTTATCAAACGACAGACGTGCGGTCACAAAAGAACGCAAAAACCTATCTGAACCAGGTTGTTGAAATAGAAACTTCTCAGTCCTTCCCCAGGTTAAGAGAATCGCTCAAGTCCATCGAAGCAGAGCTTGGACGCGAACGGGGCAATCAAAAAGTTGTCCCTCTGGACCTGGATATCCTGACTTTTGACCAGGAAGTTTTCATATCTGACCATCACCAGATTCCCGACCCTGATCTGATAAAATATCATTACCTGGCAAAGCCATTGGCTGAAATGGCGCCGGATTTTCGCCATCCCGCAAACGGAAAATCAATTCAGCAAATCCTTTTAGAAATTAAAGATAAAAATCAGGTCAAAAAAATCAAAGAGGTGGATAATGGAACTTCAAAGTAAAACCGCATTGATCACAGGCGGCGGCATCCGGCTTGGACGCGCTTTTGCCCTGGCGCTCGCTCGTGAAGGAGCCAATATCGCCGTTCACTACAACAGCTCAGAAGGTCCAGCTGAAGAAACCGCGCAAAAGGCCAGAGAGATGGGGGTTCAGGCGATCACCATTGGCGCAAACTTCAACGACATTGATGAGGTTCAGACCGTATTTCCAAAAGCTCTGGCCCATTTTCAGTGTATCGATATCCTGATCAACAACGCTGCGATTTACCTGAGGGGCACGGGCCTCGAAACGACCCAAGAAGCTTGGCAAAGACAATTTCGCATCAACCTCCAGGCGCCCTTCATGCTCATCCAGGCATTTGCCCGACAGCTGCCAGAAGACCTGCCTGGAAGAGTCGTGAACATTGCAGATGCTCAAATCATCCAGCATAAACCCGATCATTTTGCCTACCGCCTGACAAAGTATGGCGTGGCTGAGATGACGCGCATGTTTGCGCTTGAACTGGCCCCTCAAATCACCGTCAACGCATTAGGGCTCGGTATTATGCTCCCCCTGGCAGGCAATGAAGATGCTGATCTTCAGGCTTACGCTGAGAAACACGTCCCGCTCAACCGAGCCGGCAGCCCGGAGATTGCCGCCCAAAATGTGCTCCATCTGGTCAAGAGCGATTTCACAACCGGCGCTTTTTTGCGCGTGGATGGCGGCCAATACCTTTCAGCTTAGGCGCGTCCGTAGACTGGTACAGCAGCGCCGCTGATCGCATCTGCGCTGGAAGAGGCTAGAAATAAAATCGCCTTTGCCAGGTCATCAGGTTTGACCCATTTAGAGAAATCAGCCTTTGGCATTGCTTTGCGGTTGTCAGGCGTGTCGATGGTGGACGGCAGCACACAATTGACCTGGATATTTTCCCCACTCAGCTCCGCAGCCATGCTTTCTGTTAAGCGCAGTAATGCGCCTTTTGCCGCGGCATATGCCCCGGTCTTCGCACCCCCCGATAAGGCCGATCGTGCGCCGATCGTGATCACCTTTCCCGCACCTTTCTCGATCATCTGCGGTACAAACCCGGCTGCCGTATTAAGAAAAGTGGCAATATTCAAATCGATCATTTTCTGGAAGGTCGAAATTGGTAGGGTATGCACAGAATCACCGGCAGTAAACCCGCCAACAGTATGCACGATGATATCCACCATGCCGACCTGGTCTCTGACCTGGTTGGCCAGGTCCAGCACCGCCTGACGGTCAGTGAGATTGACCCCATCGAAAGGATAGAGCGTTCCAGCCAGACTATCCGAATCAAACTTGCCAGCAAGCCGGCCGGTCCCGTGGTCGAGCCCAACCACCCCACCTCCCGATTTTAGGAATGCCTTCACCACCGAACCTCCCAAATTCCCGGCAGCGCCAGTCACTAAAATGGTTTTCCCGTTAAAATCTTCCATGTTCTTCCTTTCGTAAAGGTTATGATTGCGGCACAAGATAGGTCCGGTCAAGCCAGGTTTGCCAGTGACTTTCCGATATGCCTGACTGGACAGCCATCTCTTTTGAGATCGATGCTTGCTTCTCGAACAAGCCGGCCAGGCCCTCAGCTGGCTCAAATGCGCCCCTAAAATCATGATAAATTCGCTCACCCTTGAGATAACACCAGGGGGCGATTTGAAATGGCTGGCTTGAGGTTGGTGCTTCAAATTGAAACGTCAAACGGTCTCTTTTTGAGCAACCTGTAATGATCCTGGCATAGGTCTCAACCTGGCGGCCAAAATCCATATGATCGTGCATGAAGCGCAGCGCTTCCGGTTGCACCCCGATATTTTGGTTGATGATCTCAAGAACGTGTCCCGCCGCGGCTTGCGTATCCCCATGATGGACTTTGTGAATCAGGTCCTCCGGCATTAAGGTGCGATGCACGCCAACCCTGGCAACGATGCTGGGGGTGCCACAGGCCAACGACTCGTAAGCCACATTCCCAAATGCCTCCACAATACTTCCCAGGCAAAGCGTCACCCTGCCCAGGCTGTAAAGTTCAGGCATGCGGTTGTTGGGCAGCCAGGGAATGAATCTAAAATTGTCCCGCACATCCAAATCATTCATCAATTGCAGCATTTCTGTTTGATAATCCTTTTCCCAACCGGAAACCATCTCCCCAATCCATTCGGGCGTTAATATTTTCAAATCAGACAACCCTGCTTGATGAACGAGCTGCGCTGCCACCTGGATCGTGTCAAATAAACCCTTGCCGGGCTCTGGCCGGTGAGGATGCAGCACGATCAGATCTCTTTCGAGATTCAAACCCAAAGCTTTCGCCAAAGGCGCTGGATCCTGCGGTTTGAACTGGTCGAAATCGATGCCGTTATTTACCAGGTGAACTCGGTTTTTCAGGTCAGGATAAAAGCGACCAGCTGTATGCGCAATGACTGCAGCAGAAAACGGGGACACGCATAGGATCTCATCTGCTTGGGTAATAAAACTCCCTAAAACCGATTCCGGGTAGATATTGTCGCGAAAGGAAGTCACCGTTGGGATCGCCTGGTACACATCTGGCAGCAGCCACTCCCCATCATGAACATAAAACCGGTCTGCCGTCTCCAAACCGGCTCGCAGCCGCTCCGTAATCAACGCCAAATCCGGTCCGCTCACTGCATAGGGCTGGGGGAAAGGCAGATCAAACGGTAATCTGGGCAAAACAAGCACATGATCCGCCCATTTGAAAGGCTCCCGGCTCCCTTCAGCCTGTGCGCAGTAAATCTCAACGGTGTGTCCCGCAGCGCCAAGATGGCCAGCAATATGGAATAAGTGCTTGGAGGCGCCGCCGGTGACCAGGTCGGGGAAAATGGGATTGATGCTAAATATGGCGATCTTCATCTCTTCTTAGTTTCTCGTTTATCGGTACAATTACAATACAGTTCTAAGAAAGTGAAACCAAATGGATCAAGTCTTTATTAATAACTTACAAATCTATGGTATTCTCGGCATCCATCCGCATGAACAACGGACGCCGCAGCGCATTCAAATCAGCCTTAGGGTCGACACGGATATTCAAAGCGCTGCTCAGGCGGATGATATCCAGCAAACCGTCAACTACTCTACCTTGACCGATCAAATCGTTCACTTCGTCGAAGCTGGGCATTTTTTAACCATAGAAGCCCTGATTGAAGCCTTATCTGCAGAGATTCTCAGCAACGATAGAATCAACAGCGTTTGGCTCCGGATCGAAAAGCCAAACGCTGTCCCCAGAGCCGAATCTGTCGGGGTTGAGATCACACGCAGTAAATCGCCTTAGTATCTTAAAAATGTAAGCTGTTGGCGCCGCGCGAGATATTGTCCAAAAACTCCATTCGGGTGGTGATCTCATCTCTGAAAACGCCCAACATGGATGAGGTGGTCATTCGGGCGTCGTGTTTTTTCACGCCGCGCAGCATCATGCACATATGCAGGCCTTCCACCACCACCGCAACACCCTGCGGTTTGAGCACAAAATCAATATACTCCGCAATTTGCGTGGTCATCCGCTCCTGGACCTGTAATCGCCTGGAAAAAAGATCAACAATTCTTGGGATCTTCGACAGGCCAATCACTTTGTCAGACGGCACATAAGCCACATGCGCTCGTCCCATGAAGGGCAGCATGTGATGTTCGCACATGCTGTAAAACTCAATATCCCGCACGATCACCATCTCATCATAGGCAACGTCGAAAACGGCCTCATTGATCAGCGCTCTGGGATCCATCCGGTAACCGCTCAATAATTCCTGATAGCTGCGAGCCACCCGGCTCGGAGTTTTCATCAGGCCTTCGCGATCAACATCTTCACCAATAGCTTTCAAGATCCGAGCGGTCGCATCCTCAATCGCCTCCAGGTCCATCTCTTCTTCACAAAATAAATCCGCTGCCAGGGCAAGGGGATCTTTGCAATCATCAACCATTTTTACCTCCATGATTAATCAATGAATTTATTCTAACATATTAAATCACAAAGCTTGTCACAAAAAAACAGCCCGTACAGGGTTCTGTACAGGCTGCAATCCATCTAGAGCGGTTTATCCAATTTCGGGGATGATGATCCCATAGGTCCCATCACGCCTTCGGTAAAGGACATTAAACTCACTGGTATCGGCATTATAGAACAGGAAAAAATTCTCATGCCCCAACAGTGTCATTTGCTCCACAGCTTCAGCCTCATTCATCGGGGCAAGCATGAAACGCTTCCGCCGGGCGATCACCGGCTGCTCCTCTTCGATTTCTGCTTCCTCTGGATAAACCAGGTCGATGGCTTCGGCAATCGTCTGGCCATCGCCCCGGCCCCGATCTCGCTTGCCTTTATACCGCCGGATCTGGCGCCGCATCTTGTCCACTGCCGCATCCACCGCAGAAAACATGCTGTCTGAGCGTTCTTCTGAACGTAAAATAAAGCCCTTTCCCCGCAGAGTTAACTGCGCCACATGTCGATCGTTGGCATTGCGCGCGGTTTTGGTGTGCGATAAATCCACACGACATTCATCCACTTCGTCCAGGAATTTCTCAAGCTTCCCAACTTTTTTGAGTACATAGTCGTTCAGGCGATCGTGTAATTCTAGATTCTTGGTGAAGATATCGATCTTGACAGACATAATTTACCTCCGTTTCAAGTGGGTGATTAAATTATACATGATGCCGATTGAGTAAAGGTAGCTGTCTCCTATCAATATGCCGGCCTATCGTCACGGCATACACCTCAACCGCTCCAGCAAAAACCAGCGCATCAGCGCATGCATTCAGTGTTGATCCCGTGGTCATCACATCATCAACCAGTAAAACCGACTTGCCCTTAACAATGGTCCCTTCAGCCAGAAAAGCTTTGGCCACATTTCGACGCCGCGCCTCTGCTGAAAGCCCAACCTGCGAAGGCGTATCGAGGATCCGCCTCAATCCATAAGGGTTATATGCTATCCCTAACTGAAAGGCTAACGGCCTGGCGATCAGAGAAGATTGGTTATAGCCGCGCTGGCGAAATCGTTGTTCGCTCAACGGGACGGGCATGACCAGGTCAACCACCCATCCCGCCTGATCGACAAGCCGGGCAAGCCATTTTGCGAAGAACGCTCCCAAGCCTCGATTTTCATGATATTTAAGCGAATGGATGCATTCACGAATGACGCCTTCATAATAAGCCAGATGGCGGCTTTCCGAACAGGAAGCTGACCTAAAGTGCTGCCCATGCGCATCTCTGGATTCCACCAAGGGCTGAACGCCCTCTTGATCTTCTCGCCAGTTTGGTAGGAAATGAATTTTCCCCTGGCAATTTGAACACAACCGGTCACCTGGTTCACCACAGGCAGCGCATTCAGGCGGGAAGACCCAGTCCAAAGCCGTCCACAATCCGCTGTTAATCAATGCCGAAAGGTGATTTTTCACGCAGGTTGTCGCCCTTCAACGGTCAGTCACGATCACTGGATCGATTGCATAAAATCCTGCCAAAGATTAGCCAGGGCCGGACGGAGCAGCATATAGATGGTGACCAGCACCATTAAGACCAAAATGATGATCAAAATCCATTCCACCAAACCTTGTCCGCTGTCCCTTGGGAATTTTGCCATAATGCCTCCTCGAATTTTGGCTTTATTATATTCTAACTCAAAGATACTTTATAATAGGTATATCGCAGAGAAATTTCTCTTCCCTATATTATCTATTGCCAGGCGCATTTTGTATTTGTATAATGAAAATGGAATAAAGAATGATCAACCACAATCAACCCAAATAAGCGAAACGATGGAGGAACTATGAGCGATATATTACAACGTGTGTCCGATGAGCGGGATATTTTCAAGAAACTTCTTGCAAAAATCCCTGGGTTTAAAGGCTATATCGAGCGGGGCGACCGAAGAATGTCAGACAAGCTCTTGCGCGAGCAAATCGCCAATGAATTTGAGAGCCTTTACCAGCGAATATCCAGCCTGCAGCGGGATTTGATCAACCAGGGTGAGATCGAGTATATCGATGACCTCGAGGCCTCCGTGTTGAAGCTGCGCCAATTTATCGATCGGGTGAAAACCGCTTCCTACGGCTACGCCGGCGTCTTTGACGCCATCAAAATCAAAGAGGATGAACTCGATCAGGTCTATCAATACGATTATGCCCTCCTGGCGCTCTCGGATGAAGTCAGCGCTGCCATCGACAACGTGGAAACATCGATTGGAACCGAAGGCCTGGATGCAGCCATCCGCCACCTGACATCTGTCAGCCAGGAATGCGTGGATGCCTTCAACCAGCGTTCCGAGGTGATGAAAGGCATCGCCGTAGCATCTTAGTAAATGAGCATAAATCTAACGAACTGTCAAGAATAGAAATCGGAGAAAAGGAATATGGCTAGAATTTTTGATGTTGTCGAATATCCAAAGGAGATGAAAGACGAGATTGTACACCGCTTTCCTGAAAGCGGTCCGGCAGATCTGCGGATTGGATCCCAGGTCATCGTGCGGGAAGCGCAAAACGTGGTCTTCATGCGCGATGGGCGTGCTCTGGATGTCTTCGGGCCGGGACGCCACACGATCACCACAGCCAACATCCCCCTGCTGATCGACTTTGTCTCGAAGGCTTTCAATGACCGGACGCCCTTCACAGCAGAAGTCTTCTATGTCTCTATGCGCGAGTTTGCCGACCAGAAGTGGGGCACGCCCCAACCCATCATCGTCCGCAACCCTGGTGTTGGTTTAGGCGTTGCTTTGCTGCAGGGCTTTGGCACCTACAGCTATCAGGTAAGCGACCCGCAGCAATTTGTCAATCAGATTGTAGGCGCTCAAGGCTATTACCGGACAGGTGATATCGAAAACCGGTTGCGCACCATGCTGCTCTCAAAACTTCAAGACCTGCTGGGAGAAACCACGGCCAAGAGCAATGTGATGGAATTGATCGGCCAGACCAACGAGCTCTCTGCTGGCGTTCGCGCCCAGTCTCAGGATGATTTCAAAGCTATCGGCCTGACGCTCAAATCCTTCTATATCGGTAACCTGAAACCTTCCTCAAAATCCGCCGAGGAACTGCGGGCGATGGGGATGCTCGATATGCAAACCTACACCCAACTCCAGGCAGCCGATGCCATGCGAGATGCCGCTCAGAACCCCAGCGGTGGGGCGGGTCTGACAGCGGGTATTGGCGCCGGGATGGGCATTGGCAACGCTCTCAGTGGCGCCCTCAACCAACAGCAGCAGCAGGCCCAGGGCGGCGCAGCAGCTGGCGCCGGCGCGCCCACAGGCATGCCAGATGTGATGACCCCAGCTGAAGCTGCAGAATTTCTCAAAGTTTCGGCTGAGGATGTGGTTTCTGCCATTGAAGCTGGCGATCTCAAAGCGCGCAAACTGGGTAAAGCCTACCGCATCAGTAAGGAAGCCCTGCAGGATTTTCTGAACGGCTGATCTTCACCTAACAATATTTTCAATCAGGATGCCCGCAATTTCGGCATCCTGATTTTGGTTAAGCCGCATTCTTCATCCAAAAACGAGGCCAAGGCTGCCAGCGATCCCATGGTATAATTTTTTAACAATTGATTAACCGCCCGAGATCGGATTAATGAGACTCCACGAATACCAGTCAAAGGAAATTTTCGCCAGCCACAAGATCCCCATCCCCAGGGGAAGGCTGGCATCGACGCCTGAAGAAGCCAAGTTGATCGCAGAAGAATTGGGCGGCCCAGTGGTTCTCAAAGCGCAGGTCCTGGTTGGCGGTCGTGGAAAGGCGGGGGGCATTCGCCTGGTCAAGTCGCCTGAGGAAGCTGAAGAAGAAGCTGCGAAAATCCTTGGGGAACGCATCAAAGACATTCCGGTTCGCCGTTTGCTGGTTGAGGAAGCGGTTAACATCCAACAAGAAATTTATTTTGGGATGACGGTTGATCGCGAGCGCGGCGAAACGATCCTGATTGCCAGCGCTGAAGGCGGCGTGGATATCGAAGAAGTTGCCAAAACCACACCAGAAAAGATTGCAAAGGTTGGGATTGACCCGCTGTTGGGACTGCGCGATTTCCAGGCCCGAAACCTGGCCACCGAGATCGAAATCCCCCGAGCGTTATGGCGAGCATTTATCGCAATTTCTCAAGACCTGTACCAGGCTTATCAAGAGCTGGATGCAACTTTGGCTGAGATCAACCCCCTGGTGATCACAAGTGCAGACCGCCTGATTGCGCTTGACGGGAAAATGATCCTGGATGACAATGCCCTCTTCCGGCATCCCGAATTTCTTGACAAGCGGGACACCTCCATTGAACCCCCTGAAGAGCAGGAAGCCCGTAAGTTTGGCCTGGCTTATTTTAAACTGAATGGCAATATCGGCTGCCTGGTCAACGGCGCTGGTCTCGCAATGGCCACCATGGATATCATCAAGCATCAGGGGGGTGAACCGGCGAACTTCCTCGATATCGGCGGCGGGGCAAGCGCCGAAAAAGTTGCTGCTGCGCTGCGCATCATCCTGGCCGATCCTCAAGTTAAAACCGTTCTGATCAACATCTTTGGCGGGATCACACGCTGTGATGAAGTCGCCACCGGCATCCGGCAAACCCTCGATGAGATTGACACACAAACACCCTTTATTATCCGTCTGGTTGGCACACATGAGCAGGAAGGCCGTAAAATCCTTGCCAACGCCAACCTCACCACCGCCGAAACCCTCGAAGACGCAGCTCGGAAAGCTGTGGAAAAAGCAGGTGGGAGTCCCGGATGAGCATTTTGATCAACGAAGAAACTCGTTTCCTGGTCCAGGGGATCACTGGCCAGGAGGGGCGCTTTCACACCCAGCAAATGTTGAACTACGGCGCCAACATCGTCTCGGGGGTGACGCCCGGAAAAGGCGGTGAGTGGGTTCTGGAAGGCAAGATCCCAGTCTTTGATTCCGTGCGCGCAGCTGTTGATGTGACCGGCGCCAATGCCAGCATCATCTTTGTGCCCTCTCGCTTTGCCGGCGATGCGATCCTCGAGGCAGCTTATGCCGGGATCGGTCTGATTGTTTGTATCACAGAAGGGATCCCCATCAAGGAAATGCTGCAAATCAAACATGTGATCAATCAACAGCATGTCCAGCTGATTGGCCCCAATTCTCCCGGAATCATCTCACCTCCCCGCACGAAAGCCGGCATCATCCCCGGCTCAATCACCCAAGAAGGTCCAGTCGGGGTTGTCTCTCGATCCGGGACGCTGACATATGAAGTTATCTATGCCCTCAGGCAGGCAGGGATCGGCACCAGCACCTGTGTTGGCATCGGTGGGGACGCCATCGTCGGCTGCCGATTTTCAGATATCCTTTCCCATTTTGAAGGCGACTCCCAGACCGAAATGGTGGTGATGATTGGGGAAATTGGCGGGCAGGATGAAGAGCAGGCAGCAACCTACATCAGCAATCATATGACCAAACCCGTCATCGGATTCATCGCCGGCCAGGCCGCCCCAGCCAACAAACGCATGGGCCATGCAGGCGCAATCATTGAAAGCGGTGTTGGAACCGCTGAAGCCAAAATTTCCGCCCTGCAGAATGCAGGCGTCCAGGTTGCCCGCTACCCGGAAGAAATCCCCGAATTGGTCAAAAAATATTAGCGCGATGGCCCCAGTCATAACAACCTCAATGTTATTAGCGCCAACAAAAGGCCCACAGATTTTTTTGACCTCAACCAAACCAGATTCGGTCGCCATCAAATTCAGGTCAGCGACCGGGGATCCAACCAATGCAAAAATCCAGGTCCACAATAAAACGTCTTTGGGGTGAGATCCGCTGGATTGCAATCGGCGCAGCCTGGCTGATCAGCCTTGGTTTGGCCTTCCTTGGTTTCACACTTTACAGCAGGCAGGCCGGCCTTTCCCTGACAATTGCGGAAAGGGCTTATCGTACCATCCAGTTGATCAGCCTTGAATCCGGCGCCATGGAGAGGTCGCCCAATTTAGCGCTTGAACTCTCGCGCTTCTTGCTGCCCGGTCTGACAGCTTTCACAGCTTTCCAGGCGCTTTCGATTCTCTTTAGAGAACAAGCTCAATGGCTGCATCTGTGGCGTTTAAAAGACCATTGCATCGTCTGCGGCCTGGGACGAAAAGGCTCAAATTTAGTGAACGATCTCCTGTCAAATGGGCGGCGATTGGTTGTGATCGATCTGCACATCGACCCCATCACTGCCAACGAATTCCGTCGGCGGGGTGCAATTGTACTCACTGGCGATGCCACCGAAACTGAAACCCTGCTGAGCGCCAGGATCACCAAAGCTAAAAGCCTGGTTTGCCTCCTGGGTGAGGATCAGGATAACCTGAGGATTGCTCACAGAGCCTTCCAGCTCTCCAGGGAGCGCCAAAACGAACTCACCTGCATCATCCACCTTGCCTCCCAGGATTTGCTTGGCCTGGTCAAACGCAGCGAGCTAACCCTCTCCTCAACCGATCCCTTTTTACTGGAGACCTTCAATACCTACCGCAGGGCTGCCGCTCAGATCATCCAAAGCGACCCCGGCTGGATCCCAGCCGGGGACCCTCTCCCAGAACACATTCTCATCGTTGGGCTGGGCCGATTGGGCCAAAATCTCGCCCTCCAGGCTGGATATCACTGGTTCACACTTGATCGAGCCAATAAGCTAACAATCACCATTCTTGACCGAGAAGCGCATGGAAAATCCCGGGTTTTGATGGACCGCCAGCCAGAATTATCTTCAGTGGTAGACTTGCAGCCCATCGATATCGACCTCAGCCTGCCAAAATCTGTGGACCATGTCCTCGAAAAAATCGCCGGGCTTGACGCCCTTTCCAGGGTATACCTGTGCATCAGCGATTCATTATTGAGCCTGAAAATCACTTTAGCCCTGCGAGAAAGACCATCCTTCGCCAAGATCCCATTTTTTGTTCGCGTGGAAAAGACCTCAGGTTTAGCCGATTTATTCTCAACGCCGATCGTCGGTCTGTCTGATTTCGGAAAACTGCATCTCTTTGATATTCACGAACAAACCTGTTCCGTTGACCTCGTAATTGGAGGATCCCACGAATTGATGGCCAGACAATTGCGAGAGAACTACCTCCGCAATCTGAACACACCTGAGGCCAGAAACCTTCTCGCCCTGAGTTGGGATCAGGTGCCAGAGGAAGAGAAACAATCAAACCGGGCCCAGGCCAACCGCATCGTTCAATTGCTGGCGTCCCAAGAATACCGCCTTTCGCCGCGCCATCACTGGCATGCCAGACATTTCACCTTTGGTGATGGTGAACTCATCGCAATGGCCCGCAGGGAACACGAACTCTGGTGTTCTTGGAAGCGGTCCAAAGGTTGGAAAGCAGATTCAATCTACGATAAGTCCAGGCAGACCGATCCTGATTTGGTGTCCTGGGACCAGTTAAGCCCAACCGAGAAGGATAAGAATATCAAATTTATTCGCGGTCTTCCACGATTGCTGGCCGATATGGGGTTTGAAATTGTCTCGGTCCCTGAAAAGACGTCATAATTCCGGTGGTTGCAGACTTTAACCATCCCTGGCTAAAATTTACTCGACGTCAAAATTTTCCAGGGAGATTAACCCCTGTTCCCGCCCGAATGAGACCGGTGTTGTTGTGCCAGGGATCCGGTTGCCGGCATGGATCCAAATTAAAGGCCGTTCCTTCTCGCGCGCCTGGGCAACGATATCCGCTGTCCCACCTTTCCCCTGGGCTCGAGCGCCATCCCAGACGGCGATCAACACATCGCACAGCTCAACCACGCGCGCCCCGGCAGCCAGATAAGCATCCTCCCTGGCAAACGCTGCAGGTGGCTGGAGGATTGAATCAGCCCTTGCCATCAGTTTGAGGAAATCCGCTTTCGAAGACCGCGTTTTGAAATCTTGCAGGTAATCTTCAACATCCAGGGGGAGGGAGACGACCAGCCGCGCGTCCTCCCAGTGGGCAAACGCCCGGTTTGCTGCCATTCGGTCTGCCCCTTCCGCCAGTGAAGAGAGCACGATATAGGGCCGGTCGAAATGCGCGTCAATGATGTCTAAAGCCCGATCCACGCTGCGGAAGAGCGCTTCAGTGTCTGCCAGGAAGCGGTGGCCGCTTACGCCAATCTTGGTCATCTGGATCCCTTTAATCCAAAAGCGCCTATGGTTGTGAACAATAATGAACCATTCATATATTCTTATCGTCAGCTGATGAGCCAAAAAATATTATCGATGCCCGATTATATCAGTAGAACCAAAACAAGGTTTCATTTCTGGTCTGCATAGTAGGGCAATCGCAAGATCACCAAGAAAAATGGTAACTGCTCAGCCTGATAAACAATTTGGTAAAGAGTAAAAAATATCCTATTGTATTATTGCGGATGCGCTCAAATGCATTTCACTGAGCCTGAGGTTTATGAAAGAGGAACCTGCGCAGGAAAAAATTAGCCAGCATAGTGAAGATGAGGATTGTTTTTCGTAGAAAACTCTTTTTCTTTGTGTCCTCATCGTCCCCTCGGGGGTTCGTGTGCACTCATCGTGCCCTCGGGGTATTGGGTCCGCATCCTGCCCAAAGGGTATTGTGCTATTTTTTTTTGCCCAATGCCTGAGTAGACACGAAATTCTTTTTATCCGAAGGGTGATCGATGGTA
>CAZLEK010000032.1:0-24304 GCA_964558525.1 uncultured Candidatus Brevefilum sp.
CCTAAGTATTATGAATCTCTTGAAGCGGATTAAAAGTCTAAAGGGTGAAGTTAAATATTAAGCCAATATAGGGCGAGCCAAGTCATACATTGGGAGCAAACCCAGCACTGAAGAATTTATGAAATTAACCTCAACACACGCCCCCAAAGGGGAGGAATCAACAACGAAATCTGCCCGTTTTTGAGTGTGTAATGTTCATTTTTGTTCAATTCATCCACAAAGGCTCCGGCCTCAACCGTTAATTGAATTTTCAGTTCAGTCTCTGCCGATGATGAATTCAACAAGATCAGAAATAACTCCTCCTCATGCTTGCGTTGAAAGCATAATTGTTGATCCGAAACAAAGACCTGCTGATAATCACCATACCGTAATGCCTTTGAATCATTCCTTATGCGAGCCATCTGCACAATGACATTTGCAAGATCCGACTCTGGTGGCCGTGTAATCTCCTTGGCAAGGTCCAGTGCCGGCCGCAGCGGCGCATCGGACCACTCCCCTTTGACGCCTTCAATCCCCCACTCACTGCCGTAATAAACAGACGGCACCCCCGGCATGGTAAACAACAGCAGGTACAGGGGGTAGAGCAAGGCGGGGTCTCCCAGCTTGCTGGCCACCCGGTCCACATCATGGTTATCCACAAAGTTATACAGGTCGATCCCCCGGTACATCCCTTCCGGGCCAAACTGCCGGTTGAGCCCATAGGCGATCTCGTAATAATTCCGATCCACCAGGCTGGAATAGAGGCCCTTATAACACTCGTAATTTGTGACTGAATGCAAAGTTTCTGGATTGGCCCACTGGCGGTAATCCCCGTGCACCACCTCACCCAGGAGCCAGAAATCATCGCTGAGGGCGCAGGTGAACTGCCGCAGCGCTCGCAAAAAGTCCAGGTCAATACAGTCGGCGGCGTCCAGGCGCAGGCCGTCAATCCCAAAGGCTTCCACCCACATCCTGACTGCGGCAAACAAATGGTCACGGACCTCCGGGTGGTCTAGGTTGAGCTTCACCAGGCTGGTGTGCCCGTGCCAGCCTTCATAATTGAATGGATCTCCATGAGGGCTCCGCTCACCAAAGCGGAGGTTGTAGAACCAGTCGCGATAAGCCGATGCCTCTCCCCTGGCCAGCAGGTCTTGAAAGGCCCAAAAATCCCTGCCCACATGGTTGAAGACCGCATCCAGGATGACGCGCAGGCCGCGCGCCTGAGCATTGGCGATAAACCGTTGTAGATCCGCATTGGCGCCCAACCTGCGATCCACCTGGGTGTAATCCACGGTGTCATAGCCGTGGCTGGTGGATTGAAACACAGGCCCCAAATAGATGGCATTGGCGCCCAGGTTCTGAATGTGGGTCAGCCAGGGATCCAACCCGGTCAAACGGTTGACAACAGGTTGATTGAGGTCATTGTGTTCCGGTGCGCCCAACAGCCCCAGCGGATAGATATGATAAAAAATGGCCTGATTAACCCAGGAAGGTGTCATTGATAAAAATTCCTTTGATCGACGAAAATGTTAGCTGAAGATCCCATGCATGAACTGATGCACAAGCTGGTAAACGGCCTGGTGGTCTAAATCCCATGCCCCCCGAAGATGGAGCAGGATCGCCGCGTTGATTTGCCCCAGGAATCCTACCGCATACCGCTGATGCCGGCCGCGCAGGTTGCCGTGATCCGCTGCCGCTTGTTTAAAGACGGTTTCCAGCGCAGCCTGCTGCCCCCGGTCATAGGGCAAAATGGCGTGAAAGGTTGCGCTCTTCGGCGGGGAAAAGCGCATGGCCAACGACAGCCGGTAAAAGACCGGCTTTGTTTTTGCTGCCTGGAAATAGGCCCTGGCCAGCGCTTCAAGCGTGAGCACCAGGTCCCCATCATAAACCGCTGCCTTAGAAATCTCTCTCGTCAATGGTTCCGTCTCCCTGGCAATCAGAGCATCGAGTAAGCCTTTTTTACTTCCAAAATAATGGTAAAGGGTGGGCTTGGTCAGGCCGGCGGCATCCACAATCTCCTGCACACCGACGGCTTCATAGCCGCGCTGTCCGAACAGGTCCAGGGCGATATCCAATAAACGCGTTTGATTATCCACAAGGCCTAACTATACCGTACGGTATAGTAATGTCAAGGGACCTTGATTGTTTTAATTCTGGTGCGATCAGCTGAGAAAAACAGTCACTTCGGATACCGGTTTGCGGGGTCGAGGGTGGGGCTCATGATCCGGGTACCCCAGGGAAAGAGCGGCGATCATCTGTCCCTTTTCCGCCAGCCAGGCACAGAGTTCCTCATAGCCAAAGAACACATCGCAGATCCACAAAGAGCCTAGTCCAAAATCCACCGCAGCCAGGCACATGTTTTGAATGGCCGCGCCAACCGACTGAATATCCACCACATCCGAATAAGTTTCCAGGGTATCCCGTTCCAATAAGGGGTGTTTGCTGGTGGGGTTGAAAATGAAAACCGTTACAGGCGCCTGTTTCATCACTTCCAGAGAATAACGGGCGCTGCCGGTATTAACCCCCATCCCTTCCAAACGGGCCATCCCCTTTTTCATTTCACTGGCCATCTCGACCCGCCCGTCACCCTGCACGACGTAAAATTTCCAGGGCTGCTTATTCTTGCCGGAGGGCGCCAATGTTCCGGCATGTAAAATTTTTTCAAGGGTTTCCTGTGGGATAGGATCCGGTTTGAATTTTCGATTACTGCGGCGGGCGGCAATCGCTTGAAAAGTGTCCATCCTTCGTTTCCTTTACTAACTGACGCTGTCAAATTCGGGCCGATAATACGCCACCCCTGTCACGCCCGTCATCGCCTCTAAATTGAGGATCCGGACCATAAAAGCATCCGCAGGGACATCAGGATAGGCACAGCGAATGCCATAGCGGTTGGCGGGCCTAAATCCGAACCGGGGGTAGTAATCGGGATGCCCCAACACAATCACAAAGGGATAGATCTCCGGATCAATTTGAGCCAGTCCCGCCCGGCACAGCGCGCTGCCAATGCCCAAGCCTTGAAATTCCGGGAGAACGGCCAGTGGGGCCAGCCCCAATCCGGTGACGGTCCAACCCTCGGCCTGAACGATGGATGCCGGGGTGAACAACACATGCCCCACCACCCGACCCTCCGCCCTGACGACATAGGAGAAAAAAGCCGGGCTGTTCTGGCGCAGGCGGGTCACAAGCTCAGCTTCATCAGGGCGTCCAAAGGCTTCGCGGTTTACTTGGTAAATTGCCTCAAAATCCCCAGACTGCTCCGGCTCAACCTGCCAGGAAATAGGTTCCAAATTCATGATTGAAATTATAACTTGAATGGCAATTAACTTTTCAATTTCAAACCATAGAATAGGGCAATCGCAAGATGCGTACGAAAAGGTATGCTTAAAATTTCTTTATCCCAAGGGTGATCAATGGTATCTCATCCCAGCTTTCCGCTCTTGCCGACTTGGACGTCGGCGAAAAAACGACAGCGGAAAATTCATTTTTTCCAAATGACTCAATATTAATGCCTTCCCTACAAATTTCTCCGCAACGAAGAAGTTTCGGGGAATCATTTTTCTTTCATAACCTCAAACTTTACGATTGTCCTGAACGATAAAAAAATCGTACGTCCTATCTTCATTTTTCAGATTCTGATTCAGGCGGGCTCAGTCACGCTGGTGGTGATCTCAAACGCAGGTGGATTTTCAAGATGTTTCTTGACCGCACAGAGCTGGGCTGAGCGGATCAGGGATGGCCGATATTTTTCAGGAAAGGATGGCGGGACCTGGATTTCGAGATCCACCTGCCCAATCAACCCTGTCTGCATATCCCGGTGCACCCGCTGCAAGATCTGGATCCCTTCCGTCGGCAGGTTGCGCTGGCGGCAAAACCCCAAAACGTAAATTCCAGCACAGGTTCCCAATGAAGCCAGAAACAGCGCAAAGGGCGTTGGGGCTGCACCCAGACCGCCCCCAGCAGGGGGCTGATCGGTTTGGATCGTAAAATTGCCATAATGGGCATCCACGCGCGCCCCACCGGGAAAATTAATGATCATTTCCATAATTCGTTAAATCCTCTTTCTGATATTTTTTTATTCAGATGCAAACAGCGTAAAAAGGTTACAAAACGTTCAATTTAGGAGGGGGAGGTTTAAAGAAGGATTCTCCACAGTATGTTTAAAGAGACTTTAATTCGTCGTAATCGTAGGGGCTGTGGAAAAGTGGATAAACCCGAAATGGGCGCGCTTTTTCTCCAATTGATAGGGATATTTTGGGGTTTCGTGTGATCTCCCCCGAAGATCTTGGGGAAGGCTGAGAAGGTTTTATCCACAGAAGCCGGTGGAGACAAAGGGGAAAGCTGGGATAAATTTTCAGAAATCGCCGTGGACGATGGGAATCAAGGGGTTTTCTCCACGAATTATCCAAAAGACCTCGGCAGGATTCTTGGAATATTTGAGCGAGTTATCCACATTTCGTATAAGTTATCCACAGTTTACGCAGGGTTATCCACAGTTTTATGGAGAGAATGGCGGCTGACCTGGCTTTTCAGCGGATCATTTGCAGACTGGCGGCGGATCAAAGGCCGTAGATCTCAGCCCAGGATTCGAGGTTGATCTCCAGGGTGTCGAGGTAGGCATCCAGGGCTTCAGTTTTTTGGTCTGACTGTGCTTCAGTCAGGTTCAACGCTGTGAGGCAGTCCTGCCAGGCTTCCAGCCCAGGAGAAGGCTTGGGCATGGCCAGTTGGAGATCCAACCAAATGCGGATCAGGGGCCACAGGGCCTGGTCTGGCGTTTCACCCTCGATCAAAGCCCGCATGCCTTCCAGGTAATAGCGCTTTCGGCAGTTGGTGAGATGGGTTGGCGGGACAGCTGTTTCCAGCAGATGGTCGAAATCTGATTCACACCCCTCCAGCCACCTGGTGAGGGCGCCTCTGTCTTCCTCCGAGAAACCCAGCAGACCTAAAAAACCGGCGAGCAGGTTTGGGACGCCCAGGGTGTGCACGCGTTGATTGAAGGTCACCAAAAAACGCCGGGTGGTCAGCGGTGGTCCAAGGAGACCTGCGATGGCATTGGCTGCCAGGGCCAGGTTTTCCAGGTATCGGTCGAGCCACTCAGAATGGGTATCTGGAGGGGTTTGGACCAGTGAAAACCAGCCCTCCCTGGCGGCATTTAGAAAACTTTGGACGCGTGCTAAAACGTTATCTGGCCGATGAAAATCAGCGCTGACGCTGGCCTGGATAAATTCCAGCCAGTGAGCGCTGTCAAACAGGAGGATGTGATTGCGGGTCAGCGGATACCCCATCCAGGGATCCTGGCGTAGCTGGCGGTGCTGGCTGTAATCCTCCTGCCGCTTGTGAAGGATATCCAGTGAAACATCCCCTGTTAGGGCCAGGGCTTCCCGTTCCATTGGTATTTGGTACTTGTGCACCAAGACCAGGTCAATATCCGTCACGCCGCCCAGTAAGGGGGAATCGCCAAGCACGGAACCGGTAAGGTAAGCAGCATGCAAGTCCGGTTCAGAACGCTGGCGTTGTTTAACGGTTTCCCTGGCGCTTTTGAGAAGCAGTTCTTGGGTGATACGCATCAGGCCACCCCTGGTTCAGTAGTCAATCGGTAAACTTTCCTGAAACGGCGCCATTTTCATTGCCTGGCGAATGCGCTGCTCAACAGCTTCCAGGTCTTTTGGATGGCGGACGTAATCCAGTTCATTGGTGTTGATCGTCAATACGTTGCCCGCCGCGCTCCTGGAAAAATGGTCGTCATAGGTATGGTTGAGGATGTCAATATAATTGACTTCCATCTGCCGCTCGTAAGGGCGGTCTCGCTGGGCGATGCGCTGCATAAGCACGTCGGTGTCCGCACGGAGGTAGACGATCAAATCCGGCTTGGTGATCTTTTCCGCCAGGGCTTCGTGGACGCGGTAATACATTTCCAGCTCATCCCCCTCCAGATTGACCTCGGCAAACAAACGGTCTTTTTGGAAGGTGTAGTCAGAGATCAGAGATGCGGATGTTTGCAGGGCGTCCCGGACGCCCTCCCGCTGTTGATGATAGCGGCTCAGCAGGAAAAAGATCTGGGTTTGAAAAGCATAGCGCTGGCGATCACTGTAAAAGTCGCTCAGGAAGGGGTTTTCCTCAAATATTTCTAATAGCAGTTCGGCGCTGAAGGAAGATTGTAAGAGGCGCGCCAGGGTGGTTTTCCCCACACCGATCACACCTTCAATCGCAAGATACATATCCGCTCCCAATGGTGATTTTCGAATGGTTAAACTATACCATAGGACTGGGGTCAGAACGTGAATTACCAAAGGAGGGAGGCCCCTTTTGGGAATGGGCTGCATGGCAGGCTTTTGATCCATCCGTTATAATGAAGGCAGTCTTTTATTGGTAGAATGGCAGGGCAGGTTTATGACAGACACTTCAAACACCAACCATTCCAATCCGAACCGTGTGAAATTTCTCCTTGGCGGTGGGTTGTTTTTTGTTGCGGTGATCCTCATGATTATCAGCGCCACACGCCAATCGGCCCAATTCTTTATGACGGTGGAGGAACTTATCGCCGCTCAGGAGGATTTTGTGGGGGAGAATCTGCGTGTATCGGGGGCCGTGCTTGGCGAAAGCATTCATTATGGACCTGAAAACGACACCCTCTATTTCACGATCGCCCATATCCCTGGTGATGAGGATGAGATTGCAGCCAAAGGCGGGCTGGAAGCCGTCCTGCACCAGGCAGTGCAGGACCCGGGCAATACCCATATGGTAGTTTCCTATCAGGGGGCCAAACCCGATATGCTGCGCGACGAAGCGCAGGCGATCCTGACCGGGACGCTGAACGAAGAGGGTGTTTTTCTGGCGGAAGAACTTTTGCTGAAATGCCCAACGAAATACGAAGAAGCGCTTCCGGAACAGGTGGAGTGAGCTGCGATGATCTCTGCATTTGGTTACCTGACCCTTGCACTGGCGTTTCTATTGGCCGTTTACGGTTTATTGATGGTCTTTTGGGGGCTGATGAAGCGCTCCCAAGCCCAGATCGAATCAGCCCGACTGGCATTGATGCTGATCTTCCCCTTGATCACGGTCAGCCTGATCGCCATGCTGAATTTGCTGGTGGATGACCGCTTCGACATCGCCTATGTTCAGAGCGTTTCCAGCCGCGATCTGCCCCTGTATTTGAAGTTGACGGCGTTATGGGGCGGGCAGAGCGGTTCGCTGCTCTTCTGGTCCTGGCTCCTGGGTGCGTTTTCATTGGGCTTGAGTGTTCGCCAATGGAAGACCGATCGTGATCTGCTGCCCTATGCCCTGCTGGTGGTTTTCCTGACTTTGGGATTCTTTTTGTTTTTGAATGTATTCATGGAAACGCCCTTTCTGCGTTTCTGGCACCTGCCGGATGGGGGGCGGGTTCTGTCGGTGTTCCAACCAGCCGGCGGCTGGCCGCTGATGCCGCAGGACGGCCAGGGCTTGAACCCCCTGCTGCGGCACCCAGGGATGATCTGGCATCCACCGGCGCTCTACCTGGGGTTTGTGGGCTTTGTGGTTCCCTTTGCGCTGGCCATCGCGACCCTGGCCACCGGCAGGGGGGATCGCCGCTGGCTTGAGATCGCCCGGCCCTGGACATTGGTTGCCTGGGTTTTTCTAACCTTAGGACTCGTCCTGGGCATGCGTTGGGCCTATGACGTCCTGGGTTGGGGTGGGTATTGGGGCTGGGACCCGGTGGAGATTGCGGCATTAATGCCGTGGCTGAGCGGGACAGCCTTTTTGCATACAGCCTTACTGCAGCGCCGGCAATCAGGTTTCAACCGCTGGAACCTGGTCTTGATCCTGCTGACCTTTGTATTGGTGATCTTTGGCACGTTTCTCACCCGCTCCGGGGTGCTGTCATCCGTGCATTCCTTTGCCGGCAGCGATCTTGGCCCCGTTATGTTTGGATTTACCGGGGTGATCACCCTTGGTTCCTTGGGGCTGCTGATTTTCCGGTGGGGAGATTTGAGAAGCGCTTACACGCCTGAATTTGCATTTTCCCGCGAAACGCTGACCTTATTTTCCAACCTGGTGCTCTTGAGCATCCTGATGGTATGTTTCCTGGGCGTGGTCTACCCTATTTTTTCAGAACTATTGACCGATACCCAGGTGACTGTTGGCCCGGCCTGGTATGAAGCGATCATTGGCCCTTTATTGATCCTCCTGCTGGGATTGGTGGGCATTTGCCCGCTGGCGGCCTTTACCAGCAGCCGGATCAGGAAATTGGGTCAGAAGATCTGGATTTTGGCGCCCCTCTCGCTGTTGGCGCCGCTCCTCGCCTGGTGGGCGGGGGAAATCTCGGGTGTTTTTTTATTGTTCATTTTCTGGCTGGTCGGTTTCTCGATCCTGGTTTTGCTGGTGGAGTATGGTTTTCAGGCCGCTGGATTAAGCAAGCACAAAGGGCTGAATTTCATCCAGGCAATTTTTGCGCCGATCCGTCAGAATCATCGGCGCTATGGGGGGATGATGGTACACCTGGGCGTGCTCTTGTTGAGCCTGGGGATCATTGGACTCGAAGGAATGCAGCAGGAAACCCAGCAAACCCTCGATCTGGGTGAAGGGACGACCTTGAGCCGGTACACATTCCAATATGAGGGATTGGAACGCTATGCGGGCCCGGAAGGCCAGCAGGTTACCCGGGCCGTGCTGGCTGTTAGCCGAGGGGGCCGGCCCATCGGCGCGCTGTATCCCGCGCGTGAGGTCTATTTTGACATGGGGATGGCCGTTACCAAACCAGCCCTGCACAGCAATCTGGGTCGTGACCTGTATGCGATCCTGGTGGATGGGGCTGAATCCACCCAGGAGCAGGCCACCTTCAGGATCTTTATCAACCCGTTGGTCAACTGGCTGTGGATTGGCGCCGGGGTGCTGACCCTCGGAACAGTTGTGGCCTTATGGCCTGGCAGGAGTCTTAAAAGCCGGTAGGCATCATGATTGAAGGTGGGCTGGCTGGCGCTCAGAGACCAGAGGGTGATGCAGCGGCGGGCTGGTATTGCTCGAGGAATAAATTGACACAGTCTCAATAACTCATTAAAATAAGATCAGATCGTTTTTCATTAAGCTACATCCTTATCCGACTTAATCGAAAGGACTCAAGACATGTTCCACCTCTTACCATTTCTTTCCCCCATCTTACAACAGGACGAAGAGATTTTTGGGCTGATCGGCGGTCTGTGCGGCGGGCTGATCGGCTTAGCCTTTGGGATCTTCATGCTCATCGCCATGTGGAAGATCTTCACCAAGGCTGGCAAACCGGGTTGGGCCTCGATCATCCCATTTTATAATATCTGGGTGATGTTGGAAATCGTCGGCCGCCCTGGCTGGTGGCTGCTCTTGATGCTCATTCCAGGTGTGAATCTTGTCATTTCGATCATCGTGATGATCGACCTGGCGAAATCCTTTGGTAAAGGCGGCGGCTTTGCAGTGGGTTTGCTCCTGCTTCCGTATGTGTTCTTCCCCATCCTTGGATTTGGTAAAGCCCAATACCAGGGTCCATCGGCTGCGTAGCTAAACCAAGTTTTTCCTAAATCTCCCCCGAAGGACTGCAGCCCTTCGGGGGCCCATTATTGCTGGGGGAAAAAATCTGCCTGGGATTGGCAGCCTGTTTCGGTCACCGCAAACACACGGTAAGCAGCCTTACTGTAAACTTCAGTTGAGCGAATCAGCCAGCGCGGCGCGCTGGTTTCCCCCACAAGCTCCCAGCGGGACCCATTCATCTGCCAGACCAGGTACTTCGCTGCTTCGGGGAGGGGGTCCCAGGCGAGCAGGACCTTACCGGCGTTTCTTTGACTTGTTATTGCAATGTTTTCTGTAAAACAGGCGCCCAGGGGAGTTGCCATGTGTGCGGCTGCCGCCAATGAAGCTTGCAAAATTGCGAAGCCTGTTTCCTGGTTGATGTAAACCAGGGTGTCCGCCGTGGTGTGATAGGCATAGTTGCGGTCAGCTTTACCGCAGGTTTCGCCCGCCTGGTAGAAAGCGTTCTCGAAGATCATCACACCCGGTACGCCTTCCAGCCAGAAGGGATGATGGTCTGAAAAGGTGTAAGCGGTCTCATCGTCAATGAAATCAAAGCGCAAATCGAGGTCGTAGGCGTCGATGACCTGCAGAAGGCATTTGCCCATCTGGTGGGAGCCGGGCAGCGTGCCCGCATGAACTTCGAAGCAGCGGTCACCGTCCCAATCAAAGGCGAACATATCCAGGTTGATGACACCGACGATCTCCGGCAGCCAGTTCTGATAGTCTTCCACGAAATATTCTGACCCGCGCCGGGACTGCTCCTCCCCGCTGAACCAGACCAGGTGCAGGGTGCGTTGGAACTGGAAATGTCTTAGAACACTGGCGGCTTCCAGAAGGCCGGCCGCGCCGCTGGCATTGTCATCGGCGCCGGGCGCCAGGGTGGTTTCCTGATTGGAGGTGCTGTCCAGGTGGGCGACCAACAGCACGCGTTCATCTGCCAGGTCTGGATCGGCCCCCGGGAAGGTCAGGATCAGGTTCTTCCAGTTGCGCTCGGGGTGGCGGTCTTCGAAGGGGAAATCGTAGGTATGGATGCTGAAATCCTGTTCTGCCGTAAACCCCAGGTCTTCCAGTTCTTCTTGCAGGTATTGAAATGCGCTGGGAACCTGACCTGGCTCAAACAGGATATAGCTGCTGCGGGTCAAGATCCGGCCTTTCCCTGCTTCCGTGGTGATCTCCCGTTCGCCGGAAAGGTCCCCAATCCACTGCACCCAGCGGGTTTGGTTCATCTCATCCAGCAGGGCTTGGACGCTGGAATCCTCTTCACAGGCATAAGCCTGCGGCTGCATAAGCAGGCCGGCGAGGAAAAGTGGGAACAGAACGCGAAGCAAACCTTTCATCGGCTAATCCCTGATGGGTTCAGCCAGGCGCGCTGCCGCGGCAATGGCCGCTTTAGCGATAGCATGACCGGTATCGAGGTTCATCTTGTCAATTAAATCCTCATCGGAATGGTAGTACGGGTTGAAATCGCGCTCACCGCAGCCGTCTGGAAACCCATCGGTGCGAAAGTTTTCTAAAACTTCGATCGCCCCCACACCCTCATTCCAGAAGGAGGCATGGTCAGACGCACGGAGGGCATCCTGAACGATGTAATCAAATTTGAGATTCAGATCATAATTCTCAATAACATCCGCCAGGCATCCCCCAACCAGGTTGGATTCTGACATCCAACCGACATGGATCTCAAAACAGCGGTCCTGATCGGCATCGTAACCAAACATATCCAGGTTGAAGACGCCGAGAATATGCTCCAATTCATGGGCGTAATGGCTGGTATAGGCCTGGCTTCCCCACAGCCCCAGCTCCTCGCCGGTGAAGAACACAATCTTGATGGTGCGCTTGAAAGGTATCTCCCGGAAAAGCCTGGCTGCTTCCAGCAGGGTTGCCACGCCGCTGCCGTTATCATCCGCCCCTGGCGCGCGTTCTTCTGGATTTCCCACGGAAATGCTGTCCAGGTGGGCGGTCAGCAGGACTTGCTCGTGGGCCAGGTCAGGCGCCTTCCCGGGGATGACAACCACGATGTTCTTCCAGGTTGTCTCTGGTTCAGGGATCATGGGAAGGTATTCCTGCTCAAAGAGATCGATCTCATCCTGGTAGCCCCACTGCCGCAGCTGCGCGAGTACAAACGCATATGCCCTGGCGTTGGAACTTCCACTGAACATGGATTCGCTGTACCGGGTGAGAATGGTGTAGGTTTCAGCATTCATTTGAACGGGTTTCTCACCTGAGAGCAGTTCAATCCAATGAACCCAATCTGACTGATCCAACCCTTGAATCAGCTCAGCCACCTGGGGATCAAAGCCGCAAACACTTCCAGGTTTAGGCCGCAACGCTTGAGGATCCAGGGTGGGCGCGGCTGTGGGACTGGGTGTGGCGGTAGCGGGAAAAATTGTGGCGGTTGATGCAGCCTCTGGTGGGGTCGTATCTGGGCTGGGAAGGGCCTCTGTCAATGTCGGTGACAGGAAGGTGGGGGTGTTTGGTGAAACCTGGGTTGACGCACCGTTTGGGCTGCTGACGAGACCAATGCCCATCAGCAAGGCAACGATCATCTGAATGAGTTTTTCAAAAAGGTTTCGCCAATCCATGCTTATTATCCTGTTTACGGCGGTGGAGGCTTGTGGTATCAGGGGGGATCATGGTCCACGGTGAGTGTTCTCTATTTCGTTACTCTGATTATACTCATCCAATTCCATAGCCAGGGCAATCGCAAAATCCCCATCAAAAATTATGATTGAAATTCTTTTTTCTGAAGTGTGATCAAAGGTATCTCATCCCAACTTTCCGCTCTCGCCGACGTCCACGTCGGCGTAAAAAAGCCGTTCTTAAATGCGAATTTTTCAATTGAATCAAAATTTATGCCTTCCTTACTCATTTCCCCGCAACGAGGACGTTGCGGGGAGCCATTTTTTTTCAAAACCTCAAACTTTGCGAATACCCTGATTCCATAGCAATGTCACACCCCGGTAGGGTTTGGGTATGGTATCCTTAGGTCTGAATCCAGATCAATGTCAAATATGCCATGAGTTCAATCAATCGAAAACTTTTACAGGTATCCATTTGGGGCTTAATGATCGTTGGCTTTCTTATCCTTCCAATCTCAACCCAAAAGGCCCTTGCCCAGACGCCTACGCCATCCGATGATGAGGTCAACCAGATTGCCCGGCAGCTGTACTGCCCGGTCTGTGAGAACGTGCCTCTGGACGAATGCCAAACGGCGGCCTGCGATCAGTGGCGCGAGCTGATCCGCCAGAGGCTGGCCGAGGGTTGGACGGAGGATGACATTAAGGCCTATTTTGTTACCCAATACGGCGACCGGGTGCTGAGTGCGCCGCCAAGGCGCGGGGCGCATTGGCTGCTTTACGTCCTGCCCCCGCTGGCTTTCCTGGTTGGGTTGGGGCTTCTCTTCACCCGTCTCCGTCGCCGCGCCGACTCAACGCCACCCGCTGAACAGTCATTCGACGATCCTTACCTTCAAAAAGTTGAGCGCGATCTTGAAGAAATGGAGGAGGCGTGATACCCCCGGGCGCCTCTGATCCAGGAAGCCGCCCCGACAAGGCAAAGATCATCTGGATCGCCATTGGGGCGCTTTTCGTGGTCGGACTGCTGGCGCTTCTGGGAATGAAATTATTTTCAAGCGATGCGCGAGCTTTGTCGGTCGGCAAAAGGCCGGAGGATTTTAGGCTGCAAACTTTTTCTGGCGATACGATTGATACGGCTTCTTTGCGGGGAAAAATCGTGTTGGTCAATTTCTGGTCTTCCTGGTGCGCCACCTGTGACGAAGAAGCCGTCTTGCTTGAGGAAGCCTGGTCTGTATACCAGGCTGAAGGGGATGTGGTCTTCCTGGGTGTGGCCTATATGGACACTGAGCCAGACTCGCAGGATTTTCTGGCTGCCTACGGCGTGACCTTTCCCAATGGCCCGGATCTGGGCGGGGATATCTCTCACCTTTACCGGGTCTCCTCGGTTCCAGAGACCTATGTGCTGGACGCTCAAGGGGTCCTGAGGGTGATCAGGTTCGGACCCTTTGCATCAACGGCTGAAATTTTTCAGGCGATTGAAAGCGCTTCTTTAGCAGGGGATGACGACGGATGATATTTCTCAAAACCTGGCGTACTTGGTATCACAAAGCGACTCAAAAATGCCCCCCTTCTTGAGTGTTGAAGAACTTACTTACCAGGTCAATGGTCAAACCATTCTCTCCAATATCACTTTTAAGATGGATGCCGGGGAGCGGGTGGCGGTCTTTGGGCCTTCCGGCGCGGGCAAAAGTACGCTGATCCGGCTGCTGAACCGCCTGGATGAACCCACTTCAGGGACGGTCTTTTTTCACGGTCAGGACATTCGCCAAATCCCGCCGCGCCAATTACGCCGCCGGATGGGACTGGTGATGCAGCAGCCGTATCTCTTCCCAGGGACGGTGGCCGACAATCTGCGCTTTGGGCCGGAAACCCAGGGCGAAACCCTCTCCGATGCGCGCCTAAGAGACCTGCTCACAGGGGTTGACCTTGAAGGCTTCGCAGACCGGGAGGTGAGCACCCTTTCCGGTGGGGAGGCGCAGCGCGTGAACCTGGCGCGCACCCTGGCAAACGATCCTGAAGTTTTATTATTGGATGAACCCACCTCTTCCCTGGATGATGCCGCCCGGCAGGAGGTGGAAGCGACCATTCTTTCTGTACTCGAGGCGCAAGGGGTAACCTGCCTGCTGGTCAGCCACGACCAGGGGCAGGTCCAGCGGATGACCTCTCGTGCGCTGATCCTCAAAAACGGCCAGCTGGCAGCAGATGGGCCGGTGAAGGAGGTTTTGGATGCTCCCACAATGGATTGAGAACCAGGTCTGGTTAGGCGCTGCCCAGGCGGGGGTGACGATGCTCGCTGCGTTGGTGGTTTTGGGTTTAACCTGGCGATTGAAGCTGGGACTTAAAAAAGACATCGCCATTGGTTTGATTCGAGGGCTGTTTCAGATCGTGGCGGTGGGTTTCCTGTTGACTTTGATCTTCACCGCGCCCTTATGGATTGCCATCCCGGTAATCCTGGCCATGATCACCGCCGCAGGTGTGATGACGGTTCAGCGGATTAAGGACATCCCCAACGCCCTATGGATATCCTTGTTGGGGATTGCTGTTGGTTCAGGTTTGGTCATCTCGGTGATGACGTTCCTGGGTGTGATCGAGCAGGACCTGACCTCCATCATCCCTATTGGCAGCATGATGGTGTATGGGGCGATGAACGCCAATGCCCTCATGATGGAACGATTTCGATCGGAACTCACCTCCCATCGCGGCCAAATTGAGGCCGCGCTGTCGCTGGGCGCCGCGCCGGAAGTGGCGGCCGCGCCTTATGCCCGGCGTGCTGTAACTGCTTCGATGATCCCCAGGATCAATGGGCTGCAGTCTCTGGGGATTGTCTGGATCCCGGGGGCGATGTCGGGCATGCTCCTATCGGGAACGGATCCGGCTTATGCCGGTTTTTACCAGTTTGTGGTCTCCGGCTCGATTTTTGTCGCAGCTGGGATCACCGTATTGATTTCGATCGTGCTGGTCCAGCGGCAGGTCTTCTCGAAAGCGGAACAACTGCGGCTCCGATCTGAAAACGGGGGCTAGGCAAAGCAATCATCATCAGGAACAAACCCATCCATGAAGCCGGATGAGTTGATTTAATAGATTGGGGAATGTGGGTCAAAGCGGCCAGAGCCAGGGGACCATCAAGATAGCAATTAAGAAGATCAGCAGGGTCAGGATGGACCCAACCTTGATGAAGTCAAAAAAGCGGTAGTTGCCGGCGCCGTAGACAATCAGGGCGGCGGGTTCCAACGGCGTGATAAAGGAACAGCTCGCGCCCACCGCGATCATCACGGCAAAGGTGCGCGGATTGAGCCCTAACTGAAGGGCGGTTCGAATCGCCACCGGGATCACCACCACCGCGGCGGCCTGGTTGGACATCGGCTGGGTTAGAAGCAGCGAGAGGAAGAAAAATGCCGTCAGCAGGAGCAAAGGGTTTGATCCCCCGATCAGGTTCACAATCTGGTCAGCGATCAGCTCGGCCAGGCCGGAAACCTCCATGGCTTGCCCCAGAGCCAGCATACTTGAAATCAGCAGCCACAGGTTCCAGTTTACCCGCCGGTAGGCTTCGCCAGGGGTGATACAACCGGTGATAAAAGCCAGCAGCACCCCCAGCATCACGGCGACCGGCAGGGACAGGATCTCAAAGGACACCAGCACCAAAACACCGACAAAGATGGCCAGGGAAACGGGTGCTTTTTCTGTTTCAGGCATGATGTCCAGTTTGCTGGAGACCACACGAAAGCTGTTATTTGTCCCCAAGCTGTCAATTGTGTCTGGGTCTCCCTGGAGCAGAAGTTGATCGCCAACCTTCAGCCGGGTACGGCTCATCCGGCGGCGGATGGTTTCACCTTTCCGGTTGATGCCCAGCACCTGGAGCCCATACCGGTCTCGAAAATTAAGGCCGGAGAGCGTTCGTCCGACCAGAGGTGAGCCGGGCAGCAGGATTACCTCCGCCATGGATAAGGCCTGGGGAGTTTCAGTCTTTTCACTGAACTCCCCGGTGAACTCAATCGAATTGTTTTCTTCCAGGGCAACCAGGTCGTCGCGATTGCCCTCAACCAGGACTTTGTCACCGGGCTGCAAGAGGGTATTGGCGCGCGGCTCAACATGATAGCCGGCTTCCTTCAAAATCCGCAGCACCGTCAGGTCGTATTCCTTTCCCAGGCCAATCTCATCCAGGCTTTTGTCCGCCCAGGGAGAATCAGGTTTGACCTCGAACTCCGAGCAGTATGAGAGGATATCTTCGGAGAGTTCGCTCTCAGGCTGATCCCGGACGGGAACCAGGCGCCGCCCGATGAAGAACATATATAACAGGCCCACAACCAGGATCGGCAAGCCAACCGGGGTCAGCTCAAACATGCCCAGCGGGCGCATTCCCTGCTGCTGCATCAACCCGCTGACCACCACATTGGTGGAAGTGCCGACCAGGGTGATTGAACTGGCCAGGATGGTCGCAAAAGCCAGCGACATAAGCAGTTTGGAGGGGTGAATTTTATATTTCCGGGAGAGGCCAATGGTCATCGGCGTGAAGAAGGCCGAGGTGGCTGTGTTGGACATAAACCCGCTCAGGATCCCCGCGGTCCCCATGATGATCCAGTAAAGCTGGTTAGGATTATCTCCGACGGTGCGTAAAATCCGGCGTGATATCTGCTGGATGACGCCCGTTCGTACCAAGGCTGCGGTCAAGATCAGCAGGCCAAGGATCATGATGGCGGTATCGCTTCCGAAGCCCTGGAAGGCGATCTCCGATGGCAAGATTCCTGTGAGGAGCAGCGCCATCATCACGCCCAGGGCAATGACCTCCGCAGGCATGATTTCGATGGAAAACAAAACCAGGGCGGCGACAATGATGATGATCAAAAGGATGATGTGTAAGGTCATAGTTTGATTTTAAGCCTAACTTATCGTCGATCGGATTATTCCCATTATACGGGGAAATCTGCAAAAGCAGAAATAGTTGCTTTTTCCCAGGGTATTCTGTTTGCTTTCACACAATGTGCAAACGAACAATTTAGTTCCTTACCAATCAAAGGCTGGGACAAAAAACAAGCCTATCCAGCATGGTTCTTGCTCGGTCTTTATTACTCTGAAGCGAAACGGAACCCCCGGAGCAAAGCGGAGGGGGCAGAAGCGAAGCGGAAGGAGCCATGACCGAACGAGAGCGATAATTTTACCTAATTGGTTCTGGTATGTCCGGTTTAGGATTATTACGATCGATTTTATCTTATACTTTTTAGGTTCTGTGCAGTATAATCTGGAGGATTATGACCTCAAAACCGGCATTAAACAAAACGACCCTCCTCCAGGTTGTCCTGGCCCTGCCCCTCAGCCTGTTCCTTTTTGGCCTGGTGGCAGCCATGCTGCTGCTGGGTTATGAAGTCGCCTATGCTGACCGGATCTATCCCGGCGTCCGTGTGAACGGTCAGGATCTTTCCGGGTTGACCGTGGATGAAGCCCGTGACCATCTGGCGGAAGCGATCCCTTACACCTATGAAGGAAAAATCTCACTAACCTACGGCGAAAAGACCTGGGAGGCTCACCCGATCAATCTGGGTTATTTAATTGAACCAAGCTTCAGCGCCCAGGCAGCCTACGCCCACGGTCGGGAGGGCTGGCTGCCCGGCAACCTGCTGGAGAAAAGTCGGGCCTGGTTTACAGGCGTCCAGCTTTCGCCGGTGGCTTTTTTTGATGAGCGCATGGCGCAAAATTATCTCCAATCGATTGCCGCGGAGGTTGACCGGCCAGTCCAGGAGGCTTCGCTGGCATTGGATGGCGCTGAAATCCTTGTGCAGGAAGGCCAGGTGGGACGTCAATTGGATATTGAAGGGACGCTGGTCTTGCTCAGGACGGCTTTATCTCAAATGCAGGATCTTGATCTTGAATTACCGGTGACGGAGACCGAGCCAGCTATTTTGGATGTGGGACCCCAGGCCGACCTGGCGCGTGAAATCCTCAGCGAACCGCTTAAGCTGACTGCACCGGATGGGGATGGCGAAATACAAACCTGGACAATTCCACCCGATGAACTGGCAGCCATGTTGTCGGTTCTGCGTGAAGAAACCAGCCCAGGTGAAAAACCAGCCTACGCCATCAATGTCAATGAGGGTTTGTTGGATGTTTACCTGCGCAGCCTGGCGCAGGATTTAGAAATCGATCCGGTCAACGCCCGATTTATTTTCAACGATGACACCCGGGTGTTGGAAGTGATCCAGCCGGCTGTGATCGGCCGCAGCCTGGACGTGGATGGCAGCATTCAACAGATCAATACCGAGCTGAAAGCAGGGGCGCATCAAATCCCCTTGCAGTTCACCAGGCGCCAACCTGAGGTGACGGATGATGTTACAGGCGAAACATTGGGGATCACCGAGCTGGTTCAGCAGGAGACCTCCTATTTTTACGGTTCCGAAGCTGCCCGTGTCCAGAATATCGAAACGGCTTCCTTGCAGTTCCACGGCTTGCTGATCCCGCCCGGTGAGACCTTTTCAATGGCCGAGGCTTTGGGCAACATCAGCCTGGAGAACGGCTACGCCGAAGCCTTGATCATCTACGGCGGCCAGACAATCCAGGGGGTGGGCGGCGGGGTTTGCCAGGTGAGTACCACACTCTTCCGCACAGCTTTTTTTGCTGGCTTCCCGATCGAGGAGCGTCATGCCCATGCTTACCGTGTGGGGTATTACGAGATGCGACCGGATGGCAGTAAGGATCCTAACCTGGCCGGCCTGGACGCCACGGTTTACGTCCCCATTGTGGATTTCAAGTTCACCAATGACACGGATCACTGGCTGCTGATGGAAACCTACATGGGGAATTTTTCCCTCACATGGAAATTCTATTCCACCCAGGACGGACGCACCGTCAGCTGGGAAACCACGGGGCCGACCAATGTGGTCCCTGCACCGGAACCGCTTTACCGTGAGAACCCGGACCTCGAAAAAGGTGAGATCGAACAGGTCGATTATGCTGCCGATGGGGCTGAGATCTCCGTCACTCGCACGGTTTACAAGGATGAGAGGGTGCACTTTGCAGATTCCTTTTACACCAGGTTCCGGCCCTGGCAGGCAATCTATGAATATGGGCCAGGCACTGAGGATATCCCAGAATCTGCTGAAGAATGAGATCCCCAGGCAAGCGGCATCTGGCGCACCTGGCTAGATTGGTTTGCTGTTTTTGATTTTTGGAATAAAATGGAGTTTGAGTACCCCACTTCCTAACCGGGGTATTTTATTGGAGGAACCATGGTCGACAAAGAACTGCTTGATATGCTCCGCTGCCCGAATTGCGTTCAGGAGAAAGAAGGACTCCTGGAATATTATCGGGAATCCTGGCTGATCTGCCAGGACTGCGACCGGAAGTATCCGATCGTAGATGACATCCCGGTGATGTTGATCGATGAAGGCGATAAATGGATCGACACGAAAAAAGAAGATCTGCCGGTCCCGCCGCCTCCGATGGACTGAAACTCCCTGGTAACGATAACTAAAAATTTATTCAATCCGGCGCCTGTACTTCGGGTTCGCCGGGTCTGATTGGATGATGCGTTTATGATGTCTGTAATTAAAAAAATAAAAGCAAGTTTTCCCAGGGATCGGACCACCCGGATCATTCTTGGGGTTTTGCTGGCGCTTGGTCTGATGGGGGCCTATTTCGGTTTTGGTTTCAGCCGCAGCCTGGTTGCGTCCAACCAGACCTTTTCCCTGCCCGGTGATCCGGTTCTGAACGCTGAGGAAAGCCCACAAGAGGATGCCGGCGAGACACTCAAACCAACCGAGATCCCGCCTGCGGAACTGCCCACACCTGAGCCCTGGGATGGGGTCAGCCGAGTAAACGTGCTGATCATGGGCCTGGACTACCGGGATTGGGAAGCCGGCGAAACACCCCGTACCGATACGATGATGGTCTTGACCCTCGATCCGCTCAATAAAACTGCAGCAATGGTGTCCATCCCCCGTGACCTGTGGGTGAGCATCCCGGGTTTTGACCACGGGAAGATCAATACGGCCTACTACCTTGGTGAAGTTTATAACATCCCCGGCGGCGGCGCCGGCCTGGCTGCCCGGACTGTGGAGGAACTGCTCGGGGCGCCGATCCAGTATTACGCCCAGATTGACTTTCAGGCTTTCATTGATTTCATTGATCATATTGAGGGTGTTCGGTTGACCTTCGATGAGCCAATGGTGCTGGACCGGCGCGGAAAGTGGAATACCGTCACTATTGAACCCGGCGTGGTGACCCTGTCTGGCGAATATGCCCTGGCGTATGTGCGGGCGAGGAAAACCGAAGGCGGAGATTTTGATCGGTCTAAGCGCCAACAAATCTTAATCATGGCCGTGCGCGACCGGATCTTAGAATTCAATATGATGCCCAAGCTGGTGGCGCGGGCTCCGGAGATCTACAATGACCTCTCCGCAGGGATCAATACGAATATGAACCTCAATGAAGCGATCCGCCTGGGGTGGTCGGTTTTGGAGGTTGACCGGGACGAGATCGGCCAGTTTGTGATCAGCAATGAATACGTCTCGCTGGGGAAATCTCCCGACGGCCTGGATATCCTCAAGCCCATCCCCGATAAAATCCGACTGCTGCGGGATGAAGCCTTTGGAAACGGCGCCGCACTTGGACCTGTTGGCGCCGCGAACCTGCTGGATGGCGTGGCTGAGGAAGGGGCGCGGGTGGCCGTCTGGAATGGTTCCTACCAGGATGGCATGGCTGGAAAAACGGCCGCCTGGCTGCGAGAGAAGGGCTTCAATGTGGTGGAAGAATCCAGCACTGAATACACGGTTACCAGCGCCATTTATGTTCACCAGGCAAAACCCTATGCCCTGCGCTGGCTGTCGGAGACGCTGGGCGTGGCTTCTGTGAATATCTATCGGGTGGATGAGCCCAACCCCAATCTCGACCTGGTGCTGGTCCTGGGGGATGACTGGGTGGGGCAAAATCCAATTCCGTAAATTTTACTTGCATAAATTCAACCCCCGGGGTTTTCTGACCGGGGGTTTTGTTTTGAGGGGTATTCCTAGAATTTTTGCATTTAGACGCGGGATTAATGAAAAGTTGTCTCCTCCGGGATCACATCCGGGTGCCATACGGCGGGGATGAACCCCTTGAAGAGGCGGTCTGGGCTGTAAGGATCTGCAAAAAAGCCGGCTTGTACCATGTGCCGGTTGGCCAGGCCGAAAAGGTAATGCCAGACCTGGGAGAAGATGTCTCCAAAGCGCAGGCCGTATTTGAGCGGTGTGACCTCACTGAGCCGGTCACGGAGCTCATCGATATGCTTTGGCAGCCAGTCCACGAGCAGGTTTCCGCTGCGGGTCAGAACTTCTTTAACCATGTCGACATCGCTGAGGGGGATCACCGGGATGATTGGGCGGTATCCATTCGTGGTTTCTCCAGCGATCCAATTCAAGGCAATCAAGAGTTCCACTTTGGCCAGGATCTCATCAGGGGTTTCGCCCAGGCTCCCAGACAGGTCTTCCAATGTCCGATCGCCCTCAGCCAGTGAAAGCATGATCTCCCCTGCCTGTTCACTAAAATCGGAAACAAATGGTGAAAATGCCTGTACCAGCCGGTGCTCAATTTCAGCTGGGAAATTCAGGTCGTAGATGCTGTGTTCGATCCGCCAGGCAAGATCCGGGAAAGTGGCGCGCGGCAGGGCGCAGTGGTCTCCAAATGAGGTCAGGACACATTCCGGGTAATAATCATTGTGGCTGCCCCAATAAATTTCACGCACGGCTTCATATTGGCGTTCTTCTGCCCAGGCGATGTAGCGGTCGCCCCGTTCTGTGGGCTGGGCTTCCACCCGGTAGCCCAGTTCGCTGGTGATCTGCAGGCCGTCCCAATCCAGGGAAAAGCAGCCGATCAGGATATAGGCAAGGTCATGGATCATGTTGTGGGGGTTGGATGATCTGGCCAATATATTGGTAAAGGCCCCTGTTTGTTGGATATAAGCATCAGCCAGATCCTCACCTAATTCGCCAGCGATAGATTTGATGATCTCAAGATCTTCCTTCAAAAACAGGATAAAGCTGATCCGGTACCCATCCCCAGCCTGTTTGAGGAGGCCGGTTTCCACCAGATCTTCCAGGGTTACATCCGTACGCGCCAGTGCTTTCTGGATGGCTGCTGCGTTTTGCGGCTCATGGGCCGTTTTGATCAGCAGTTTTTGAATGTCCAGGATCGACAGCAAATATGAAGGGTTGCGGTTGAGAGGTGTAACCGGGTTGACGGAGCCGGTGATGCCGAATGAAAGCAGTTTTTCGGTTTGGGTCATGAGGGCGCCTCCAGTTGTGATGGTTTGCTCCTTTAATTCTATTCAATGGCGTCATGGACCCCAAATCAAACCGATGCATCTTGATATCCCGTGCTTAAACCCGAGAACAAAGGGGTGAGAACGGAAGTTGTGAGGAGAGCGATCATTTTTTTTGGGACTTATTGATTGAAGAAGATCGTTACGGTAGCGCTTAATTTTCTAGACCTGAGCTGCTATTCCCCAGTAACCCCAATCAACTGGACTGCATCGACGCCAAAGTCCTGGCTGACCGCCGCCGGGTCCAGGAGGATCTGCACAGCGAGGATCTCGATGGGTGGAAGAGTGATGGGATCAAAGGCCAGAGCTTGCGGGCAGCCTTCCAGGAGCCTGGCGGTGGAAAGGTCGAGGGGGAAGCTGTCGGCTGCCGAGAGCAAGTTGACCTCGCGGATCGTTTCTGGCGGCCCCGAAAAGAGGATGTTCAGGACCGTGGGTTCCACAGAGGTTTGATAGGTTAGTTCCAACCAGGGCTGCGGGTCATTCAGCTCTGGCTTCCAGGTCGTCAGGGCTGTCTCACAGTCCAACCAGGTGTCGGAGGGGCCGACTGCTTGGTGGGCGGCGTTGTCATCGCCGGACCATTCACTGCTGGCATCAGCCCCCTGGGCCCACTGGACGATCATCTCCCCTGGTTTTCGAGCAGCTTCCTCCGTTAACGGGATCTGGTTGAAGATCGCCACCACACGGTAGTAATCCACCTGGTTTTGAGGGTCAAAGCCTTTGAATTCCAGCACGCCGGTCATATGGGTTTCACTGATCCAGTCAACCCAGCATTCCCCTTCCATTGCGGGTATAAACTTGCCTACATAAAACAACCTTGCTGAAGGCGTCTGAGGATAGGTGTTCAGCGGTAAGGAGCCGATTTCAAGGGAGAGAGGCATGTAGAGCCAGATTTCGGTTGCATCTTCGCAGCTGAAGAAGCGGAGGGTTTG
The DNA here is from genome assembly GCA_964558525.1 of uncultured Candidatus Brevefilum sp. Taxonomy (GTDB): domain Bacteria; phylum Chloroflexota; class Anaerolineae; order Anaerolineales; family Anaerolineaceae; genus Brevifilum. Next base: position 23,283 of record CAZLEK010000032.1, read on the forward strand.
TTCGGTTTCCATCACGTTATAGGAAAATGCATCGCACTCAGTGACGGAGATCCTTTCGCCGGTGTTGTGATCGAAAACTTCAAAATGGACTGCGCCTTTGGGCACATCCGAGGCGTTGAACCCCAGGCTGCTCATCGTCAGGTAGGGGGTTGGAATGGGTGTGGCTTGTGCTTCAGTGAGCGGTTCGCCAACCAGTTCGACAGCATCAATGGCGGTCAAGCCGAATACTTCATCATCCAGCGTGGCAAGGTTAATCCTGACGGCATACACCGGCACGCTCACAGCTTTTGCTTGAATCGTGAATTCCATGGGGCATTCCGTCAGGGCATGGGGCAGCCCTTCATAAATTTCATGCGCTTGGCCTTGAAGGTCAATCAGTGATACGCCTGTGATCGCAGAATGGGTATAGGCCAGATGGATATTCACCAAGCTGGGCAGAACCGGCGCCGCGAAAAATAATTGGAGATAGTTGGATGTGTCTAGGAATGAATCGGATTGGTAAACCCAGACGGATTCCCGGGGGCTCAAATCACAGCCTTCGGAATCCGGCGCTCCGATGGCGTAGAGCGCTTCATCGGCGCCTTTTTGGTCAACTGCCGAGATTGCCCATTGACGGTGCTGTGCGTTTGGTAGATCAGCGGCTGTGGCTATTTGAGTTGTTGTCGGGGAGGGTTTTGATGAGGGGGTTGACTCAGCAACCTTTGGGGGACTTTCGGTTTGGGCTGTTTCGGTGGGTGTGGAGGGAGGTGACAATCGGCAGGCGCTGGCAATCACAATCACAGCTGCCAGGAATAAGTAAAAAATCAAGATTTGATTTTTTACCTTAATGCGTGGGTTCAGCATTTCTGAATGGTACCTTTCTTAATCTGTCTGGTGCTCAATGAGATAGGTCCAGTATATCAAAGATCCTGAATTTCCAGCAACATTCGGAAGATTACTCAGGGCGATCGCAAAGTAAGAAGTATTGAAAAAAAGGCTCCCCGCAACGTCCTCGTTGCGGGGAAATGGGTAAAGAAGGCGTA
>CAZLEK010000033.1:0-24126 GCA_964558525.1 uncultured Candidatus Brevefilum sp.
TAACTTCGCGATTGCCTGCATTGTGCAATACCTTCAGGTAAACTTAAAATCGTGTGTGATATAATTTTTATAAGGATGATCATTTTGTAATGAACGAAAACACCCTGCTTAACAACCGCTACCGTCTGCTCCAGCCCCAGGGCGCGGGTGGGATGGCCGTGGTTTTTAAAGCACTCGATGAAATGCTCGAAAGGACAGTGGCCGTCAAGATCCTCAAAGAGGATTATGCTTCGGACGAGGATTTCAGAGACCGCTTCAGACAGGAAGCCAAAGCCGCTGCCAACCTTTCCCATCCCAACATCGTCACCGTTTATGATTTTGGATTGGACGCCGAGCAGGTCTTTATTGTCATGGAGTATATCGATGGCGCCCATCTCAAATCGCTGATCCGAGAAAAAAACCGCTATAGCATTGAAGACACTGTGGGTTTGATGGCCCAGGCATGTGCTGGTGTTGGCTATGCCCATCGCGCTGGATTGGTACACTGCGATATCAAACCGCATAACATGCTGGTCTCAAGTGATTTTCGCCTCAAGGTTACCGATTTTGGCATCGCCCGTGCGCTGGCAACCATCCACCCGGATGAAAGATCTGAGATCGTTTGGGGTTCCCCGCATTATTTTTCACCTGAACAGGCCAGGGGTGAAGCGCCTTCACCTGCTTCGGATGTTTACTCCCTTGGAATAATCCTATACGAAATGCTGACCGGGAAACTGCCTTTTGAGGCGGATGACTCCACTGAACTGGCAAGGATGCACCGTGTCGAAATCCCCATTCCTCCTCGCCGGCTAAACCCTGCCATCCCAGAAGCCCTGGAAGAGATCACCCTCAAGGTACTTTCGAAAGAACCAGCGTCCCGGTACCGAACAGCAGACCAGCTCGGGCGTGTGTTGGTCAATTTTGGGCAGTTGAACAAAGAAAAAACTGGCCCAATTGTATTGCCCAAGGCAGGCAATCAACCACCCGGTGAGGTCAGGGAAGATGAACAAGGGCCCCGATCACCGATAGGGCTTGCTCCTCAGGCATCAAAGACCTCAGCATCCATTGAATCCGCAAGCGGAGAACCGCTTGAAGAAGAGCAGCCCCTGGATTGGGCAACATGGGTTCTGGCTTTGCTGGCCTTCACCGCCGTCTTGGGGTTAATCCCCTTCTGGCTGTATATTTATTTTTCAATCAATCCCTAATCAGGAACCAGGCTTAAACAAGGAAACCTTTATGTCAATCATCATTGCACCTTCCATTCTTTCTGCAGACATGACCCGGTTAGGCGATCAGGTCAAGCAGGCCGTGGATGGCGGCGCAGATTGGATCCATGTAGACGTGATGGACGGCCGCTTTGTCCCCAATATCAGCTTTGGCCCCATGATCGTCGAAGCCGTCCGGCGGGTGACTGATCTGCCCATTGATGTGCATTTAATGATCGTTGAACCAGAGCAGCACTTGCAGGCCTTCGCGGATGCGGGTACAAATCATATCACCGTCCACTATGAAACCTGCCCGCACATCCATCGAACGCTGCAAAGTATACGGGAGATGGGGATGTCGCCGGGGTTGGTGATCAACCCGGGCACCCCAATTGACACCTTGCGGGAGCTAACGCAGGATACCGATTCGATCTTGATCATGACGGTCAACCCGGGGTTTGGCGGCCAGGCTTTCATTGAAACCATGCTCGACAAGATCCAACGCACCAAACACCTATTAGCAGCGAACGCCTCCACGGCGATCATCCAGGTGGATGGCGGCATCTCCGCAAAAACAATCGCTCGATGCTACCAGGCTGGGGCCACCAACTTCATTGCCGGATCTGCGGTTTTCAATCACGAACAAGGCATTCAGGCGGGGATCCAGGCCCTCCGAGAGGCGCTGCAGGAGATCAGTTCTTAAAGCAAAAATCGCGGCGAAACCGCGACTATTGCCCAGTAAGCGTGTTTTAACTAGTTAGTGGACTTTGTCAACGTTCGGATGCAGCGGGTGCAAAGTGTTTTACGAACCGTTCGCCCGTTCTCATAAACAGTAACCTTTTGGAGGTTCGGCTTAAATTGGCGTTTTGTTGCTCGCATCGAGTGGCTTCGATTATGACCGAAGGTCGTCTTTTTTCCACAATTCTCGCAGGTCGCCATGGTGTCGTCCTTTCAAAACTTAAGTTATAATGACCAAGTTTGGTCTTTCACTTTCCAAACAGCGAATGATTCTACCATATTCGATTAATTACAACAAGCAACCGGGTGAAAATCTTATGGCAGAGACAGAAAACAACCAACAGCATAATGAATTAGGCAGTATCCTGATCCAGAAGGATGCCATCGCATCCATCGCGCGTCAATCCACCCTCCAATCCTATGGGGTCGTTGGGCTTGCACCAAAGAACCTGTTTGACAGCATTCGGCAATTCATCGTTCGAGATGGCAAATACGGAGTGGATGTGGAATACGATCATGAGGGATTGCTGATCGATTTGTTCATCATCGTGGAATACGGCACAAGGATCAAATCGATCACAAACAGCATTGTAAATAGTGTAAAATACAACGTCGAAAAAACCATCGGTCTGCCTGTCCGGCGGATAAACGTTCATGTCCGCGGTTTGCGGATCAGCAATATGGATTAATTGGCTTTCACATAGCTGAAAGCCTGAAATTATCGCGTGCTTTAATCTTGGGAGTATTATGAGTGCAGTTGAACTGACAAAATTGAGCTCTGAGGAGCGGCACCAGCTTGTCTCAGTGCCAATTGATGGGCAGAGCTTAAAAACCCTGCTGGAAGCAGGCATGGTGTGGTTAAAAACCAATCAACAAGTTGTCAATCGTTTAAACGTCTTCCCCGTCCCTGATGGAGATACCGGGACCAACATGGTGCTCACCATGCAGGCGGCATTCGAAGAGGTTGAAACGGCAGGCACGCAAAACATCGGTCAGTTGGCGCATGCTGTTGCCCGGGGCGCATTGATGGGCGCACGCGGCAACTCGGGTGTGATCCTTTCACAGATCTGGCGCGGCTTTGCACGCGCCCTGGATGAAAAGCCTACCATGGATGTCTCACTTTTGGCGGAAGCCCTTTCGGAGGCAAAAGAGACCGCCTACAAAGGCGTGGTACGTCCGGTTGAGGGCACCATTCTGACGGTGATCAAAGACATCGCAGCTCAGGCGGAAGTCTCCGCCCAACGCACCAGCAGCTTCACCGAAGTTTTGGCTGATATTGTTGAAGCCGCAGAAGCCTCCGTGGAACGCACACCCCAACTGCTCCCCATCTTGGAACAGGCGGGCGTGGTCGATTCAGGCGGGAAAGGCTTGCTGTGTATCTTCGAAGGCATGTGGCGGTTTATCAATGGCGACCAGCTGGATCAAACAGTCACCGAGGTCATGCCCCTTTCAGAAATGAACCTTGAGGACGCCATGGAGACCGTTGAACCCGGACAGGATTACGAAGTGGTGATCGATTTCACCCCTGAGCCAACTTTTGATCTAGAGAAATACTACGAAGAACTCTCGCAAATCGGCACATCCATCCAGGTTGGTGAAGGTGACGGCATGTACCGGATGCATATCCACGTGCCGCTTGATAACCGCTACCAACCGATCGAGCATACCATGACCTTGGGGACCATCCAAAAAGTGATGATGGAAAACCTCATGGCTCAAATGGATGAACAACAAAAATCCAAAAACCCAAAGATCAACCTGACACAGGTCCAACCAGGAGAGACAGCGGTCGTGGCGGTCTCACCCGGCCCCGGCCTTTCTCGGATTTTTGCCAGTCTTGGCGTGGCTGCCATCGTTCAAGGGGGGCAAACCATGAACCCGAGCATCAAAGAACTGCTGGCTTCCTTTGAGAACCTGCCAACCGATCAGGTGATCATCCTCCCAAATAATAAAAATATTATCATGGCAGCGAAAGAAGCTGCCTCAATGACGGTGAAGAAAGTGGCAGTGATCCCCACGATCAGCGTCCCCCAGGGCCTGAGCGCCATGTTCCGCTTGATCCCGGATGCCGACTTTGATGAAATTGTGGATTCGATGAAAGATGCAATTGACGAAGTTGAAACCGGTGAGATCACCACTGCGACCCGCAGCGTTGAAATTGACGACGTCCATGTGGAAAAAGGTGAGGTGATCGCCCTGCATAACGGAAAACTGGTGACCTCCACCCAAAGTATTGATACAGCCTGCGAGGAACTTCTGATCGCCGCGGAAACCAGTGCGTACGAGCGGATCACATTATTCTACGGCGAGGATATCCAACAACAAAGAGTCAACCAGCTTGCAGACAAGATCCGTTCAATCTATCCAGATCACGAAATTGAAGTCCATGAAGGCGGGCAGCCGCATTATCAATTGATCATCGCAATTGAGTGATTGATACCATATCAAGCTCGATTGGAAAAACCCCTAACAAGGGGGTTTGGTGTTTACCGGCAAACCCTGATTCCCACGGTGCAATCGAAAAGTCGCTGGGTACGCCCCGCAGCCTGGACCCCGCTGATTTTGTGTGCTGTGGCGGCGCCATTAGAGCAACAAGCAGAGAAAGAGAAACTCAGGGGGTTAATTTAAGCCTCGTGCTTAGGAAACCAGCTGCTTGGAGAATTCGAAGATTAATTCATCAGGGCATAACCCGCAGCCCCTACCGGCTGTATGATCTTCCCATCCTTTTATAGGGTAGCGGTGCAGGTCAATCGCATCGTTAGAGGTATTGACAAAAATTGGCTCCCCGCAGTGTCACCGTTGCGGAGAAATGAGCAAGCAAGGCGCAATATTCATCCCTTAGTAAAATATGCATTTAAGGATGACTTCTTTCACCAAGGGGGACGTCGGCAAGAGCGGAAATTTGGGATGAGATACCAACGACCATCCTTCGGATAAAAAGTCTTTTATTCATAACTTTTCTTTGGATCTTGCGATCGCCCGCGCTGTTTTTTGAGAAAGAAATATGGACGAACAGGAAATGATACAATTGGCTTCACACATGCGTTATGATTAATGAGCGCATGACGTTAAAATAATTGAACTAGATTCATCAAGGTTGCTGAAAAAGTATGCAAAGATCAACAGAAAAACTTTACAAGATTTTTAAACTTGAATCAGAATTTGGGTATACCAATAAAGCAGTTGTTGGCGGTTTGGAAAAATTAGCGGAAACCTGGGTTGGGGATGCTCGCGTTGATAGTATCCCGGAAGACAAAATCCAGCAGGTACTGATGATCCTTAACCAATATCCCGACCTAACCCACGCGGAACGGCCCAAGGCAGTGCGGAAAATCGGCGGGATTTTGGACAGTCCCGGGATCAAGAACTTAAATCAACATCTCCCTTCCGAGGATCCAAACGACCCATCGGCCTCTTTGCCGTCCTCAAGTGACAAAGAAGCTGTCAGCAGTCATTTGCACCCAGAAGGACAAGGAAGAACCCGTGCACGGGTCAGCGGCCCTGCGCCTGTGCCTGCCCAAGCTCTTCCCCAGGGGTTGGATACCCCTGCCACAGCGGTCAGGGGTATCGGCAACAAGCAGTCCCAGCTGTTGGCAAAGTTAGACCTGCACACGATTGAAGACATGCTTTACTTCTTCCCACGTCGATATGATGATTATTCAAAACTGAAATTGATCAAAGATCTGACCTATGGTGAAGAAGTCACAATCCTCGCCTGGGTAAAAAGCATCCGCTCCTTCACCACCAAAAATAAGAAGCGCAAGATCATTCAAGCGGTGGTTTCAGACGATACCGGCAGCATTCAACTGATGTGGTTCAACCAGGAATATCACCTGCGGTATCTCAGAAAGGACATGTTCCTATCCATCTCGGGGAAAATCGAGCAATATTTGGGACGGCATGTGATGTACCACCCTGATTATGAGCAGGTTGAAGAAGAGCAGCTGCACACCAAGCGGATCGTGCCTGTGTACGCACTGACTGCAAAGTTGAGCCAGCGTTGGCTGCGGCGAGTTATGTTCAACGTTGTTTCCCACTGGGCGCCAAAAATTCCTGATTTTATGACCGAGTACATCCTTGAAGACGCCGATTTGATGGATCTCTCAAACGCCTTGAAAGAGATCCATTTTCCGGAAAGCACAGAAGCTTTAAAAAAGGCTCGGTCGCGGCTGGCATTTGATGAAATTTTCCTCCTGCAATTAGGCGTGCTCATGCAGAAATACCAATGGGTAAAGCAGCAGGGGCGAAAATTTGAGGTAACGGATGAATGGCTGCTGCATCAAATCCAGGCATTGCCCTTCGATTTAACCCACGCCCAGCAAGTCGTTCTGGCCGAGATCCGTCAAGATCTAGCCGCTGGCCAACCGATGAACCGACTGCTCCAGGGCGATGTGGGGTCGGGCAAAACGGTGATCGCAGCTTTAGCGATCGGGATCGTCCTGCATGAGAACGCACAGGCCGCCTTCATGGCGCCGACGAGTATCCTAGCTGAACAACATTACTACAGCCTGAAAAGGCTGCTGGCGAACTCTGACAAGGAAACCGCCCTGATGCAGGAAAGCCAAATCCGCTTGCTGATTGGGGACACCCCGGCCAAAGAGCGAGATGAAATCCTGCAAGGATTGAGAGACGGTTCAGTCAGGCTGATTATTGGCACCCATGCCCTGATTGAGGATCCAGTTGATTTTAAGGACCTTCAGCTGGCAATCATCGACGAACAGCACCGCTTTGGCGTCGCCCAACGGGCTGCGCTGCGTGAAAAGGGAGAAAACCCGCACTTGCTCGTAATGACCGCCACACCGATCCCACGCTCGCTGGCGCTGACGGTTTATGGCGATCTGGATGTCAGCGTGATTGATGAAATGCCGCCTGGACGGAAACCGGTGGAAACCCATATCGTCTATCCCATTGAACGGGAGAGAGTCTACACGCTGATCCTTTCACAGGCAGCAGAAGGACGTCAGGCCTTCATTATTTATCCCCTGATTGAGGAAAATGACAACCCGGACACTAAAGCTGCCGTGGAAGAACAGGAGCGGTTACAGGCAGAAGTTTTTCCAAATTTAAAGATTGGTCTGCTGCATGGGCGGCTTAAACCAGAAGAAAAAGAAGCGGTGATGCGCCAGTTCCGTGACCGGGAGTTTGACATTCTGGTCTCCACTTCTGTTGTGGAAGTCGGCGTGGACATCCCCAATGCCACGGTGATGGTTGTTGAAGGCGCAAACCGGTTTGGCCTGGCGCAACTGCACCAATTTCGTGGGCGTGTTGGACGGGGCGCCGACAAATCTTACTGCCTCTTGATCCCTGAAACCAGTGACGCAGCTGAAAATGAACGTCTGGTGGCCATGAAAAGCACCAACGATGGATTTGAATTGGCCGAATACGATTTGCAGCAGCGCGGCCCAGGAGAGTTCCTGGGAACACGTCAATCGGGTTTCACAAACTTAAGACTGGCGAAGATCACCGATATTCGCCTGATCAAAAAAGCACAAATCTATGCACAGCAGGTGCTGGAAAATGACCCAACCCTCTCAGCGCCCGAACACAAGCTGATGCGGGCCGCCCTGGATCATTTCTGGCCTTCTGCGGAAGGAGATATCAGCTGATATGTCAAGCGTTTTATTCCCCGGGACTTTTGACCCCATTCACTACGGGCACATCAATATCGCAAAAAGGGCAGCAGATCTGTTTGATGAGGTGATCGTGGCAGTGTATGCCCGAGAGCAGGAAAATATCCTGTTTTCACCCGATGATCGGTTGGCGCTCGTTGAGGAAGCATTTAAGAATTCTGGCAATATCAGCGTCATCAAGTACACTGGCCTGACCGTCAAATTTGCCAAGAAAGTCGGCGCAGGCGCAATTGTACGCGGTCTTAGGGTATTTTCAGATTTTGAATACGAGTTCCGGATGGCGCTGGCCAACAACCGCCTTGAGCCGGATATTGATGTGATTGCTTTAATCACCAGCGAGGAACACACCTTCCTTTCCTCGACCACGGTGCGCGAGATCGCTGCCCTGGGCGGCGACGTTTCAAGCATGGTCCCTGAACACGTTGAGAAAGCGCTCAAGAAACGCTTCAATGTCCTGGGCGATGACCAGGACATTGTACCTTTAACCTCCTTGCGAGATTAGCAGGCGCTGAATCTGGGAATGTGTTAAGATTGGTATAACGCTTGCAACAGGTTAAGTTGGAGATTTGAAGCGGAGGCTCTGATGGATATCTTACATCTTGTCGATCGACTAGAAGAATTGTTTAATGAAAGCCGCCCGATCTGGCTGACTCACAGCGTGATCGTGGATGAGGATCGTATGCTGGACCTGATCGACCAGATGCGGGTTGCCATACCGGAAGAGATCAAAAAAGGACAGCAGATCATCTCCCAGAGAGACCGGATATTGGCCCAGGCCAAAGAAGAAGCCCATCGAACCATTGCCCTGGCCAGAGAAAAAGCAGAGAAACGCCTAGAAGATAACGAGATCATTCAGTCTGCAAAAATCCGGGCTGAACAAATCGTTGAACAGGCGCATCAAGACGCCGCCGCAACCCAACGCGAAGCCGATAAATACATCCTCGAATCACTGACCAATCTGGAAGTTAATTTGGATCGGCTGCTCTCGCAGGTCAGGAATGGGATCAACACGCTCCAACGCGAGATGTATTCCTCTGAGGAATCTGAAGATCGGGTCACTCAGGAAAACGATCACATTTGAGATCTCCGAAAAAAAACTTCATTCAGCCATATCAGCATCTGAAGAATCAGGTGCTGTTTTTTTGCTGTTTTTGCGCTTTGTTCGAGCTTTTGCATGTCCTGCTGGGTGCAGAGCGACCGGCAGCACTTCATCCATGTGCCTGACCGTGACCAAATCCAATTCTTTTAGGACACTTTTTGGAACTTCCTCAAGGTCTTTCTCATTGCGTTCTGGAAAAATCACCTTTTTCAGACCAGCCCGGTGAGATGCCAGGACTTTCTCCCGGATTCCGCCAACTGGTAGAACGCGCCCGCGCAAGGTGATCTCGCCCGTCATTCCCACCAAATGGTAACTTGGCCGGTTCGTGAAAGCGGAGATCATCGCCGTGGTCATCGTGATCCCGGCGCTTGGACCGTCTTTGGGAATGGCGCCTTCGGGGATGTGCAAATGGACGTCAACATTCTCAAACAGCTCAGGGTCAATCTCTAAGACATCCGCCCGGGATTTAATATAAGATAAGGCTGCCTGGGCTGATTCCTGCATGACCTCGCCGATCTGGCCTGTGATCTGCAGATTGCCCTTGCCTTCCAAGATCAACACCTCAACGGGCATAATCTCCCCGCCGTTTTCCGTCCAGGCCAGCGCCGTGGCCACGCCCACCTCATCCTCCCCCTCGGCTTCTGTTTCAAAGAACTGCTGCGGACCAAGATATTTCCGGATGGCCTGGGGTGTGACCCGCTTCGGAAGCTCTTTTTGTTCCATCTTTCGTCGGGCAATTTTCCGCAGCACCCGGCTAATTTCGCGCTCAAAATTCCGAACGCCGGCTTCATAGGTGTACTCCCTGATGATCTTCGTCAGGGCTTGATCTTGAAAAGAAATCTCCTCACCCTGCAGTCCTGTTTCCTCAAGCTGGCGTGGGATCAGGAAGCGCCTGGCAATCTCCAGCTTTTCTTCCTCGATATAGCCCGAGAATTCAATCACCTCCATCCGGTCCAGCAAAGCGGCGGGGATCGTGCTGAGGGTATTGGCTGTGGTGATAAAGATCACATCCGACAGGTCATAATCGACTTCCAGGTAGTGATCGGAAAAGGCTTGATTTTGTTCTGGATCAAGCACTTCCAGCAGCGCAGAAGAAGGGTCTCCTCTGAAATCCGCCCCGAGTTTATCGATCTCGTCCAACATGAACAATGGGTTGCGCGTTCCAACTCGGCGCATCGTCTGGATAATACGGCCAGGCATCGCCCCGATATATGTGCGGCGGTGTCCACGGATCTCAGCCTCGTCCCTCACACCTCCCAAGGACAGGCGAACAAACTTGCGCCCTAACGCGGAGGCAATCGATTTTCCCAGGGAGGTCTTTCCTGTTCCCGGCGGACCTACAAAACACAGGATTGGCTGTCTCTGCCGTTTGGGGTTCAAACTTCGGATAGCGATGTATTCTATGATCCGGTCTTTGGCTTTCTGGAGGCCATAATGATCCCGATCCAAAACGTCTTTTGCATGGATCACATCCAGGTTGTCGGTGCTTGATGCTGTCCAGGGCAATTCCAACAGCCAGTCCAGGTAGGAACGAATGATCCCTACTTCAGGGGCCATGGTGGGCATTTGCTTTAAACGGTTCAACTCTCGTTCAGCCTGAGACCGGATCGATTCAGGCGCAGATAAGGCTTCGATCTTGGTGGATAATTCTAAGATTTCCTGGGTCCAGAGATCACCCTCCCCCAGCTCCGTCTGGATCGCTTTCATCTGTTCCCGCAAATAATATTCTCGATGAGAGCGGTCTACTTCCGTTTGCACCTGGGCGTGGATTTCATCCTCCAACTCCAGCACATCCAACTCCTCAGCCAGGATCTGATTAATTCGCTTAAGCCGGTCTACGGGATGGGATAAAACCATCAGCTCTTTCCGGACATCATTCGGCAGCGAAAGACTTGTGGCAATCATATCCGCCAGCCAGCTTGGATCGTCAATATTGAATGAAAAGAGATGGGCTTCTTCCGGGAGGCTTTCGTTCAGTTCAACGCAGCTTTCAAACAGACTGCGCGCAGTTCGCATCAGGGCTGTCAGTTGATTGGTCATCCGGAACGTGTCTGGGATTGGCCTGACCTCCACCAGCAAATAGGGTTCAGACCCCAGGAGCTTAACCACTTCAACTCGACGGCGCCCTTGAACCAGTGCGGAGAAGTTTCCAGTTTTCATAGAGAGCATGCGGCCCACCGCCAGCTCCATACCGACTGGTAAAAATTCACTTAATAAATCCCCGTCCACGCCTTCATTTGAGAGAAAAAGCGCTACAGCAGTCTGGTTCCGCTGCTGCGCGGCTTCGACTGCCTTGGGACTGCTCGAACTGCTCAGAAAGACCGGCGAGATCATTCTCGGAAAGACCACGACATCATTTAAAACAAATGCAGGGCTGATAAATGTACCGCTCTCATCCAGATTACGGTTGGAAATCCGGTACAGTTCTTCTGTCCGCTGGTGAATGTTCCCCATTAACTCATCGTCATCATCCACCTGGGGAAACCAGTTATCATCGTTCATTCAGACTCCCAATTGAATCAAAACATGACTTCAGGCAAACCAATTGTATCATTGCAATTGACCGGATTTAATCTGTGGGAAAAGCTCCCTTGCAGCCGCGGCAACAAACACGCTTCCAGTGATCAATACCACCGATTCACCGCCAGCTTCATCCAGGGCCTTCGTGATCGCGCTTTCAATCGGCGTAACCGCCTCAGCGGAGCGTCCACTGCGGTGGGCAAGGTCAACCAGTTCTTCAGCGTCAATCGCCCGAGGGTGGATCGATTGGGTGGTGATCACACGCTTGACCCTGGGCAGCAGTTCCTGGAACATCCCGGGAATATCTTTATCCTCTGAGGCCCCAAAAACCAGGATCACGGGAAAACCCGGGAAATAATCATCCATAGCCTGCCGCAGGCGCAGGGCTGAATAGCGGTTGTGCGCCGAGTCGATGATCAGCGGGGGGCGGCGGCGCAAGATCTCCATGCGGCCCGGCCAGTCAACCTGCGAAAAACCCCGACGGTAGGCTTCTGGTTGGATTTCCAGGCCCAATTTTTCAGCTGTCTTTAAAGCCGCATAGGCTGTCGCCGCGTTTTCAATTTGGTGAAAACCCAAGAGCGGGATGCGCAGGCGAACCGGACTCCACACATCACGCCCCCCGGATTCAATGAATTCATCCACCATCGGCTGTTCATCGGGCGTCCAGACCAGGAAGGTTTGACCATCCAGGCTGTGAGAATCAGCAGCATAAAGATAATCCCGCCCAACCTGGATCAGCGGCGCATTTCTTTCAACAGCGATCTGCTCTAATTTAAGCCGAGCTTCCTCTTTTTGAGGCGCGATGATCACCGGCGTGTTGGCTTTGATGATCCCACCCTTCTCACCTGCAATCTCGGTAAGCGTGTCGCCAAGGATTTTCACATGGTCATAAGAGATCGAAGTGATCACGGCAATCAGGGGGTCAACGATATTTGTCGCATCCAACCGCCCTCCCAAACCAACTTCTAAAACGGCGATATCAACCTGTTTTTGTGAGAAGTAAACCATGGCAAGCGCCGTGGTTAATTCAAAGGTTGTGATCTCTGGAACTTTTTCCGTTACCGGCTTCAAGAGCTCAACAACCTGCACCAATTCATGCTTAGGAATCTCCTCGCCATTGATCTGAACCCGTTCAGTGAATTCGACCATATGCGGAGACGTATACAGACCAGCCTGGTATCCCTGAGCAGCCAGAACGCTGGCGACCATAGCTGAAACAGAACCCTTGCCTTTAGTCCCAGCTACATGGATGATTTTGTAGTCTTTATGCGGATCGCCGAGATGACGCATGAATTGACGCATGCGCTCCAGATTGAATTTTTCAGCTGCGTTGCGAAAATTGCGTTTCAGGCTGTAGTCAATAAAGCTATATAGAAAATCGAGTGCATCCTGGTATGCTTTTTCTGAATCGTTCATTGTGATTTTTCCTTATAACTGTACGAAGCGCCGGCTGAATGGATTGAGCCGCAACCCAATATCTTTTGGGGGTCAAATCACAGACCGGGATCTATCCGTCCTGGTTTTGATTGTAATCATTATATCCCAGCAGTAAATCCTGCCGGCATTCCTAGAATATTTCTGGGGATCCAGGAGGCAGCAAAACACCATTTTCTTCGACCTGATGTACTCATCTGTGTGCCCTGAAAGTGGAACACCTTCAGATAAAAGGCCCGAAGGGCACGCAGGTGCGCCCATGGGTTAAATCGAAATCCAAAGGTCAGCAGGCGCGTATGGAATAAGGATCAAGGAGATAACCCTGAACACACTGGTCGTACTTATTCTGACCACAATGCAGCCAAAGAAAAGCTCACAGTACCGAATGGTTTGAAATCATCCACCCCTGGAACGAAATGCCGAAAAGAAATCCACTTTCTGATGAAAACAGTTTTCAAGGGCCGCCTGGCTCTTCCTGCTGGCCGGAAACACAGTTCCCTACCCCTATGCTTGCTGAAACTTGGGGGACATGCGAAACCTGGAAAAGCGCAAGGACCTGAGCACAGCTTATGCGCCGGACCCCTTCCCTATGCGCCGGCCGCTTTCCTTGCGGCCCTGACATTATCCTCAATCTGCTGGATGTGTTCTTGAATATGTTTAGGCGCGCCCAGCAATGCCGTCCCCAACCGCCAGTAGCTGGCTTTTTTATTAATGAACCCAGGATCAATAAAAGCAACCGAGGCAACCGTTTCTTTAAGGCTGCGCCGTAACTCTGCCATTAAATCCGGAATTTTGGGATAAGTGGTCAAAGTCGCCCGGATGCGGAACAGACGGTCACCGGGCCATTCATCATAAAAACGTTCCTGACCGCTGACCAGGTCGTTTATCCAGCCATGCAGATCACGCTCATTATGGATCAGGTGGACAAGCGTCTCTTTGGCGGACCATTCTTCAGGACCTGGAGAATAGGCGGCTTCCGCGTCGGTAACCCCCTCCAGGGATTTCTCAAGGGCGGCAAGTGAATCGCTGACCCGAACTTCAAATTCCTTGGCAAGCGCTTCCGGTGATTCCGGCAGCGCTTCCGACTTCTGAGCCATGGTATCAACTTGAAAAGATAATTTCTCTGAACCGCGAAAAACTTCAACTTCGATTCGGTCTCCTGGTGTATATTGGTTGATGATCACACCCAGGGTACGGATCCGATCCACTTTTTCTCCATCAATGGCCACAATCACATCATTTGACTGAATGCCTGCTTGATCAGCCCCATATTCAGGCACAACATCGGTCACCAATACACCCGAGTCAACAGGGACGGCCAATCGCTCTACGGCGTTCTCAGTCAGAGAAGCCAGATCTTCAGGGTAGATGCCAATCAAAGGCCGGTCCATCACACGCAGATCGCGGCCCTCCTCCAGGGTAGCCTTCAAATTTTCAAGGCCCATTTTCCAGCCTTTGGTGATCTCCTGGCGCGCCTGATCCCAGGCAGCATCTTTTCCAATGCCAATATGGCGTAATTCCACCCGGTATTGACCTTCACCTTCCGAAGGCTGGATCGAAACTTCAACCCGAGTCCAGTCTGGCTCTTCCTTGCCAATCCATGAAAACACAATCTGCTTGTTGGGGATCAATTGAATGTAATGCCCACTGGCAAAATAACCCCGGTGCCAGGCAAGATAGATCCTGCCGCCCTGATCTGGATGGGTTGTGCTGACATCACACAACCACTCACGCAAAGAGGTGGCGGAAGTAAAAGCTTGAAAGATAAGCTCCGCAGGTGCTTCGATTTGCTGCTCAAAAACAAAGAAATTCTCTTCGGGCATCACTGCTCCTTTTTGTTTTTATGTTTAACTTATTATAATAAAGTATACCTTCAGCGTCGAGGTGACACAATTTGGCGACGCGAATTGAAAATTTGATTAATTAATCATCCCTCATCATGAGACGCCAATATGGATGAAAGCGTTTGAACACAAGGTATGCTGAAGGGCACCAAAGCAGAGAAGCCTATTCGAAGGTATTCATTTACTTTCATCAAGTCATACCCAGATGATTCAAAAGCTGTATTTTGCAAGCGTGAAGAATCTTTCAATTTATCCGCTGTAGAACTGCCCCGGCAAGGCATCTCTCCGCAGTCAACCTTCGTTTGAAGTCTTTCCCCCCCGACCAATCAATATTTTACAAGCAATTCAAAAGAAATGCATTGAAAGATTTTCAAAAGAACCGATTTTCAACACCGGCATAGATGGGCAGGGCAATCGCAAGATCCCTACGTAAAGTTATGCTGGAAATTCTTTTTATCCGAAGGGTGATCGATGGACTCTCTTCCCAACTTTCGGCTCTCGCCGACGTCCTCGTCGGCGAAAAAACGCCAGCTTTTAATGCAAATTTCTCTATGTAAATAATATTTAGACCTTCCTTACTCATTTCCCCGCAACGAGGACGTTGCGGGGAGCCAATTTTTTTCAATACCTCTTACTTTGCGATCGCCCTGCATAGATGGGGCTTTCACCAATGATAGAATTAGGTTATGATACTCAAGGAAGCTGATTTTCCAGAGATATCCCTGCAAGCAGATTTGCTGATTGCAAAAGTTACGCTGGCAGAGCGCAGCGCTAAATAAGGCATCGTCAATAAGGCTGACGAATTGATCACCAAATAAGGATGGCATTATGGCAGGACTTTCCCGTGAATTAGGCATTGATCTGGGGACTTTCAATACCCGCATCGCTGAGGGGAAAAATATCCTCATCCAGGAGCCCACTGTGGCAGCAATCCTCCTGGATGAACTTAAACTGGTTGAAATCGGCCAATCCGCGCTGGACATGCTCGGTCGGGTACCGGAGGATATTGAAGTCAACCGCCCCATGCGGTATGGGGTCATCGCTGAATATGAGATCACTGAAAACCTCCTGCGGGAATGGATCCGCCAGGTGACCGGGAAGATGCTCCTTTTCAGACCAAAGCTGATGATCACCATTCCCTTTGGCATCACCAGTGTTGAGCGCCGGGCTGTGTATGAAGCGGGTCTGGGCGCAGGCAGCAGGGATGTCAACCTCATCCAACAACCGCTGGCTGCCGCTTTGGGGGTCGACCTGCCCATTGGTACGCCTACCGGGAACATGATCATCTGCCTGGGGGCTGGCACCTCTCAAGCAGCTGTCCTAGCCATGCACGGGATCGTTTCAGCAAAAACCACCCGGGTGGCCGGCCTCAGCCTGGATGAGGCGATCATCGATTACATCCGCGCCAAGTACGGCTTAATCATCGGCCAACCCACAGCGGAGCAGTTAAAAATTCGCATTGGTGCAGCCATTCCCCAGGACAAGCAGGAAACCATGGAAATTCAAGGCCAGGATCAGGTCTCTGGCCTTCCTAAGCCAGCCACATTAACCACAGAGGAGATCGTGGAAGCCCTTGAAGATCCCCTGGAAGACATCGCTGACACAGTCCAGCGTGTCCTGGAAAAGACGCCCCCCGAACTAATCTCCGACATTATCGACCGCGGTGTGGCACTCTGCGGCGGAATGGCCCTTTTACGCGGGATCGACCGTTATCTCACCCGGACATTGGGTATCCCTGCGTATCTTGTGGACAACCCGCAGACCTGCATCGTCGAAGGCGCAGCCAAATCGTTTTCAATGATGGATGTGCTCAGCCGTAACCTACCGCCCAAAGCCTGAGGACTGCAAACCAAAGCATGAAACTTCTTAAAATCTCACCTGGCGGAACAAAATTAAACCAGGATCACAACCTCGGTCCTGAAATTGCCTCTTATCCTACCCGGAACCGCACATATCAACGCGTGGTCGGAACCACCTTGGGGACTTCAATCATACTGGCTGCATTGAGTTACTTTACCCTGGGGTTATATGAGCTGGTGTCAGCAGTCAGGCTCCACGGCAGAGCCATGGTTTTACCCCATGCACCTTCGCTGATCCTCATGCTGGCTTTTTTGCCTGTGGGTGTTGTGATCTTGCTGATCACTGCCGCGAATTGGGACAATCACATCACCCTTTATGAACGCGGCTTGCTTCTCCAGCGCTGGCTTCGCCAGCGCGTTTGGACCTGGGAAACGACCACTCGTTTAGATACCCACATCACCCACATAAAATTTGGCGGGAGCATCATCGATATTCGCGTCCGCTTTATATTAGGAAATCCTCAAGAAACCCTGGTCATCCGCAACCAGTACGAGGATATGGCGGAAGTGATCCAAAAGGTGCGCGCCATCCTCCTGCCGCGGCTGGTCAATTGGGCGATAAGCAGATTCGATCACAACCAAGCGGTAAATTTCTCACCATCCCTATCAGCGACCAGGCAAGGCTTTGTGATCAATGGGGATCGATATGCTTGGCGCCAAATAGAAGCGCCGATCGTCAAGAATCACAAACTGATTTTGCGAAAGGCACAAGACCATGAGAAGGTATTCCAGGGCAGGGTTAAACAAATCAGCAACCTGGATCTTTTGATTTTTCTCGTGAACAATCCGCCTGATTCTCGCGCTCAGTCTTCTTCGAGGTAATACATCATCCTTTGTAAATGCAGCACCGGATCAATATGCTGGACATGAACGTGACCGGGCACCATCAAGGTCACCGGCGCATAATTTAATATCGCTTCAATCCCTGCGCCCACCAACCGGTCGGCCGTCTCTTGGGCAACCGCGCCAGGGACCGTCAGGATTGCCATCTTGATGCTCCTGTCGGATATTTCAGTTTCAAGCGAATTAACATGGCGAACGACGACCGAGCCAACCTGGGCACCAATGACCTCCGGATCAATATCAAACAATAAAACAATCTCAACCCCTCGGCTGGCGAAGCCCTGGTAACGGGTTAACGCTCGACCAAGGTTCCCCGCCCCAACCACAGCCACCTGCCAGATGCGATCCAAGTTGAGGATCTTTTGCAGCTGCTCAATCAAGAAATAAATTGAGTAGCCGGTTCCTTGCTTGCCAAAACCGCCAAAAAAAGACAGGTCTTTTCTAATTTGGGAAGCGGTCGTGCCCAAGCGTTCTGCGAGCATTTTTGATGAAACCGTGTGCAGCCCTTCTTTGGCCATTTGGTTAAGAGTCTGCAGGTACCAGGGCAGGCGGCTGATCACAATATCTGGAACAAATTCTTCGGTCATGGTTCATTTCCTGTATAATGAATTAGCTCATTTTTGGATCTTTTATCAAAGCATCATCATTATACGTTAAATATTTCACCAAGGATTCTTTAAATAGGGACCCGCCGGGGCCATCGCGAATTTGGCAGTATTGAAAATAATTGACTCCCCGCAATGAGGATATTGCGGGAAAATGCGTAAGGAAGGCGTAAATTTTGCTTCAATAGAGAAATGTGCATTTATGAATGGCGATTTTTCGCCGACGAGGACGTCGGCGAGAGCGGAGAGTTGGGATGAGATACCATTGATCACCCTTCGGAGAAACAGCATTTCAAGCATTACTCGTCGTGGGGATCTTGCGATTGTCCTGGGGGATCTGACGGGGCCATCGCGAATTTGGCAGTATTGAAAATAATTGACTCCCCGCAATGAGGATATTGCGGGAAAATGCGTAAGGAAGGCGTAAATTTTGCTTCAATAGAGAAATGTGCATTTATGAATGGCGATTTTTCGCCGACGAGGACGTCGGCGAGAGCGGAGAGTTGGGATGAGATACCATTGATCACCCTTCGGAGAAAAAGCATTTCAAGCATTAATTTTCTTGGGGATCTTGCGATTGACCTTGGGGACCTGAGAAAATCTTTGGTGAGGTTCATAAACTTGGGTTAAAATGGATATAATGGCAATTACGAGTTAATGGAGGTTCTATGCGTGCCGGAAGGATTATTGCGTTCATTACAGCGGGGATCTTTATCATCTTTGCATTTCTCTTCATATTGGGAGCGTTCAGCCCTGAAGGCTCACCCAGTTGGATCATTGTGGGTATTTTTGGTCTGGTGATTGGGTTTGGCTTGATCTTTTTGGGTACCCGCCTCCGCCCGCCGGAGAAACCTGGCGACCAGGTTGTCAACCTCCAGGTTGATCTGCCGGGGGAAGTTGGCATGGAAACCATTAAATGCAAGGCTTGCGGCGGTCCGATCACTTCCAAGGATGTGAAGATGATCGCCGGTGCGCCCGTGGTCGAGTGCCCGCATTGCTCGACGACATATCAACTCACAGAAGAACCAAAGTGGTGATTTATGAAAAAAGCCCGGATTTTTCTCCTCAGTCTGATTTTTTTAGGCCTGTTCATGCTGGCCGATCCTGTCTCAGCACAGGACTACCGCTTCACGGTCAACTTTTTTGAGGTCGAAGCTTATCTCGAAGATGATGGATCGCTTTCGATCAATTACATGATTGAATTCCAGAACAATCCCAGCGCAGATCCGATTGATTTTGTGGATATCGGCATGCCCAACACAACCTACAGCATGAGTGACATCGAAGCGCGCGTTGGAGATACCCCCATCACCGATATCGAAAGCTCGCCGTATGTTGATAATGGATTCGCACTGGGCCTGGGTGACAGCGCCATCCCGCCGGGACAAACGGGCATCGTCACCGTCTGGATCCCGGGCGTTGAGAACATCCTCTTCCCGTATGAAGAAGGAGACCGGGAAAATTACGCCAGCTTCCGCTTCAGTCCCACCTGGTTTGATCCGAACGCCGACCAAAGCACCACCACCGAGTACCGGATGACCATCATCCTGCCCAATGGCGTGGGTGATGAGGAGGGCATTTATTACAACCCCGAAAATTGGCCTGGTTCGGATACACCTGATGACATTGGGCGCACCAATATCGAAGGCAGTGAATACTATTCCGACCGAGTGTATTATTCCTGGTTTACAGACAACGCCAACGCGCATACGCGATATGTCTTTGGCGCAGGCTTCCCTGCGCAGTACGTGCCCGAAGGGGCTGTCGCCAGCGAATCCGTTCAGGAATTTGTCCCGCAGCCCACCAATGGCGGACCGGGGTTCATCGGCTCGATCTTCAGCTTTCTCACCGGCAACCTTGGCTGCTGCGTGGGGATTTTCTTCTTCGGGATTTTTGGATGGAGCATTTACCAGGGGACGGTTGGCGCCCAAAAGCGCAAGATGGAATACCTGCCGCCAAAGATGAAAATCGAAGGCCATGGGATCAAACGAGGTCTGACGGCCGTGGAAGCAGCCGTGTTAATGGAACAACCCATGGACAAAGTACTGACCATGATCCTGTTCGGCACACTTAAAAAAGAAGCCGCGATCGTTAAACAACAGGACCCCCTCGAACTGGATGTGCCGGAACCCCTGCCTGAAAAGCTTCATGCCTATGAAGAAGCCTTTCTGAAAGCCTTCCAGGAGCCTGAGAATAAGCGCCGAAGCGCGTTGCAAAAGATGATGGTGGACCTGGTAAACGGGGTCTCTAAGAAAATGAAGGGATTCTCCCGAAAAGAAACCATTGCCTACTACGAAGACATCATGCGCCGTGCCTGGAAGATGGTGGAGGAAGCGGATACACCGGAAGTAAAAAGTGAAAAATATGACCAAACCCTCGAATGGACCATGCTGGATGATGCGTATCAAGATCGCACACGCCGCACCTTTACGGGCGGACCGGTCTTCGTCCCCATGTGGTGGCCCCGCTACTCCCCCAGCTACCGCAGGAGCATCGGCGGCGGCCTGAGCGCTGCAGGAGGGGCGGCTGGCGCCGGCGGCAAAGCCGCCGGAGGAGGTGGAAAAGCTTCCTTACCCAACATTCCCGGATCCGATTTCGCGGCAGGCGTCATCAACGGCGCTTCCGGCATGGCAGCCGGCGTGGTCGGCAGCCTGACATCCTTCACCAGCGGGATCACCAACCGCACCAACCCAATTCCCAAAAGCAGCAGCCGCAGCGGCTCCGGCGGGTTCCGGGGCGGGGGCGGCAGTTCCTGCGCCTGCGCCTGCGCCTGCGCCGGGTGCGCCTGCGCCTGTGCGGGCGGCGGACGCTGATCCAACCAACCTTAACCTTCCCACCGGAGCACAGGCTTCGGTGGGAGGCTTGAAACCATGAAACCAAGAGACGCCGTTTCAAACTTCCTCAAGGGCATTTTCGATCCCCCCATTCTTCCTGATCCCGGGATCTATCATTACCCGCGGGAGGAAAACGGCGGCAAAACCCGGATTCATCTGCGGGTTGACCCGGATGGAAGCGGCCTGCTGATCGTCAACGCCAACCGTGTGGTGCAGCTCAATCCCTCCGCGGCAGCCATGGCCTACCTTCACCTTGAAGAAAGGTCCCCAGAAGAAGCTGCCCGAGCCCTGCGCAGGCAATTCCAGGCTCCCAGACAGAAAATTGCCCAGGACTACCTTGCGCTAAAAAACCAAATCGAGGCGTTTTTAGAACCCAACGGCGCCTGCCCGGTGTGTGACCTGGATATCGAAACCAGCGCGCCCTTCAGCGCCAAACCCAGCGCCCCCTACCGGATGGACCTGGCATTGACCTACCGCTGCAACAACGACTGCGCTCACTGCTATAACGCTCGTTCCAGGCATTTCCCGGAGCTGGAGCTTTCCGCCTGGAAGCGGATCATCGAAAAGGTTTGGAATCACCGGATCCCCCACATCGTTTTCACCGGCGGAGAGCCCACCCTTTTCAAGGGATTGCCTGAACTGGTGGCCTTTGCTGAAGAAATGGGTTTGATCACCGGACTGAACACCAACGGGCGCAGACTCGCAGACCCTAACTACCTGGACCAATTGGTAAAGGCAGGTTTAGACCACGTTCAGATCACCTTTGAATCGCACAACCCTGCTGTTCATGACCAGATGGTAGGCGCACAGGGCGCCTGGCAGGAGACGGTGGCCGGATTGAAGAATGCGTTGGCAACCAAACTGTACCTGATGACCAACACAACCTTACTTACCCATAATGTCAAAACGCTTGAATCGACCCTGGCCTTCCTGGGAGAGCTGGGCGTGCCAACCGTGGGGTTGAATGCGCTGATCTATGCCGGCAAAGGCAAATCGGTTAACACTGGTTTGAAGGAGGATGATCTGCCGGAGCTGCTGGAAATGGCCCGCAGCATCACTCAACATAACGATCAACGTTTGATCTGGTATACCCCCACCCAATACTGCCACTTCAACCCCGTCCAGCTTGACCTGGGCGTCAAAGGCTGCACCGCAGCCCTGTACAACATGTGCATTGAGCCCAACGGCGATGTCTTGCCCTGCCAATCCTATTATCAGTCCCTGGGCAATTTCCTCGAAGACGACTGGCCCAGCATTTGGGAACACCCCCTGGCGCGGTCGCTGCGCAACCGGACGGATGTCCCGGAAGGCTGCCGATCTTGCGAGTTCCTGCCCGAATGTGGGGGCGGCTGTCCCTTAGCACGCGATCACCAAAGGATTCAACCCATCGATCATCCTGTTTTTCAAATCTAAACAAGTAAACGGAGTGGATATGACGGATTTGCTGCAAACAATCAAAGATTTCTTTTCGAAAAAAGAACCCCTCCCCCAAGGGATGTACAGCTTCCAGAGCCCTCAGGATGCGGAGGATCAATATCGGCTCCACCTGCGGATTGACGCGGACGGCGCTGGATTGCTCGTCATCAACGCCTCTACAGTGCTCCACCTGAACCAGACAGCAGTTGAGTTTGCCTATCATTTCATTAAACAAACCGATCATGAGGAGGCTATTCAACAAATCTCAAAACGCTATCGGGTCGACCCGGGCCAGATCCGCAGGGATTATGAAGAATTCATGGATAAAATCGACACGCTGATCCACACCCCAGACCTTGACCCCGTCACCTATTTGGATATTGAACGCCAGGAACCCTACAGCGGAAAAATTGCCGCGCCCTACCGCCTGGATTGTGCGCTGACCTACCGCTTGGGAGCAGACAACCACCGCCAGCACGCACCAGTCGAGCGGGTGGATCGGGAATTATCCACTGAAGAATGGGTGGCAGTCTTTCATACGGCTTATAACAACGGCATCCCGCACCTGCTCTTTACCGGCGGTGAGCCGACCTTGCGCGAAGATTTACCCAACCTCCTCTTGAAGGCTGAGAAGTTGGGTTTGGTGACGGGCTTATTGACCGATGGCTTAAAAATGGGGGAAGATGCATATCGCCTGGAACTATTGAACAATGGGCTGGATCACATCATGATCGTGTTTGACCCGGGAAACCCCAAATTGTGGGAGATCCTCCAGAAAATTGTGGCGGAAGACCTGTTCACCACCGTCCACCTTACACTGGAAACAGGTGAAGATCTGACCCCGCACATCAAACGCCTGGCCGAAATGGGCGTTAATGCCCTTTCGCTGAGCACTGTGGAAAAGGACCTGGTGGACGACCTTCAGGAACTGCGCGATTTCGCCGCCATGCAGCAGCTTGAGCTGGTTTGGGACATGCCGGTCCCCTATTCGAGCAATAACCCGGTGGCCCTGGAATTGGAACAGGCAGAAGAACAGGCGCCGCCCGAAGGCGCAGGCAAAGCCTGGCTGTATGTCGAGCCCGACGGCGATGTCCTGCCCGCGCAGGGGTTATACGACCAAATCCTGGGCAATCTGCTGAGCGACGATTGGGACAAGATCTGGGGGGATCGCTGAACCCTGGACCTACAAAGAAATTAAGCCTGGATCAATGGCACCAACGCTACCAGCAGCAGGCGCGCTGGACCGCGGAAATCCGCCATCACCTGTTTTCAAAAACAGCTCTCCACCCAGGAGATCGGGTTTTGGAGGTTGGCGCTGGCACCGGGACGGTCCTCAATGCGCTGGCACGTGAATACCCGATCCTCCCCTTTGGCCTTGACATTGACCGCACTGGGCTGACATTCGCCAGGGAGCGGGAACCCGCCTTCCAATGCGTCCAGGGGGAGGGCAGCAGCCTGCCTTTTCACAAGGACTGCTTCCAGGCGGCCTACTGCCATTACCTCTTACTTTGGGTGGCAGATCCGCTTCAGATCCTGCTGGAAATGAAACGAGTGACCCAGCCTGGCCATGCTGTCATCGCCCTGGCGGAGCCAGATCACCAGGCGCGGGTGGATTATCCCCCACCGTTAGATGAACTTGGCAGCCTGCAGACCCAGGCCCTGGCCGCACAAGGCGCGGAACCCACTTTGGGCCGCCGGCTCAGATCGCTGTTCCACAGCGCAGGTTTGGTCGATGTGGAAGCAGGCCTTTTGGGCGCCCGGTGGGCCCAGGAAACAAACCAACCAGAAGAAACCGAATGGATGACACTCCGCTCCGATTTGGCCCACTGGTTATCAGAGGAACAATTGGATCATTACCAGCAGGTCGATCAGAATGCCTACGAAACCGGGCAGCGGGTGCTGTTCATCCCCACCTTCTTCGCCATGGGCCGGGTTGAAAGATAGCTGGGGAGCCCAATTTCTGCTGGACCTTGGATCGCGTGGAAAACCCTGCCGCCGCTTGCCAAATCGATCAAAGACGGCTATAATGAAGGCCTGAAATCGGGGCGTGGCGCAGTCCGGCTAGCGCGCTTGCATGGGGTGTAAGAGGCCCTGGGTTCGAATCCCAGCGCCCCGACCTT
>CAZLEK010000034.1:0-23962 GCA_964558525.1 uncultured Candidatus Brevefilum sp.
GAGTACACACGATACCCCGAGGGTACGATGAGGTCACCAAGAAAATGAGTTTTCTACAAAAAAATTGTCATCTTCACTATTCCGGTTAATTTGATTTGTGCGCAGGTTCATCTTTCCTACACCTCAGGTTCAGTGAATGGCATTTGAGAACATCCTAACTATCACAACAAGAAATTTATTGTTACTCTTTACCAAGTCATTTAATAGGCTGAGCAGTTACTAATATTTACGCCTTTCTTACTCATTTCCCCACAACGAGGACGTTGCGGGGAGCCAATTTTGTTCAATACCTCTTACTTTGCGATCGCCCTGGATGACTATTGTCATGATTCGCATTCTAGGGTAAAACATGTTAAGATTCATACCGGAGCCAAACATGGCAGACAAAAACAACCCCTGGCAGCAAGCGGATACCAAACCGGTTGAGGCCCACCCCCAACCTGAAAAGGACACCCAAACACCGGAAACCAAGCTGATTCGTTTCTGGGAGCGTTTGCGTTTCTTAGGTTTGGGCGATTCAGCTCTGCGGATTGCCACCGCCATCACCACGATCGTTTTTATTGTGCTGGTCGTTTGGGTGATGAACGCTTTCTACGGCCAAAATCCTCAGCTCAGGGCCGAAGCCGTGGATATTGCCGTGGCCGAAACCCTGCCGAACCCCACCGCGACCCTAGAGGCTCCAAGGTTTCATGCTGGGGGCAGCGATGCCGAGGGCGTATCCCGGACAGCAGATTTGCACACCACCCTGCCCCTCCGACAGGCGCGGTATGAAGTCATCCAATACACCGTAGAAACCGGCGATTCAATCTTTTCAATCGCTGATCGGTTCAACCTGCAGCCGCAAACGATCCTGTGGGGCAACCGCTACACCCTGGGAGATGACCCGCACTTCATCCTCCCCGGACAAACCCTCAATATCCTGCCGGTGGACGGCGTCTATCACATGTGGAGCGCTGGAGAGGGATTGAACGGCGTGGCTTCGTTTTACAACGTATCCCCAGAAGACATCATCAACTGGCCAGGCAATGACCTTGATCCCAATACGATCGGAGATTACGCAAACCCGCGCATTCCGCCCGAGACCATGCTGGTGATCCCCGGCGGTGAGGGCACCTTTACCGACTGGCGCACCCCGCGCATCAGCCGCGATGAACCAGCCACGGCCAAACATCTCGGCCCGGGCGCCTGTACGGGTAATTTCAACGGCGTCAGCGGTTCATTGACCTTCCTGTGGCCTTCCACGGAACGCTACCTCTCGGGTTTCGACTACAGCCCTGAAACCAATCACTTTGGGATCGACATCGCCGGGCGGTTGGGCAACTCGATCTTTGCCGCCGATCACGGCGTGGTGGTTTATGCGGGCTGGAATGAATACGGATATGGGGAAATGATCGTGGTCGACCATGGAGGAGGCTGGCAGACGCTTTATGCCCACCTCAGCCAGGTCAACGTGTCCTGCGGCCAGGAAGTCTACCAGGGGGATACCATCGGCTACATGGGCAGTACGGGCAAGTCCACCGGGCCGCACCTGCACTTTGAAATGCGCAGCGACGACTACGGCCGGGTCAACCCCTGGGATTTCTTGGAATAATTCAGCAATAAGAACCGAAGAATGATTTTCTTAAGCACATGTACACATAGGGGCGCAGTGTCGTTCTGCAGACCCTTTACTGGCATCCTAATGGATGCCTCTCAAGATATGACCCGCCTTATCTGAAATGCACCAGCCAACACCTACCGCAGCGAGGACCTTGCGGCTCCTTTGTTGTTAGATGCCGGCGGCCTCCGCGTCAATTGGGATGTTGTGATAATCATTGAGCTGACGAAGAGCCGCCCCGACGGGACGGCTCTATAAAGGTGGATCCTCACCAAGTTTATCTTTGGAAAACCATTTTAAAGTCTTGATATGGGTATGCGGTTTTTACCCCAAAATGACTTCCACCACATGCTCCCCGCCATCCTCAAAAACCGGCAGCAAATGGCCCTCAAAGGCCTCGCCATCCACGCGGAGCGCCTTCACGCCCCGGTTGACATGATCCGGGTTCACCACCTGGATCTTGTAAACCGCGCCCCGGAACCGCCGCCGAACTGAAAATCCATCCCAGTCAGTCGGGATGCAGGGATCCACCCGCAAGCCGTTCCATTCAGGTCGGACCCCTAAAATATACTGAACCCCGGCCTGGTACATCCAGGAGGCCGTCCCCGTCAGCCATGAATTACGGGCCAGCCCAAATTGGGGATGTTCATCGCCAAGGATGTTCTGCGGGTAAACATAGGGTTCGCACTCATACCGATCGATCTCATCATTTTTTGCCGCCGGGTTGACCTGTCGGTAATAAGCATAGGCCCGGTCTCCACGGCCCAGCAGCGTTTCAGCGATCATTACCCAGGGGTTGGCGTGCAGGAAGATGCCGCCGTTCTCCTTGGCGCCCGGGGGATAGGTGGTCACCCCGCCCTTTTCAGGGTCAAACCCGTCATAACCCGGGGCGCTGAGCTTGATCCCAAAGGGGGTGTTCAGGCGGGCATGCACGGCGTCCAGGGCTTTGAGGGCGCGCTTTTTCGATGCAAACCCCGAAAGCACCGCCCAGGATTGGGCATTGGTGTAGATCTGCCCATGATCGTTCTGTTTGGACCCAATTGGCCTGCCATTTTGGTCAAAATACCGCCGGTACCAGTCCCCATCCCAGGCCAGGTCGTTAACCCGTTTCTTCATCTCCTGATAATAAGCCTGGTACTGCTTAATCCGCTTCTTCTTTCCCAAAAATTTACTGAGAGCCATCATCTCTTGCAGCGCCCGCCCATATAGATGGGCTGTGAACAAAGACTCAGCGCCCTCGGGCAGGTTAACGGTGTCGTTCCAGTCGGCAAATCCCAAGAGGGGCAGGCCGTGCGCACCGGTTTGATCGTGGGTGAACTGGATCCCCCGTTTGAGATGCTCCCAAACAGAACCGCTTTCGAGCGGCTGCTCCTGCCGGTCTTTTTCATAAAAGGGGATCTGCAGCTTGAGAAAATCCAGATCGCCGCTTTCTTTCAGGTAGGCCGCTGCCGCCAGGATCCCCCACAGGTGATCATCGCTGTAGAATTTCGGCCGGTCCGCTTCGGCGGCCGCATCGCCCATGTTGGCGGTCATCGTAAGGGGGTTAAATTGGTGCATGGCCGAGCCATCCCGCTTTTGAACCTGGAGGAGCTTGACCAATAGCTTCTTTGCTGCAGCCGGCGCGCCGGGCAAAGCGCCCATCACATCCTGTGCGCTGTCCCGAAAGCCCATCCCCCGGGCGCCAAAACCCAGCTGGTACAAAGACAAATACCTGGACCAGTTCATGGTGATCAGGCACTGGCGCGGGTTGTGAATGTTGAGCATACGGTTCATCTCGGCATCCGGCGTGGCCACCTGGACCGGCGCCAGGAAATCGGACCACCCGGCGCGCAGATCCTCAAAGGCATCATCAACCGCCTGTACATCGCGGAACCGGCGGACAACCGGCTGCGCCTCCGCAAGGCTGGCCGCCTGCCCCAAGAGAATAACAGCGCTGCGGCGTTCACCCGATGGGATGTCGCCCAGGTGCAGCATCAGCGCGCCGATGTTATCCCCTCGTAATGCCAGATTGTTTCCCAGTTCCGGCGCCTGCAGCGCGCCCGGCGAAGTCCAGGCGCCGTAGCCATTGCCGCCCAAGAAGTTCATCCGGTCGGTTTCAAAGGAGGACACCGGCAGGTTGGCTGTGAGGAAATTGCGCTGAAAGGCCTGGTTCATGAAGGGCGCCTGGCTCAAGATTTTAAGCCCTCCGGGGTCTTCATCCAGAAAAGACTGCATGGTTTGGGGCACCCAATCGGCGTTGATGAGCTGCTTGAGGGCATCCGGGTGGGTGTATTCCACCAGGGGGATGAGGTCAATTTCTCTGTTCTGCTCAGAAAGATTGGTCACCCTCACTTGCTGAACCACCACGCGCGCACCCCGGGGAACAAAAACACGAATCTCGGTTCGCACCCCCAGCATTTCAGATAGAAACTGAGAATACCCCAAACCCACACGACACTCATACCGATCATAAGGCGTCAGCGTGGGGACATAAAAGGGGGAGAAAACCGTGTATTCCCCGTCTTCTCCAGGCGTTCGCAGGTAAAGCGTGGTCGCCCGAAACTCGGATGGCGGGCTTTGGGTGAGGTACTTCGTGATGCGGTTCAGGGCCGGGTCCTGCCGGCAGAGCAGCATCCCACCGGTCTGGTCCACAAAGCCGCCAAAATCCAAGGTCCCCAGGTAATTGATCCATTTCACAGGGGTTTGAGGATCCGTGATCACATATTCCCGGTTAGCATCATCAAAATCGCCGTAGTGGGTCGGTTTCATGGCTCCACGCATCCTGAACTGGCAGACAGGGTTATCGAAATCGTGTTCTGCTCCGGCCAGGCCGCCAAATCCTTTCGCTGGAAGACGACGAACTGGGCGTTTTTGGGGACCTCCCACGCAACCTGATTAACCGACACTTTCCCAATGTGATAGGCGCCATAAGGAAGCTTTTCAGGATTGTGATAGACCACTTCGAATTGTTTACCAGCAAAGAAGGTCCTCACGCCCAAGCGCGGCGACTGTGAAAATTGGCCGGTGGTCAGCTTGGGCTCAATCAGGAGATCACCCATCTTGCCCCGCACGCCAAAGGCTTCCGTCAGCAGGGTGAAAATATACCAGGCTGCTGAGCCGGTCAGGTAAGGGTACATACCACGCCCGCGCGGGTTGAAATATTCTGGAATGCCAGGGTACAGGCGGCTGCTTTGAAAATCCTGGCTCTGCGTGTACAGCCCATCCAGGATCCGCCAGCCCGCCGTCACCCGGCCCAGCCGGTAGAGGGCACAGGCGAACATCACTGACATATGGCTGAAGGCGGCGCCGTTCTCCTTATGCCCGTAGGCAAACCCAAAGGCCCGGCCGAGAGCGGGCGGTTCCGGCCCAAAATCGGTGTTGAGATGGTAGCCATTGAGGGAGTCCTCATAGAGGTACTGATCGGTGGAACGCAGGATTTCTTCAACCTGGTCTTC
This sequence comes from uncultured Candidatus Brevefilum sp., assembly GCA_964558525.1. Lineage (GTDB taxonomy): Bacteria > Chloroflexota > Anaerolineae > Anaerolineales > Anaerolineaceae > Brevifilum. The sequence goes on from CAZLEK010000034.1 coordinate 5,032, forward strand.
CGTGGGAATGCCGGCCATCAAGGGAAACACCTGGCCAGTTAAGGTCATGCGGACGCCTTGCGAAGACTTGCCTTCAACGCGTTTGCCCAGGTTGTCATAGTACCCGTTGAACCAAAACCGGCCCTCACCGTCTGTGACCCACTCCTGGCGCTGGATCTGGCCTGCCAACCAACCCGACTTGGCCCGCAGGTCAGCGGCCAAGTCGCTGAGGGGCAGGCTGCGCTTGGCGCCAGAAAGCTTCCCCTGAACGAGGTCAAAATAAGCCTGTAAGTGCCGCTGTTTCGCCTCGATTGAATCATATTCTACCGGCCCTGAAAAGCGGTCCACCAGCGGAAGCAGTTCCACTGCCAGCGAGATCTCCTCTACCCCGCTTTCGATCAGAGTCTCGCACAACGTGCTTAAGATCCCCAAGTTACCGGCGTACAGCGCCGAAAAGGCGACGCTCTCCCCCCGCTCTGCGGCCATATCCAGGCCGTCGTTCCAATCTCCGCCTTCTAAACGGATCAGGTTATGCTCGCCCACATTGAAGAAGGCGGTCAGGTGCTGGACCAGCAGGTGTTCCAAAACAGACCCCCTAACCACCTCCCCCGTCCGGGCCTGATGCTGTGTGCCGTCCGACGGGTTCCATTCCGGATCCTGGCGCTGGCAGCGATGGTGCAGATGATCATGGAAATAAACCTGGTCTTGCAGGAGAAAATCAAGATCACCCGTTTGATCCAGGTAGAGCTTGGTGGTGATCAACGGCCAGGCGCCGTGATCCATCCAGACCCGGGGAATGCTGTTGCGGTCGGCTTTGAATTCACCAGGCTGAGCGCCCACAATGGTGGCGTTGCTGCCATCCAGGCGGATCCCAGCGAAATTATTGAATAAATTGTCGCCAACCTCTTCCGGCTCCGTCAGCAAGATCGCCAGCAAATCCTGCCAGAGATCGCGCCAGCCCCGCCCTCCCCGTCCATAATCGTGATAAGGCAGGAAGGAATTGCCCATGATCCGTCTGAGGACCGGCTGCAAAGAGACCCACTGCAGCCAGCCGTCAAACCGATCCTGGTGATGGTTAAACACCAGTTTGGAAAGCTGCTCCTGCCAGGAAGCTTTTGTCTTTTGAAGTTCTTCTTCAAATGCGCCTTGTCGGCCGTATTTTTTGATCACATCATGAGGGTCTGGCCCTCCCTCCAGAATACTGAGGATCAGGAGATAAGATTTTGATTCGCCCGGCTCTAAATGCAGTTCGGGAAAATGTAATCCACCGATGGCCTCATAGCCCTCAAATACGGCCCCTGCCAGGCTTAATTCCGGATCCTCCCGGGTGACCGCCTCAGGCCAGGCCAGGTTGCCGCCCTCACCAATGAAATCCTCCACCAAGGGCGTGAAGCCTTCCGGTGGATTGCCGTCTTCATCCTGGCCCAATACACCATAGGTGATACGATTGGGGGCATGCCCTCGTTCATCAAAGGACATGGTCGGCTGCACCAGGACGCCAAAAGGATGGCAGTGAATTCGGTGCAGCAAAGCCGTCACATGGCGGTGATCCCTCAAGTTATCGGCCGAGCGCCCATAGATCGGGATGGCGGCGATGGGGGTCATCGTTAACGGTTCCGGGCCGTGATTGGTCAGGGTTATGCGCATCAGCTCCACAGAATCGCCGTTGGCGGGGACAAAATTCAGAGCGGCAGCATGTAACCCCGTTTTGGGATGCCTTCTCTCAATCTGATGCCAGAGAAAGCCCCCCTTAAGCACAGCCTCGTCTTCAATTGCCTGGTCTCTCTGAAAAACCTGCTGTGCGCTGTTCCCGCTGACAGACCAGGGCTCTCCCTGGATCCGGACCCAAAAATTGCGTCCGGAGCGGGCATTGTGCAGGTCTTCCACCGAAACAGGCAGCAGGAGAAAGGTATTTTGATCCGTCTTTGCATCGCCGTTGAGATTTGGGCTAATGGAAGACGCCATCCCAGCCGAATTGACCAGGGGGAAATACAGATAGCTGGTTCCCAATGGATTCTCGAGCTTAAAGGTCCCCTGATCATCAATAAATTTCCAGTTCATTGTTTCCTCTGCTGATATCGATAATTTGCTGCTGACTGTCTATCCATCTTGTGCGCCGTGACTAGCCGCTGGATGGATAGAAACACTCCATCATCTTGAATTTTCCCGCGCGGACCAACCCGGCATAAGGGCTGGGGATCACTGACTGATTGAATTCGATCACCTCTTGCATCCCAGTTAACCGGATTTTCTCGATCACTGCTTCCTGTCGATAGGTATCCAGACCTTGGGGGTTGATCAAGGTGATATCACATGCGTCAAGAAACCGAAAAGTAAAACGGCCATCTGCCCCAAAAAGCCAACCGGCCAATGCTGGCTCAATTTTTAAGATCAGCTCGCCGCCCTCCATTTGGAAGGGCTGCGGGCCAACCATCATCAACCGCCACAGGCTTAGAAACTCCGCCGTCGAACCGCTCAAACGGGCGACAAACCCATTGCCGTGTAAAAATGCGTCTGGATGAGCGCTGCTGACGATAAAGGAACTGTTCTCCAAGGGACTGCGGCCATAAATCTCGGGATCCATAAAGGCTGGGAGATGCTGCTTAAACGCTTCGAAAAATTCTTCAAACAATTTGTTCTCGAGTAATGCCAGGAGAAACTTGAAGGACATATGCATCCAGATGGATTCGTTTTCCAGCCAGCCAGGTGTGAAGGCATGCGCCCTGCCGATTTCGTGCGTCTCATCCCTTAATGAAGCATTGACTTTGTACATCTGCAGCTTCTTATCAAACAAATCACTCTGTCTGACAGACTGAAAAAGTTCCCGGGCTTCTTGACCTTTTGAAACCTTCATCAAGCGCACCGGCCCCTCCAAAAACAGCGGTAGGGGCGCGGCGACAAATTCTCTGACCGCGATATGGGGATGCCCCTCCGGGTCTTTGCTCTCCAAAAATGCATACTCCGACGCCCGATGCATGAAGTAGGTTGGCGGAACCGCGGGGTGAAAGGTTTTTGCTCGATCGATACCCTCCTCCAGGCGCTTTTCCATCTGGGTTAGAACCCCGGTCGGATGGATGGCGAATGTGCCGCCGTCAAAGCCCAGCCGAACGGCCTCCCGGTAGCGCTCCAAAGCGGAAGTCAGCCGATCCCACGCCGCCCAGGCCCCAGACGATGAACCCGGGGATGAATCGAGCGCATCGAGTAAGGTTTGCGCTTCCATCGGCAAAGCCAGCTGGCGGCGTGTGCCTTCAAAGATAGCTTTGAGGAACCGGACCAAACGCAGGAGTTCGCAGGTCTCCGGCATGGAAGAGCCAAATAAACCCGGGAGTCCGTTCAGGGCATCGTACCAGCCGGGTTTCCCCGCTTCCATTTCGATCCCCATCCCGCTGGGATCGCGTGTGGCGAATTTGATCAAAGCCAACAGGACCAGCTTGGAAATCAACGGCAGCCTGAAGATCTCCCCTCGGCCATGATCGGCGCGGGCCCAATGCTGATCCGCCTCTCGGGATGCGATCAGGGCGGCCTTCTCCGGGTCCCGGACAACTGCATTCCTCTGCCGGGGCGCCCCGTGAGTCAGCACATAACGCGCCTTCCGGGGTTGAACCACATGCTCGTTGTCATAAAAAGGCAGCGGCCTGGAATGGAAAAGAAGCGCTTCAAGTCGGTCAGGGAAAACCGCCCGGTAGGCATCAATCAGGTCGAGAATATAGGTCCAGTGATCAATCCAGTAGCCCTCCCCGTGTTCCGCCTGGATCTGCACTTCTGAGGCTTTCATCACCAGATCTAAAAATGTTTCCACCGGGATGGACACCCCGGCTTCCATGGCAGCCGCCGCCAGGTCTCCTGGGGAAAAGGGCGCCTCAAAAACCGCTGTTAAAACTTCTGGGCGGCTGACAGTGGCAGTTAATTCGGAAACTCTTTCCGAGGGGACCGAAAAAGCGACCCCGTTGATCACCAGGGGATTGTAACCGTCCGCCTGGATCAGGCTCATGAAGAGCCAGATGTTGAAGGCGCCTGCTTCAGGCACGAAAAACACATCATTCCGGCGGTTCTGGTTGATGTCCCGGTAGTTGCCGTTGCCCTGGGAAAAATACTTCGGCGGCAGGACAAAATCGTTATAGTCCCGTTCAATATCGCCATGCTTGCGGGAATAGACGTGGTAGATCTTATCATCCCCCAGGTGGATGGGGTAGCCGCCGCGGATCAAATTATCCAAAAATGACTGCTGGCAATAACCGTTAAAAGCTGTGATCCCAGACTGCGTATGGACTGCATCCGTCAACTCCCGCGCCAATCTCCTGGCTTCTTCCAATTTGGCCTCAATGAATCCATCCATCATGATCTTTCGGCGGAAGCCTTGAATCAGGGCCGGGGATTTGGAAGCGCCAAACAGGCTGGTCAGGGTGCGCGCTTCTCCCGGCGCTATCTGGAGGCTGGCCCCAAACAAGGCGCTCATGGCATGACCTTCCGTAATTTGCTCGCCCTCTTGCACGCCTTGCAGCCCTTGATCGTGAAACAAGTGCGCCTCCGAACAGCCGGTATCCAGGCCAAAGATCACCTTTGGATCAGCAAAAGCAGTCAGAAGCTGGTCTTCGCTGAAGGCCAGGGCAAAATTCCCATCCCGAATGGTCTCCACGGCGGTAGTATCGCCCGGCGTCGCCTTCAACCGGTAGAAAGGCAGATCCTGTCCCAGGTTTTCAACGCACATCCAGGCCTCAATGGTGCGTCCCATATTTTTCAGAAAATCGTTATTGATGCCGTAGGGCACGATTTTCGGCAAACCATCCAAAACTTCCACATCCAGGGGTGAAGAGCTAATATTTCGGATTTTCACCCTTCTTATCAGACCGGCAAACGGCAGGTTGGGGAGTAAAAAGTACAGGACATTGGTCTGAACCCCGGTCGCCCGGTTGACCTCCTGGATCTCAAACTCGTTGATCCCGATGAACATCTGACGGTCAACCTTTTCAGCCTTCCAGGGAGAAAAGGCTTCGCCCGTCCACCTTTTTCCATCCCTGTTCCCATTCAGAAAGGTGCGGAAGCCAACCAATGACGTCAGCTGGTAAGCCTTCTCGGCCGATTGAAACTCCAATAAGGGATGATCTTTGTCTTCCACGCCAAAGCTGCAGATCCCCTGACCACGGTTAACATAAAAGACCCACATCGGGATGCCGTATAACCCGGCAATCCCCGGCAAAAAGGAGGCGAAGGGACGGGCATGATCGAATTCTTTTTGGATAAACCGTCCCAGGAGATCAAATTGTTCTGGAACTGACATTAAGAACCTAAACCTTTCAATCATCCACCTGGGGATCAACCCATGCCTATTGAGAAATCCCTGGCAGGTTCTCCCACGAAAGCAAGGCTGATGCTGTCCGTCTGGAATTCGCACCGTCCTAACCCAGGCCGGCCGGGGTGCTGTTCGATCTCTGGACGATTGCGACCTACAGAATGAACCCGCGCGCTTAAGTCAGTGTGGCCAGAACCTTCACCCGGGCATTTTTGGCGGTGGAAAGCAGCGTTCCAGACACAGCCTCACCATCAACTTCTAAGGAAACCTGGTTCCCGCTGCCTTTACGCCTGACCTCAATATCATAGACCACCCCGCGGAATTTACGGGCAGCTTTATAGCCTGCCCAACCCCGGGGGATCACCGGTTCGATCCGCAGGCCTTCGAATTCCGGCCGGATCCCCAGGATCCACTGGGTGATGGCCACATAATTCCAGGCGGCTGTTCCAGTCAGCCAGGAATTCTTGGCCTCACCAAAAGCATCGGCATTCACTCCGGCGATCATCTGGGCGTACACATAGGGCTCGCAGCGATGCAGCCCGCTGATCACTTCTCGCTTAGATGGATTGATCCGCAGATAATAATCCAGGGCTTGATCTCCGTTGCCCAAAATGGCTTCAGCGATCATCACCCAGGGGTTGGTATGGCAGAAAACACTGCCATTTTCCTTATAGCCGGGTGGGTATGAAGAGATCTCACCCAAATGCAAATAGTAATTGCTGTAAGGCGGCTGCAAGAGCAGCACGCCATGCTCCGTAGCAAGGTGGCGTTTGGCCGCTTTGAGGGCGGTTTCCACCAGACCTTCCTTCAGGCCGATGCCGGCCATGGCGCACAATCCCTGCGGTTCAATATAGATCTTGCCTTCTTCACAGGAAGATGACCCAATCGCTTTTCCGAAATGGTCATAGGCGCGCAGGAACCAGCTGCCATCCCAGCCGTAACGCCGGGTGGTGGCGGCCATGCCATCCGCCAAACCCTTCAGCCGGTCAGCCTCATCTTTCATCCCCAGATGCTGGGTGATTTGGGCCAATTCGCAGGCTGCCATCGTGAACAGGGCCGCGATGACGATTGATTCAGCGATTTTGCCATCCCGGTTGGTCGTGGTCTGGAAGGATTCGCCGGGTTGTGCTGAAAAGGTATTTAAGTTCAAGCAGTCGTTCCAATCCGCTCGACCCAGTAGGGGCAGCCCATGCGGACCGATGTTGTTGATCATATACTGGATGCAGCGCTCAAGGTGATCCAGCAGGCGGGACTCGGTCCCGGGCTTGTTTTCATAAGGGACGCGTTCTTCCAGGATGTCCCAATCCCCTGTTTCCTTCAGGTAAGCCGCCACGCTCAACACCAGCCAGGCCGGATCGTCATTAAAATTGCTGCCGACGGCATCGTTGCCGCGCTTGGTCAGGGGTTGGTATTGATGATAGGCGCCCCCGCTCTCGAGCTGGGTGGCCGCCAGGTCGAGGATCCGCTCCCGGGCGCGCTCCGGCACCATCTGGACAAACCCCAGCAGGTCCTGGTTTGAGTCCCTGAAACCCATCCCACGCCCAATGCCCGATTCAAAATAAGAAGCTGAACGCGAGAGGTTAAAGGTCACCATGCATTGATAAGGCGTCCAGATATTTACCATCCGGTTCACATGCTCGTTGGGGGTCTCCACCTGGAGGACATCCAGGTGCGTATCCCAGGCAGCGCGCAAAGCCTCAAAGGCTGAATCCACGGCTTGAGGATCCAAAAAAGCCGCGATCACCGGCTGCACGGTTCTTTTGTTGATGGTTTGCGATCCGCGAGGAGAAAACTTCTCTGTATCGGGGTTTTCATGGTAACCCAGCAAGAAGATCACCCGCTTTTTTTCACCCGCTCCCAATGAGAAATTAACCTGGTGTGAACCGATGGGGGACCAACCCGTCCGAAGCGAATTTTCAGATTTTCCCCTTTCAAGCACTGCCGGGTTCTCCCAGCCCCGGTACGGCCCCAAGAAGGCCTCCCGCTGGGTGTCAAACCCTGCCAGGGGTTCCGAACAGGCAAAGAAGGCAAAGTGATCCCGCCGCTCCCGGAGTTCTGTCTTGTGATAAATGGTTGAGCCGTCCACTTCCACTTCTCCGATGTTAAGATTGCGTTGGAAGTTCGTGGCGTCATCCAGGGCTTCCCACAAGCAGAATTCCACACTGGAGAAGACAGAAAGGGAGCGATCATTTTTCGATTGGTTTTCAATGACCAGGTCCCAAACTTCCAGGGTTTGACCCATAGGTACAAAATAGCGAACCTCGGCGTGGATGCCCTTGTAGGCAGACCCGATCCGGGTATAGCCCAGCCCATGCCGGCAGATGTAATCCTCTGCCTCATGCCGGGTCGGCATCCAGGTGGGCGACCAGAAATCCCCGCTGTCATTGTCCCGTAAATAGATGTAACGCCCACCCATATCCAGGGGGACGTTGTTATAACGGTACCGGGTCAGCCGGCGCAGGCGTGCATCCTGGTAAAAGGCATACCCCCCGGCGGTGTTGGAGATCAACCCAAAGAAATCCTCCATCCCCAGGTAATTGATCCAAGGCAGCGGGGTGTCCGGCCTGGTGATCACATATTCTCGGTTTTGATCGTCAAAATACCCATAACGCATGCGCTAATCTTCCTTGATTTATTTTAAAGATCACGCATCCATTGCGTGTGCTTGTTCCAGGAGGTTATCCACAATCTCCTCAACTGGGGTCTTGAATGCCGACCGCTGGAACATCAGGATGCTCACCAACGGCATATCGATGATCATCGCCATCGGATCCAGACCCATCCCCTCTTCATCGCCCATCACCTGTTCAAAGCGGGTTTGCATTTCTGCCATCAAAGGCTTGAGCGCCTCATATCCACGCGGATCGGTCAGCCAGTCCTTGAGCGTCGATTCCCGGTCTAAGAGACAGGGAAGCTTGAGGGTTGATTTCATCTGGGTTGCCGCTCGCAATCGGACGTCCTCAGAAGATGCGCCCACCAATAGTTCAAACGCTCCATCTTCGGTGATCCAGGTGTGGTATTTGGGATGATAGAAGGCAAAGGCTCTGAAATCCAGGGAGATCGAGACGGATTTCGTTTCACCTGGCGCAAGGGCGACTTTGCTAAACCCTTTGAGTTCTTTAAAAGGTCGAGAAAGGCTTGCCTCCCGATCATGCACGTAAACCTGGATCGTCTCCTGGCCCGCCACACCGCCAGTATTGGTAACGTCCAGGGTGACCGTCAGACCGTCAATGTCCGTAAAGGACTCCGGAACCTGGAGGTTGCTGTAGGTAAAACTCGTGTAGCTCAAGCCAAAGCCAAAGGGGAACTGCACCGGGATTTTTTTCGACTCATAATACCGGTAGCCAACAAATAAGCCTTCCCCGTAATGCACTTTGCCAGCATCCCCAGGGAAATTGATGTATGCTGGGGTGTCCTCCAAACGGAGCGGGAACGTTTCTGCCAGCTTGCCGCTGGGATTGACTTTCCCAAACAGGATATCGGCGATCGCGCCGCCGCCCGCCTGTCCCATCATCCAGGCCTGTAAGAGGCCGTTGACCTTCTCAAGCCAGGGACCCATGCTGACCGCGGAACCACTATTGATGACTACAATGATTTTAGACTGGACTTCCGCCACCGCGTCTATCAACGCAAGCTGATGGGCAGTCAGGGCCATATCCGGCCGGTCATACCCCTCCGACTCCTTGGAAGGCGGGAGCGCCAGGTGCAGCAAAGCCAGGTCAGCGGATCTGGCTTGATCCACCGCTTCATCGATCAGGTTCTGGTCAAAGGTATCGGTCGGCGGATACCCCTGGGCGTAATCCAGTTGGATGTCACCCGCCGCCTTGCGGAGTTCTTCCAGGGGGATGTCCAAACGGGAGGGATTGATGTGCGAGCTACCGCCGCCCTGGGTGTAGGGTGATTGCGCAGCCTGGCCGATCACGGCAACCCGGCCCACACCCTTGATCGGAAGGATGCCGTCGTTTTTAAGCAGCACCATGCCTTCAGCCGCAATCTCACGCGCCAGCTGGTGATGGGCATCCGGATCAAAGGAGCCGCTCTTTTTCGATGAGTGCGCTTTAAACACAATCCCAAGAATTCGGCGAACAGCTTCATCCAATATCCCAGGTTCAAGTTCACCTGATTCAATGGCTTCAACGACCGCTTTCACCCGGTGATCCTGCGGTCCGGGCATCTCCAGGTCCAATCCGCCCTGCAGGGAAGCCACCCGGTCATGCACCGCGCCCCAATCAGAGACCACCAGGCCTTCAAAGCCCCATTCCTTCTTCAAGATATCTACCAACAAGGGGTGGTGCTCCGAGCAATAGGTCCCATTGAGTTTGTTGTAGGCGCACATCACCGTCCAGGGTTTGGCCTCTTTAACAGCCATCTCAAAAGCGCGGAGATAAATTTCTCGCAATGCCCGTTCTTCAACTTCAGCGCTGATGGTGAAGCGTTGAAACTCCTGATTATTGGCAGCAAAGTGTTTAAGTGAGGCCCCCACGCCCTGGCTTTGAATGCCCGTGATCAAACTGGCCCCCATCTTGCCAGCCAGGAAGGGGTCCTCTGAGTAATACTCAAAGTTCCGCCCACCCAAGGGCGTCCGTTTGATATTAACACCCGGCCCCAATAAGATATCCACATCCTGAGCCTTCGCTTCTTCCGCCATGGCTGCGCCCATCCGCTGGACCAGGTCTAGGTTCCAGGTGGCAGCGGCGCAGGATGCTGTGGGAAAGCAGGTCGCCGGATAGCTGGTCTGCGCCAGCTCATTTTCATCTTTCACCTTCCGCACGCCGTGAGGCCCATCGGCCATTAAGATCGCAGGGATATTCAGGCGGTCGACCCCCACAGTGGTCCAGGCGCTGGCGCCGATACACATGGCGGCTTTTTCTGCCACAGTCATCTGGCTGATGTATTTTTCGATTTCTTGCATCATTTCCTTTTTCTATTCGCGAATATCACACAAAACTTATTCGTTCATTAAGCGCTTGACACGCACCGATACCATCCGGTGAACGCCCTCACCGCAAAACGAGGTATTCGGTTGTTTAATAAGGTCACACCGTCGAGAGGTCCCACTCCTCATAAATTTTAGGGACATCGCTGATCAAACGCCTGGTGTAGGGTTCTTTCGGGTGCAAAATCACATCATCCGCACTGCCGCTTTCAACAAACTTACCGCGTTCCATGATAAAGACTTTGTCGGAGACGTAATAGGCTAAACCAACATCGTGGGTGATGAAGACCACAGTCATCCCGATCTTATCGCGCAGGTCCATCAAATAGTCCAGGATCGTGGCCCGAGAACAGGCATCGATCATGGATGTGATCTCATCAGCAATCAAGATCTTCGGATCCAGCAAGAAGATACGCGCGATCATCAGCCGCTGCATCTGTCCGCCGGAGAGTTCGAAGGGATATTTGTTGGTCAACTCCTCAAATTTCAAGTTCACAAAACGGCAGGCGTCTTTCATCATCTCAAACTTCTTTTCCTTGGAAAGCCCAGCCTTACCGCGCATGCGGATGCAGTCCAACAGGACGGAATCAATTTTGTGAAAGATATTGTAAGAAGAATAGGGATCCTGAAAGATGGCCTGGATGTTCTTCCAGTATTCGATCTTTTTCTTATAGGGGCCGATATCTCGCAACACACCCTGATAGTAGATCTCACCTTCGGTCTCATTGAGCAAACCCAGGATGATCTTTGCCAGGGTTGTCTTCCCGCTGCCTGATTCGCCCACTATTGTGATCACGTCGCCTTCATACAGATCAAGGTCAACATTGTCAACTGCGACCACCTTTTGCCGGCCAAAACCAAATTCCTTGGTAACGCCTTTGACGCTCAGTAAGGGTTGTCGATCATTGTTCATTTTGATACCTCTCCCGCAATTCTGCTTCCGATAAAATGCACCGATAAAGGCGATCTGCGCCAATCTGATGCATACCAATGGTGGTCACCTTGCATTCCGGCATGACATAAGGGCAGCGTGCCGCGAACCGGCAACCATCCGGTGGATTCTTCAGGTTGGGCGGTGTGCCCGGAATGGCGGTTAATTTGATATCGCGCAGCCCCTCTTCGGGCACCAGGATGGCGCCCATCAAACCATGGGAGTAAGGATGCAGCGGGTCAAACACCGCCTGTTCTGCGTTGGCTGTTTCAACGATCTGCCCGGCATACATCACCATAATATTGTCGGTCACATTGTAGAGCAGGGGCAGCTCGTGGGTGATGAAGATCATCGATTTGATGATCTCCTTTTCCATCAGATCACGCAGCATCTTGATGACCTTCTTTTGCGAGGTCACGTCGAGCGCGGAGGAGGGTTCATCAGCGATTAATACCTTCGGCCCCAGAATAACGGAGGTGGCAATCACCGTGCGCTGTTTCATCCCCCCCGAGAGCTCAACCGGGTATTTCTGCAGCACACTGGCCGGGAGGCCCAGGGTTTCAAAGCGGGCTTTGGCCAGGTCTAAGATCTCTTTTTTGGTTGTGTCTGGATAGTGTGCCCGAACCACATCCTCAATGAAACGGATCACCTTTTGGGTTGGATTAAGGGCGTTCATCGCTGCCTGGGGGATATAGGCGATTTCAGTCCCCAAAATGGTTTTGCGGATGTCATCCGGTTTCATATTGGAGATATTCTTGCCGTCAATAATGATCTCTCCACTGGAATAGTGCAGTGGGGGGAAATAATAACCCATCAAGCTGAGCGCCAGGGTCGATTTGCCGCAACCCGACTCACCAGCAATACCCAGAGATTTTCCCTCTTCCACGGTCAGGGAGACATGATCAACAGCGTAAACATCTTCTTTAAACCGGGTGATATATTTCGTGGTTAGTTCTTTTACTTCTAAAATTTTTCGTCCCATCATTACCACCTAATCCCTCAAAGCCGGGTTGAACACCTGGTCCAGTCCGGTATTCATCAAGTTCATTGAAAAAGAAACCAGCGCGATCATCACAATCACCGGGAAATAAGCCCACCACTTGCCGAGGATGTGGGCGGAATAAATCATCGCCCAGTTCATCATCAAACCCAGGGTGGGGACTTCCGTGGTTTTCGGACCCAAACCAAGGATCGACAGACCGGCTTCGGCCAGGATCCCGGAGGAGATTTGTAAGATCAAGGCCATCACCACATAAGATGCAATATAGGGCAGGATATCTGCCACAATGATATGGGGAATGGAGTGGCCAGACAGCTTGGAAAGGTTGACATGATCGCGGTTGCGCAGGGAGATCACCTGAGCTCGGACTGCACGGGTTGTCCAGACCCAGGATGTGAAACCGATCACAACCGCCACGGTAACGGCCCCGCGCTGTTCCTGGCCAATGCTGTAGGAGATCAGGATCAATAAGACGATGGACGGGATCACCGTGAAGAGATTGGTAACAAACATGATGATATCATCCAGCACCCCCCCGATATACCCGGCCAGCAGACCCAGGGTGAGCCCAATCCCGGTTGCGATGGTCCCGGCGACCAAGCCAATCAACAGGGATGTCCGGGTTGCAGAAACAAGTTCCGTCAGCATATCCCGGCCAAAATTGTCCGTGCCGAGGGGTAAAACGCGCATATTTGCCACCTGGTCGATGTTGACAAAATCGGATTGTTCGATCAAATCTTTTTCAACCAGTTCACCGGTTTCTTCATCCGTAACCGCCAGAATTACGCCCTCGGTTGAGAGCACACCTTCCAAAGCAGCGTCCAGCCTGACAAAATACTTACGCCGGGCTGAGGTCATCCCTTCAAAGCGAACGGTGGGGTCATAGTTGTTCTCCCAGAGGGTCAGCAGCGTTTCCGTATCTTCAGTATCGATTTCATCTTCCGGGATTCCAAAAAGCACCAGCCATTCTTTAATGTCCTGGCGTTCCTGGTCGCCCAATTTCGCATCCACACGGTTTTGAGCGGCATCGTCAAGATTGAGCGTATAGTGCTTGGACCCCAGGCTGTCATAAACATTGACGTAAATACCCGGCTCAAAGAATGTCCCCAGACCAATAATCTGTAAAGGATCTGTGGTCACAATCAGCGGGTAGATCACCACCAACAGGATGATGGCCATCAGGATCGAAAAACCGACCACAAATTTTGGAGAGCGAAATATTTCTTGCAGCGTATGTTTCATCGTGATCTCTCCTTATTCTGTCTGTGCCGCTTTGATGCGGGGGTCAATAAAACCGTACACAATTTCAATGATAAAGGTTGCGCTCAGGGTCATGATAGCAATAATCAACGTGGTTGCGGAGATCAGCGGGTAATCCTGGCCCATCACAGCAGTTAAGATGGTTGAGCCCAATCCCGGGTAGCTGAAGATCACCTCCGCCACCAGCGCACCCCCGATCATTGTGCCGATGGACAATGCCAACCCGGTCACCTGGGGCAGCATGGCATTTCTGAAGACATAACCAATCGTCTTTTTATCCTTGATACCCAAAAACCGGCTGTATTTGACGTAATCGGCGTTGAGCTCATAAATTGCCATGGAGCGCATACCGATCGCCTGCCCACCAATCGTGATCAACACGATCGACCAAAAAGGCAGCTGGTAATGCACGATTACAGACCACACGAAATCCCAGCTGAATTTGGGGATCATATCAAAACCGTAGCCACCAGAAGTGGGGAAGAGATCTAATTCAACGCCAAACAGCGCCAGCAAAACCACTGCCAGCCCAAAGGCCGGAAGATTGCTGACGAAAATACTGACCGGCATGAGGACTTTATCAAATACACCTTTCTTTAAATACGCGGCCAGGGCGCCCAGCGTATTCCCAATAATCCAGCCGACGATGATCGCTGGAAATTGCAGGGCGATCGTCCACCAGATAGAGGATTGGATGATATCCGCCACCGGACGCGGGTATTGGCTGAAGGAAAGCCCTAAATCGCCGCGGAAAATATTCTGCATATAGATCACAAATTGTTCCAGGATGGGTTTATTGGTTCCAAAAAGTTCAGCATACTGCTCATAAACTTTTTGGATCCCGGATTGGCTGGCCATGCCCTGAACCACTCGCTGGGTGATGATGGCAACGGGGTCTGCGGGCATTAACCTCGGCAGCACAAAATTCAAAATAAAGGCCGCCAGGAGCGTAATTAAAAACCAGACCAGCTTACCACTAAAATATCTCAGGTAGCCTTTCAAGCAGACACCTCCTGTTGATTGGCATTAGAAAAAACCGCCATGCTCCGGTAACCCCGGAACATGGCGGTCGGGTTTGGTTTAAGCTTTATTGAACAAGCTCAAGTTCGTAAAGGCCAGCGATGCTCAAGCCGTCGAGCAGGTTCATCGGTGGGATGTTCCGGCCATCATCCGCGGAGGGGAAGTTGGTCCAAACGGATTCATTCACCGTGTAGAACTGATCGGGGCGATACATGAGCGTGAAGGAGGGGATATCGGTCAGGTAAATCTCTGTGGCTTCGGTGTAAAGTTCGATCAAGCGATCTTGATCGGTCACAGAGGGGATCTCGGCGATGATCTCGTCGATGCGAGGATTCACATAGCCGCCCCAGTTACCATTCCAGTTACCCTGGGTCTCGGCAAATTCACCGCTCATCAATTGGCGAACACGGCCCCAAGGCTCTGTTGGGCCAGCGCCGTTGCTCCAGACCATGAAGATGTCATATTCTTGCTGATCACCGTTCACGAACACAGTCTGGTAAACACCCCATTCGGGGAAGAGCGTGGTGATTTCAATGCCGATCTTCTCGCCAGCGGCAGCCACGATTTCCATCGCCGCCTGCCAGTCGGACCAGCCATTCGGGCAGACCGCATTGTAGGAGAGCTTCTCGCCGTCCAGCTCGCGCCAGCCGTCGCCGTCGCTATCCACGATCCCAGCTGCGTCCAGGATGGCATTCGCGCCGTCAATATCGTTGCCCACCCACTGCAGGTCAGCAACCGCTGCCTGGTCGTAGAGGGCCTGTTCACCCTCGGTGGGGTTCATCACTGATCGCGGCACCTGATCAAAGGTCGGGGACTGGTTGGTCATGGCGTTGGCGATGATGGTGTCATAATCCGTCGCGTAAGCGATCGCCTGGCGAACCGCCAGGTTATCCAGGCCGTAGGACTCCAGGTTGAAATACGCGGTCGGCAGGGAAGCCGTCAGGCCGTAGGGTGCATCGTCGAACCAGGTTGAGATTGGCAGGCCGTCCACCAGCCACAGGTCCTGCACATTGGCATTGAACTGCTGGGAGACATCCACTTCACCAGCTTTGAGCGCCAGGAAACCCGCGTTGTTGTCAGCATAAATGGTGTGCGCCAGGTATTTCGGTACCGGCAGGCTGCCCCACATGGATTCGTCCTGACCCCAGTAATTGTCATCACGGACGAAGACCACTTTTTGATCATCATTAAAGAACTTGGTGTAAGGACCGGAGGAGACGAAGTCTTCAGCGGTATCCTCTTTCAGCGCGGTGGCATCTTCACCTGCTCGAGCTTCCAGCGTTTGAGTCCAGGCCTTCTGGACGACATATTCGCTGCTCAGGTAGGCTTTCACCAGCAGGGGGTTGACTGCCATGCCGTTTTCATCCAGCTTGGCTTTGATGACCACAGTCTTCGGGCCAAGGGCTTCAATGGTATCGATGTATTCACCATATGAAACGCCAGCACCTGTTTCGTACTTAACATGTGTTGCGAATGTGTAAGCCACATCTTCCGCGGTCACAGGGGTGCCATCGGACCACACAGCAGCTTCTTTGAGTTCGAAGGTGACCTCGGTCATATCTTCGTTCCAGGCCCAGTCGCCATCCGCCAGAAGGGGATACTGCTCGCCGTTGATCATGTTGTACATGTAGGGCGTTTCCCAGATCGGCACGCGTGCGTTGGCGCCAGCGGACACACCCATGGCGTTGTTATTGGTGGAAGAATAGGGATTCCAGCCCACCAGGGCGCTCCACTGAAGGCCGTTGATGAAGAGGGTTTCTTCACGGGGAAGGGAAGCGGCAATTTCAGCTGCGTCTGCATCAGGGCCGGCGCTGGCTGGTTCTTCCGTCTCTTCTACTTCCTCTTCAGTTTCCTCAGGCGCCGCTTCGGTCTCTTCAGGCTCCTCAGGTTCCTCTTCTTCCATCGGTTCTTCGGTTTCTTCTGCCACCGGTTCTTCAGCGGGTTCTTCTGTCGCTGCCGGTTGACAGGCAGCCAGGAACATACTGAAGACCACCAGGATGCTCAGAATTAAAAACAATCGTTTTTTCATCACATTTCTCCTTCGAGAGTATCTAATAGAAGTCGAACTTTTTCAACATAGGTACAAATGGGTCTTACAAGCAAACATGGGGTGAGAGTCAGTTTCCCGAGGCGCCTCCTTTGAAGACTTGATAATCTGGGGTTAACATTGGGGGATCAAAAAGCGGTTTAAATTCTTGAATGAAGCAGGATTTTTGGTATCGTTCCCAGTTTCTGGGAATGAAAAAGTGTGTACTCACCATACAATAACCAGATTCATCCATCAAAAGTCATTTCTCCGCTTTGGGAACGATTCCAAGCGTTGCATTTCTGAGAAAACCAGCCAAAGAGACCTGGCATCATTGGGAACGGTTCCAACTCCATCTTACATGAAGTTTTTAGGTTTGTCAATATTTTATGAAGAATTGGTTAACGGCTTTAACATAACCAGCAGGTGATTCTCCTGACGCCCTCATTAAAGACTGACAGATTTTTTGGCAAAAAAATCGATCCCTCACCATGATGGTTTTATCGAACACAATTTGGTAAAGAACGGCAAAGCGGAGAAAAATAGTTTACTTTTCGCATACACGAACTGAAAAAGATTTGATCTTCACCTTAGGCTGTCCAGCAGCCCTTCTCCGCCCCCCTGCTGATGGGATTGAGATGAGGGGGCATATCAACCTCCTTTTTCAAATACCGTCAAATCTGCGAAGATAATCGCCAACCTGGTAATGTCGCTGCTCATCTCATCTTCGCAATGGTTGCCTTGCGAATTTTTCTCTCCTGGGCCGGTGAGGACGTGAGCCTGATCGATAAACCGGAATTTAACAGGCTCCTCGCAAGCTCCAGGTTGGGGTATGCCTGAATAAAGGACGAAAGGGGAAAAAGAGGTTGCAGGGTTCGAACATAAAAAAATTCAGGTCATAACCAAATGATCGGGCGGCGTCAACCAAAAGATTTGAAGGAGACCTCTGAAAACCAAAGAGTAACCATTGTCTTTGAAATTTTTTTTGACAATGTCCCTGTTATCGTGTAAGATGAAATAGATTTAGTTCGCCTTTGTGTACTCACCAATCAAAAAATAACCAACCCATCCTGGCGGCAGCCTCATTTTTCCGCGCGAACATAAAATGAGTTTAAATACGCGCAGGAATTTTTTTATGATGATGACAACCATTAAAGAAATCGCATTGCTGGCGGGGGTTTCCCGCTCAACAGTTTCCCGGGTGATCAACAATGACCCGAATGTAAGCGAAAAGACCCGCTCAAAGGTTCAAGCGATCATCGAGCAGGCCGGCTACCAACCCAACCCGGTGGCGCGCAGCCTGATCAGTGGGCGCACCCGCGTTTTAGGGCTGGTGATCCCCATGTCCTACAGCAGCCTCTATACGGATCCCTTTTTCAGCCTTCTGGCGCAGGGCATTTCCTCCACCTGCACCGCCAACAACTACACCATGATGTTATGGCTGGTCGAGCCCGATTATGAAAAACGGGCCAACTCCAACATCCTCAACAACCGCCTGATCGATGGGATGATCGTCGCCTCCAATATGATCGATGATCCATTACTCGACGGCTTGATCGAAAGAAAAATGCCGCTGGTTCAGATTGGACGCAACAAACGCCAGGAAGTCAGCAGCGTCGACGCCGACAACGTGCACGGCGCTGCCATGGCAGTCCGGCTCCTGGTGAACAGCGGCCGCAGAAAACTGGCTACCGTGACCGGGCACATGGATCTGTTCAGCTCGCGTGACCGTCTGACGGGGTTCAAGCGCGTCCTGCAGGAAAAAAACCTGGCCATCCACGATGAGAGGATTGCCTATGGGGACTTCACCGAAGAAGGCGGTTACTTACAAACCAAAATGCTGCTGTCAAAATCAGATTTTGATGGACTGTTTGTCGCCAGCGACATGATGTCCTTCGGCGCCCTGCGCGCCCTCAATGAGGCCGGGTACCACATCCCAGAAGATGTGGCTCTGGTCAGTTTTGACGATATCCCGGCTGCGGCGCGGCACCGGCCCGCGCTGACGACCGTGCGCCAGCCCATCCATCAAATGGGCGCGATCGCGGCGCAAACGCTGATCGATCAGCTTGAAAACGATGACACCGCCACGCCCCGCCGAATCATCCTGCCCACAGAACTGGTTTTGCGGGAAACCACACCGAAACCTGCCTGATCCCCCACGCTCTTGCCTTTGCAATTTTCGCTGGTTGTTTAATCCCGCCGACATCCTCGTCAGGGAGACCGGGGGTTTACTGGACAGACAAGGGCTTTGATTGATTTTTTTTCGCCAATCAGGTGATCATTTTTTGAGTTTGCGATTGACCTGGCAAAGTGACAGGGCAATTGTAACCGTAGAAGTTTTGAAAAAATTGGCTTCCTGCAACTTCCTCGTCGCAGGGAAATGCGTAAGGAAAGCGTCAATATTTATTCAATAGAGCAAATTATATTAAGGGATGGCGTTTTTTCGCCGACGAGGACGTCGGCGAGAGCGGAAAGTTGGGGCGAGATAC
>CAZLEK010000035.1:0-23588 GCA_964558525.1 uncultured Candidatus Brevefilum sp.
CTTTGTGTCCTTTGTGTTAATTTTTTGCGCAATGCCTGAGTAGACACTGAAATTCTTTTTTATCCGAAGGGTGATCAATGGTATCTCGTCCCAACTTTCCGCCAAAGCGTATTCGCCTAAATAACTCACTTTCCCCTTTTTTCAGTAAGTTCACGAATATAAAATTGGATTTTCCGAACACTAAATTGTTCTTGCCAGGCCGTAGCTAAATGGTCTTATCAAGAAGTGTATTTCTTGACGCCACGCTTGATAGGTTAATCAAATCTACCCTCGCATTCCGGAGTGAGACCTTTAGGTCGACTGAATTAGGTTTGAAACGGGCACGATCCAATCAAATGAATGTTTCCCAATTGTCGCGCAGTATTAGGAGCCTTCCATCTCCGGATGAATGTTCAATCAGTCGGGCTAACCGTCACGCCCTTCTTGCTCAAGGCAGGGCCTTCACTCTGGAAGGGAGATTGAGCCAAAAAACCATTTTTTAAGAACTTTTTGGTTTCAATCGAACCGCTTTGGCCTAAGTACCCAAGACATATCATTTCCAGGACACTAATTTGAGAATCTCAGGCTTTAAATACAGGTGGAGAATTTAGGCTCCAAAACCTATTCAGCCGAGATAGCGGAGGTCTCAGTTGAAGGAAAATCCAATCCGGAAAACCCAGGTAAATGCTTTGACAATCGGATACCAGGACCAGGGTGAAGGGGATGTTTTGCTTTTCCTGCATGGCGGCGTTTCCGACAGCCGCTATTGGCAGGATCAGCTGGAAGCCTTCTCTGATGCTTACCGTGTGGTTGCCTGGGATGCGCCAGGTTGCGGAGCCTCTGATGCCCCGCCTGAAGATTATCATCTGGCGGATTACGCGGACACCCTGGCAGCATTCTGCCATCAATTGGGGATTAACCACCCGCATGTGCTGGGTATCTCTTTTGGCGGTGGATTGGCGATCTCTTTTGCCAACCGGCACCCACACATTCCCAAGACTTTGATCTTGGTTTCGGCCTACGCCGGTTGGGCAGGTTCGCTCCCGCCAGAAGAGGTTGAACGAAGATTGGAAAAAGGAAGCTCACAGACCGATAAAGATCCTGTAGAAGTTGCCGAAATGTGGCTGCCTTCATTGTTTTACTCAGAACCCAAGCAGGAGGTTAAAGCCCGTGAGCAGGCAATCATCGCTGACTTTCATCCTTCTGGTTCTCAGATTATGCTGGAAGCCTTTGCAGATGCAGATCTGCAGCCAGCACTGGCTGAGATTGATGTTCCAACATTATTGCTTTACGGTGAAAAAGATGAACGATCACCAATCGATGTCGCCAAGGATTTGCATCACCAAATTCCGGGATCCGAACTGGCTACCCTGCCGGGGGTCGGTCATGTCATCAACCTGGAAGCGCCAGAGCGGTTTGAAGCCCTGGTGAGACCTTTTCTTGAACGCCATGCCGGAAAATGAACAGCTGCGCTTGATCAAAAATGATATCGATTTGCCCGCAGCATCAGCACAGGTTCTTCAATTTCTTTTGGAAGAACCTGTACTTGATCACTTAATTTTTCAGATCGATAGGATGTCTGTCACAATTTCGTTGCAACCAAGCATTCATCGCGTTAGGCTGATCCGGCCTTCAAGGTAATTCAGTGCGGCGTCTTCAATCAGCACTCGCTGTAGCCGCAGCTGTAGCATTTGCGGCAGCCTTCTTCATTAACCAGGGAGGCCATGCCGCACTCAGGACAGAGCTCCCCGATGGGTCGTTTGCGCGGTTCCGTTAAGTCTTCCAACCCGGAAAGGGGCAGCTTGGGCGCGTTTTCCTGTTCATCTTCCGGTACTTCATTTTCCCAATGGCGGATATACAGATACTCGTCCAGAAGTTTGGCGATCCCGTCAGGGAGGGAGCGAATCCGGTTGGCGCCAAAGCCCAGCGACCGCCCGCCGCCGATCCCGCCCAGCTGGTCCATGATCGTCTTAAGGCGTTGGCGGGGCTCGATGGGGGAGGAGATCCGCAAGATGTAGGAGATCAGCCGCCCAATGGCTTCTGAGTGGGCGGCGGTCTCAGACCCGGCTTTGGCCGCGTTGATGAAGACTTCAAAGGGCTGTCCCCCGCCGTTTTCATTGACCGTCACGAAGGTTTTACCCAAGGGCGTTTCGATGGAGTAGGTGTAGCCTCTCAGAAAACGGGGACGGGGCTTTTTGGATTCGTGCCAGATGGGAAGCTGTGTGTCTGGGCCAGGCTGCTTGGCTTCTTTATCAGATGCGGTCTGGTTGGTTTCAAGGACGACTTGCTCTCTTGAACCGGTCACATAAACCGTGATCCCTTTGCAGCCCAGCTCCCAGGCCAGAAGGTAGGCATTGGCCACGTCCTCGGGCGTGGCTGAGGAGGGGAAGTTGATCGTCTTGCTCAGGCTGTTGTCCACGAAGGCCTGCAGGGCAGCCTGCATACGGACGTGTTCTTCCGCAGCGATATCCGCAGAAACGACGAAGGTTTCTCGGATGCTGGCAGGCAGATCCGCAATGTTCTGGCAGGTGCCGGTTTGCATAATCTCATCAATGATCTCCTGCCGCCGTTCCGGTTCGATATTGGCAGCATCCAGCGCCTCCTGAAATTGGGGGCTGACATAGTTCAGCTGCAGGTCATTGCCGTTGTCGTTGACATGGCGGATGTAAGCCAGGGCAAAAACCGGCTCGCAGCCATAACCCTCGCACCCGGCGACCGTTGCAATCGTGCCGGTGGGGGCGATGGTGGTTTGGGCGGCATTGCGGATGCCATGAAGCTTGATACCATCAAGGATAGCACGCCAATCAAGCGCGGGGCGGTTGTGATCATGTGTGTAGGCTTGTAGGGGCTCTGGGGGCGTCCAGGTTAAGTGCTCAGGGTCGTAAATGCTGCCAGTGATGGCGGGGAAAGCCCCACGTGTTTTGGCCAGTTCCACGCTGGTGCGCATGGCATGGAAGCGGATGAATTCCATCACCTGGGCGGCAAATTCCTGGCCTTCAGGGCTGCCGTAGCGGATGCGGACATGGTAGAGCAGATCAGCCAGCCCCATGATGCCCAGCCCGATCCGCCGGGCGCGTTTGGCTGCCCGTTCCAGTTGGGGGACAGCCGGGACATAAGCATTGGCTTCCACGACATTATCCAGGAAGATCGTGGCCGTCTCCACGGTGGATTGCAAGGCGTCCCAGTCAACCGCGCCGTCGGGGCCGAAGTGCTCGGCGAGATTGATGGAGCCAAGGCAGCAGTTTTCATAGGGCCCCAGCCACTGCTCGCCGCAGGGGTTGGTGGACTCCAGGCGGTAGAGATGGGGGACGGGATTATCACGGTTGGCTGTGTCGAGAAAGAGCATGCCCGGTTCGCCGTTGTGATGGGCCTGAATGACGATCTTTTCAAAAAGGTCACGCGCCGGGATGGTTTTGTGGATTTTAATCGGCAGGCCAGCTTCGATGGCAGAGTCTAAATCGCCATTAAATGTCCTGTATGCCGGGTCGCTTGCATCTGGGAAGCGCAGGTCCCAATCCTCGTCCTTCTGGACAGCCTGCATGAACGCATCGGTGATGCCGACAGAAATATTGAAGTTGGTGATGGCGTTCTCGTCAGTTTTGCAGGTCACAAACGCTTCAATATCCGGGTGATCCACCCGCAAGACGCCCATATTGGCCCCGCGCCGGGTGCCGCCCTGGGCAATTTCACCAAAGGCTTCATCGTAGACTCGCAGGAACCCAATTGGCCCGGTGGCCTGACCGGCGGAAGTTTTTACCCGGCAGCCGCTGGGGCGAATTCTTGAGAAACTGAACCCATTGCCACCCCCCGTTTGCTGGATCAAGGCAGCGTTGCGCAGGGTTGTGAAGATGCCATCCTCATGACGCCCCATGTCATCCGAGATCGGCAAGACGAAACAGGCAGCCAGCTGCCCCAAGGGTGTGCCAGCGCCCGTGAACGTCGGTGAGTTGGGAAAGAATTTTTTGGCGGTGAGCATTCGGTAGAATTCCCGCGCCCGCTCATTGACGTCACTGCCCCAGCCTTCTTCCGGGCTGGCGACATAATAAGCCACCCGCCAGAACATCTCCTCTACGGATTCCTGAGGTTTTCCATCCTTTCCTTTGCGCAAATACCGCCGTGAAAGGACCTGGCGGGAATTTTCGCTCAGGTCGATATCGGGCATTGACTCAGGCAGCGTGGGTAGATCTGATAAACCAGTAAATGTGGCGCTAACCTTTTCGGTCATGCTGTACTCCTTTGGATACTTTTATTTTTTTAGATTTCTTCGGATAAGAGCTGATCAATTTCAGTCCGGATGGCCTGTAAATCGTCAAATTGCAAATAAACGCTGGCGTAGCGAATGTAGGCAACATGGTCCAGGTCTTTGAGTCCTTCCATGGCCATGTCGCCCACCACCCGCGAAGATACCTCGGCTTTGCCCATCCGTTGAAGGGTGGATTCGATCTCGCCGACCAGGCGTTCGATCGCAGCGGCAGGAATCGGCCGCTTGGTGCAGGCGGTGCGAAAACCCTGCTTGAGTTTTTCCCGGTCAAATTCCTCCCGGGTGCCGTCCTGTTTGACGAGCAGGGGGGTTGCCAGGATGGCGCGCTCCAGGGTGCTGAAGCGTTCACCGCATTTCAAGCACTCCCTTCTGCGGCGGATTCCGCCTGGAGCGTCTTTGGTGGTGTCGACGACCCTAGATTTTTCGTTTTGACAAAAAGGACAATGCATCCATCAACCCTTCTCCCTAAATCTTGATTGCAGCCAGCAACGACCCCCCATATATGGGGGTAAAATCAATCGTTCCCCCTACCCGTAAGGCTGAGTTTCATTGTAGCATAGGTAAGTTGCCAAATCAACAGGAAAACAGTCTTTAACCTTAAAATTTCTACGCTTTGGGGAAACTTTAACATTGGACCAAGGTTTTGGGAATTTCTCTGTTTGGATCCGAGTCAATTCTGTTTGTTCGATCGGGCCAATGCACCCGTTGTCCAAGGAGGGAAAACCCAATAGGAGACCACTGAACGGTCTGATGAGTAGCCAGACCCTGGTGGATTACTGTGTCAATCTCATGTTTTCATCTTGAGCGTAGGTGGAAACTGATTCCCCTTCACCTTAATTCGCTCCTCCGGCATCGCCGGGGGGCGAGGATTAAATCACAACGGGGCTGCTGGAATTGGCAGCCCCGTATTAACGCAGCCCTCGACTTTCGGGTAATGAGTCAGGTTACCCGAAGGTTGGGCTTTCGTCTGACGTGCCTCAAGCATACCAGTGGTTGAGACACACTTTCAACCGCTAAAATCAGCATCAAATCATCGAGGAGCATTATGAGGTTCAGGGTCTCATAAAGCCAGATTAGTTTTGATTGCGTTTGCGCAGGAAAGCCGGTACATCCAGGTCATCCGTATTGATCCGGGTGGGGAATTCATAGGTTTCCTGGCCAGCACTCCGGCGTTCAGGGTATTCTTGATCCTTCCTGTCTTCGCCCATCATACTGGGCAGCGGTCGTTGTTGGGCGTTCAAACTGCGGCGGTCCTCTATTTTCTTGACGGCGCTGTTGATGCTGGTGCCTTCAAATCCAGTGGCGATGACGGTGATCCGCAGGTTCTCGCCCATATTCTCATCGATGACCGCACCGAAGATCAGGTTCACATCTGGGTGGGCGGTTTCTTTGATGATCGCTGCGGCCTGATTGACTTCAAACAGCTTCAGGTTTTCACCGCCAGTGACGTTGAACAGGATCCCACGGGCGCCGTCAATGGTGACATCCAGGAGCTGATTTGAGATCGCCAGTTCAGCAGCTTTTGCTGCCCGGTCCTCACCGCTGGCCTGGCCAACGGCCATCAGGGCTGCGCCGCCTTCAGACATGATCGTGCGCACATCCGCGAAGTCCAGGTTGATCAATCCGGGGATGGTGATCAATTCAGAAATACCCTGGATGCCCTGCCGCAGGACGTCGTCAGCAACCTTAAAGGCATCCTGCAAACCCGAACGCTTATCCACAATTTGCAGCAGCCGGTCATTGGGGATAATGATCAGGGTGTCAGCGTGTTCTTTTAATTTGGCTGTGCCCTCTTCAGCAGATTTCGACCGATGGGTGCCCTCAAAAGTAAACGGACGTGTGACCACACCAATGGTCAGCGCGCCGATCTCTTTGGCAATTTGGGCGACGATGGGGGCCGCGCCGGTGCCCGTGCCGCCGCCAAGGCCAGCGGTGACAAAGACCATGTCGCTGCCTTTAAGCACCTCATACAATTCTTCAGCGGATTCCTCCGCTGCCAGGCGGCCGATGCGTGGATCACCGCCAGCGCCAAGTCCGCGGGTCGATTTATCACCGATTCGCACGCGAATTTTGGCTTTTGAGAATTGTAAGGCCTGGGCGTCGGTGTTAACAGCGATGAATTCGATGCCAGACAGACCTTCATCGATCATCCTGTTGACGGCGTTGCATCCGCCGCCGCCGATACCCACAACTTTGATTCTTGCAAATGACTCTGGTTGCAGATTTTTGTCCATCATACTCTCCTCTACTTAATGACTCTGATATTATTTTGATGCTAAAAACTCAGGGCAGTAAACGCCTGAGTAAATCCTTTAATTGTTCGGTCCAGCTCTTGATTTGTTTTGGACCGTGCCGTTCGATATATTGATCCGTATCGCTCATCAACAACGCCCACTCCAATAAGCCCACGCTGGTTGAGTAAGCGGGAGAATCGAGTTGGTCGGTTAGCCCAACCAGGTTTTGCGGCTTTGCAATCCGGCAGGGCAGGCCCATCACCTGGGATGCAAGCTGGCGGTTGCCTTGGATCAGGCTGGATCCACCGGTCAGGACCACACCCGCTGGAAGCATCCCATCATATCCGGAGCGTCGGATTTCCTGTAGAACCAGGTCAAAGATTTCTGCCATGCGGGCTTCAATGATATGCGCCAGGTCGGCCCGGTCGATCCGGGAGGGTTGATCTTCGCCAAAGCTGCGGATGGTGAACTGCTCTTCGGGGTTGACTGACGATTGGCGCGCGTGCCCAAATTTAAGCTTGACCTCTTCTGCCTGGGTGATCGGCAAGCGCAGGCCGTGGGCGATGTCTGAGGTGACATGGTTCCCGCCAACAGCCAGGACCATGGTATGCCAGACGTCCCCATCAATGTAGATGGCCATATCGGTCGTCCCGCCGCCAATATCCACCACCGCCACGCCCATCTGGCGTTCGGTTTCAGACAGCACGATCTCCCCGGAGGCGAGGGGGTTGAGCACGAATTGGGTTACTTCGATCCCAGATGCGCCCACACACTGCCGCAGGTTCTCAACCGTTGAAGCAGAGGCCGTGATGATATGCGCTTCCACTTCTAAACGGTAACCATGCATGCCCACCGGGGTGCGAATGCCGTCTTGCCCGTCAATCGTGAACCCGCGCTGGATCACATGGATGATCTCGCGATTGTGGGGGATGGCTACTGCCTGGGCGGCATCCAGGGCGCGATCAATATCTTCGTAATCAACGATTCCTCCCGTAATTCCGACCACACCGCGGCTGTTGATGGAGGACACATGGGATCCAGCAAGGCTGACAAGGGCGGCGTTAATTTCAAATCCGGAGGTTCGTTCCGCCTTTTCCACTGAACGTGACACCGCCAGTGCGGCCGCATTGAGGTCCACCACCGTGCCTTTCCGCAGTCCCTGGGAGGGTTCAATGCCAACACCCAGAATGCGCAGATGGCTGCCTTCTTCCACCCTGGCCACCAGGGTGCAGATTTTGCTGGTACCGATGTCAATGCCTACAATGATGGGTTCGTCCATATTCATTGCTCCATTCGATAGAAAGGGGCCTGCATGAACTCCAGGCTGATCAGGGCAGGAGTCAATTTGATCTCTTCCATCATGGCGACAATTCCCTGGTATTCCACCAGTTTGGTGTCAATATCCTGGATTTCTCTGCCAAAATAAACCAGCCAGCCTTTAGGATCCTGCCAGCCCAAACCAAATTCGGGATCGTATTGCAGGGCGGTGTTCTCGGGAAGATACTGGTTCAGCATGAGAACGCCTTCCACAAATTCTGGCGTTGTCTGGGGGACATTGCGCTCAGAAAGTGAGTCGGGTTCGTAACGGATAAGATCCGCCGCTTTGTTTTCTTCGATCTCCTCAGCCGCATCCTCCGAAGCCGGGATGCCTGGTGGGTCGCTGGCGGCTATCACCGTCAGCGGGACCTCCGCTTCGCCCCGGATGGGGAACATCACGCCTTCTAAATCGATCCACAAATTTTGGCCGTCCTGCTGCCACAGGACCACCGGTTGACGCTCGGTAACTTTCACGCTCAGGTTGGCGGGGAGCCCAGCAGTGACCCTGACGGCGCTCAAGCTGGGGAAGTTTTCAAGGATTTGCGCTTCGATTTCTTTGGGCTGAATTTTGATGATGGCCTGTCCTTCCAGGTGGACCTGGGAGAGGATGGCCTCACTGCTCAACCGTTCTGCCCCGTCCAGGTTGACCGCGCTGACCTTAAAGGTGTCCATGCTGGAAAAGCTGACAACCGCAACCAGTGAGAGGAAGAAAATCGCGCCTGAGATCAGACGCCAACCAAATTGGATTCGGGGCATTGCTGGCAAACGAACTTCCGCGCCTTTGGATTTCAATGGCACATTCACCCTACCGCGCTGGCGATTGACCACAGGCGCCGATGGTGATTTCCGCCGGGTGACCGGGACATTCCGCTGGGTGGGTTTGCGCGTGGCGCTGCTCCCAAAGGGCTGTTTTTCCGGTATTTTTTGGTTCTTTTGGCGTCTGGCCCTGAGCTTTTCTGCTCGGGTCCATTCACCATCCTGGCGATCTGCCATCTTAGCCTCGAAACTCCCTGGTTGTCTCATCACGTTGTTTTTTTCTGGCCAGGGCCAAAGTGATCAATTCTTCAATCAATTCCGGGTACGCAATCCCAGATGCTTCCCATAGTTTGGGGTACATGCTGATTTTGGTGAATCCGGGGATCGTGTTGATCTCGTTTAGATATAAAGCTTCAGTTTGTGGGTCGATCAAAAAATCAACCCGAGCCATACCCGCGCAGTCTGTGGCCTGGTATGCCTGAAGCGCCAGCGCCTGGATCTGGCTGGCGGTGTCTTCAGAGAGTCGCGCCGGGATCAGCAGTTCAGCGGTGTCATTGATGTATTTTTCAGAATAGGTGTAGAAGATGTCTTTTGGGATGATCTCTCCGGGGATGGATGCGGAGGGTTGTTCGTTGCCCAGCACGCTGACTTCAATTTCTTTGGCGCCGTTGATCCCTTTTTCAACCACAATCCGCCGATCATAGCTGGCAGCCTGCAGCAGGCCTTCCATCAAATCGCTGCGGCTGGTGCACTTGCTGATGCCAACCGAGGAACCCAGATTGGCCGGTTTAGAGAAAAGGGGGTAGCTGGCGATGCTTTCGGCCCGGTCCAGGCAAGAATCCAGATCCTGCTGCAGATCTGTCCGGTTGAAGACCTGGTAAGGCAGGGTCGGAATCCCGTGGGCGATCATCACATCCTTGAACAGGCCTTTATCCATGCAGGTCGCTGACCCGAGAACGCCTGCACCCACATAAGCCAGGTCGGCCAGCTCTAATAAGCCTTGAAGGGTCCCGTCTTCACTGTAGGTGCCGTGCATCACGGGGAAAACAACGTCCAGATCGGCATACCTTTCCATCTGCCCATCTTTCATGATGAAGATCCCAGGATCTGTGGGAGTGGGGGGCAGGAAAGCGGGTGAAAGGCCTTCCAGGCGTTCATGTTGAAGTTTGGTCCAGAGGTCCTCACCTACCAGCCATGCTCCCTGTCTGGAGATGCCAATCTCAATCACATCATATTTTTCTCGGTTGATCACCGAAAGAACGGAGCGCGCCGACATCAGCGAGACTTCATGCTCGCCAGAGCGTCCACCGTATAAAACGCCTAATTTCAATCTGTCGCTCATCTATTTAAATTCACCTATCAATTCGATCTCGGGTTCAAGCTTGATCCCGAATTTTTCTTGAATGCTTTCCTGGGCCATGTTCATCAATTGCCAGATATCTCTGGCCGTTGCCCCGTCCAGGTTGATAATAAAGTTGGCATGAATGGGGCTGATCATTGCACGCCCAATGCGGCGGCCTTTGAGTCCCGCTGCCTCAATCAGTCGCCCGGCATAATCACCCGGGGGGTTTTTGAACATGGACCCCATGGAGGCGCCAGGCGGCTGGGTGGATTTCCGATGGGCCTGGAATGTCTTGATCTTCTCCCAGGCTTCCTCCCGGCTGGTTCTAACAGCCTTGAACCTTGCGGAAAGGACCACAACCGGCAGCTGTTCTCGTTTAAGGATGCTGCTGCGATAGCGGTAATCCAATTTTTCAACCGGCCAATCCTGCCTACCTTTCGTTTTGTGCAAGATTTTTGCCATCTTCAAACTTTCTGCCATGTCGCTGCCGTGCGCCCCGGCATTGCCGTAAACCGCGCCGCCCACTGTTCCGGGAACCGGGGCAGCCCATTCCATCCCGCTCAGGCCGCGCAGCGCTGACTGTCGGGCGATCGTACCCAGATTCGCGCCGGACTCTGCATAAATGGAGGGATTTTCAGATTTGGTGTCGATTTTCAGGTTATGTGCCCGATTGTGCAGCACGATCCGGTCCAACCCCTCGTCGCTCACCAAAATATTTGCGCCGCTGCCCAGGATCATAAAAGGCACCGACATCTCCCACAGGGCCTGTGCAGCTTCGGTCAATTCATCAAGGGTTTGAATTGAGAGCAGTCCAGGGGCCGGGCCGCCCACGCGGGCGGTGGTGTAATCAGCCATGCTGACGTTTTCCTGCAGCCTGGGGCCGAATCGCTGGCGGAGTTCCTGCATCGGGATTTCAGGCATGATGCGGGTCCTCCTTTTGTTCCGGATGGCGCTGCTTCAATTGCTCATAAACGTCCCGGCTGATTTCCGTGGCGTCGCCTGCAGAAAAGACAATCACGATATCGCCAGGTTCTAGGTGCTCCATCAGGTAGGCCTTGGCGCTTGGGAAATCTTCCAAATAGACCGCTTTGTCTGCTGGCAGGGATTGGACAATTTGTCTGGCGGAATACCCCTGATCGGCTTCCCTGGCCGCGTAAATTTTTAATACGGCCACACGGTCTGCAAGATTGAGCGCCCTGATAAAATCATTTTCCAGGGTGCGGGTCCGCGAGTAAGTGTGCGGCTGCCAGACGGCCCACAGACGCTGGTTGGCATAACGGGCGCGCGCAGCTTCGAGGGTGGCCTTAATTTCAGTGGGGTGGTGGCCGTAATCGTCAATCAGGGTGATCCCGTCAGCCTGTCCCAGGCATTCAAACCGTCGGCCAGCTCCCGTAAAGCTTTCCACAGCTTTAATGGCTTTGTGCATCGGTAAATTTAATTGGTGAATGACGCCCAAAACAGCGGCTGCGTTAAGAACATTATGCGTCCCTGGGAGGTTGAGATGTACCTGTCCCAGGAATTGGGTTTCCTCTGAGGGCCCCTGGAAGACAAGATTAAACTTCGGCAAACCGTCAACAATCTGAAGCGCCTCAGCGCGATAATTCGCTTCCGGCGTCATGCCATAAGAGAGGACCCTGAATGCTGCGTCACTCATAGATTGCGCCAGCTGCCGCGCCTGGGGATCCTCAAAGCAAACCAGGGCCAGCCCGTTGGGACGTACCCTTGATAAGAACTGCCGGAAGGCGTTGAGATAATCAGCTTCCGTTGGAAAGCAATCGGGGTGATCGTGTTCGATATTGGTAATCACTGCGATTTTTGGGGCCAGTCCTAAGAACATGGAATCATATTCATCAGCTTCTATGGCAAAATAGAGGCCGGCGCCAGCCTGGGCATTGCATCCAAGCTGGTTCACGACTCCACCAACGATAAAGCTGGGGTCGGTTTCCAAAGTATCCAGGGTCCAGATCAGCATGGCTGTGGTGGTGGTTTTCCCATGGCTGCCGGCCACGGCCAGAGTGTCTTTGTCGGCGGTTAGCTCGGCAAGAAAATCTGCCCTCTTTAGCACCGGAATGCCCTGCTGCCGGGCGGCGATGATCTCTGGGTTATCCTCTGAGATGGCTGAGGAACGGATGACCAGATCCGCGCCAGCAATTTGTTCGGCCGCGTGGCCCAGGAAGGTCCGTGCTCCTGCAGCGGTGATCGCTTTGAACAGGGGAGAGGCCTCTCGATCCGAACCGCTGACCGCGTAGCCCCTTTCGAGGAGGACGCGAGCGATCGCAGAAAGTCCGGTACCGCCAATGCCAATCAAGTGAACGTGTTTCATCAGATGAACACCACCAGGATAAAGACAAAAGCAATCGCAACCGCAATGTAGACCGCTGGGGCGGTCAGCCACTGGGGGGGGAGAATTTCGATCAGGGCCTCCACATTCCTGCCAGCCTGGGTGATCTGGTCTGGGGCCTGGATCCAATCAAAAGGATAGCCGGCTTCCATCAGGTAATACCAGGCGGATCCAAAGATCAGGTAGCCATTGAGGCCGCCCAGAAAGATACCCAGCAGCACGTCCTCAAACCGGTCCCGGACAAATTTTCCGCTTTCGATCATGCGCGGCAGGTTGGGCCCCTGGTAGCCGAAGAATGTCATCACGGCCAGGACGGCGATCCGCACCCAAAAGGCGTTTTGCGGGGTAAGCGAGTCCCGGATAAAGGGGATAAAGGTTTCCATGATCGTGATCAGGAACAGGGCCACAATCGCGCCAGAAGCGACCAGGATTTCCTTTGCCCAGCCGCGCATCCCGCCGATGATTGCAAACAATATGACGTACATCCAGAAGAGGACAGAAAGGCTGATCATACCGGCGTCCCTTCCTCTGGCTCTCCGGCCATCTCATAAATCAGCCGGGCGATTTTTTCCGCTGCATCAGGAGTCGCCAGGGAAGCCATCGATCGGCTCATCTGTGCTAATTTTATCGGGTTGGAGATCAGCCCATGGATCTGGTCGTAAAGCGCTCCAGGCAGGTTTTCATCCTGTAAGATCACAGCGGCGCCGCGGTCTGCCAGGTAGCTGGCGTTGACCTTTTGGTAGCGCCAGGCATATGGGTAGGGCACCAGGATCGCTGGCAGGCCAAACAGCGGGTATTCACCCATGGTGGACGCCCCCGCCCTGGAGACGATCAGGTCAGCCGCTGCGAAGACGGCGCCGATCTCATGGAGATAGGGAAATGCCTGGTACCGCTGAGCCCTCTCAGGTGAGAGCATTTTTGCCTCGGCTTCTACCCCTTCCCAATCGAGATGACCTGTGAGGTGCACCACCTGCATTTCATCCAGCAGTTTGGGCAAAATCTTCAATAATGCCATGTTGATTGATCGCGCGCCTTTGCTCCCGCCGGCAACTGCCAGGGTGGGCAGGTCAGGGCTGAAACCAAAATAATCCAGTGCTTCTTCCCGGGTCCAGGTTTTAAGTCCCGGACGGACCGGATATCCGGTCACTGTGAGCTTGTTTCTATTTGGGAAATAACCTTGGGAGGTCTCTGTGGTCAGCGCGATCCGATCCGCAAAACGCGCCAGGGCTTTGAGGGCCAGACCGGGCTCAATATCAGGTACATAAAGGAGCGATTGCCTGGGCAGCGCGGCCACCGCAAGTGGAAATGCGACATAGCCTCCTGTAAAAAAGAGCACATCGGGGTTAAATTCCCGAAGAATGCGCAGCGAAGCCAGAAAACCTTTGAATAGCTTCCATAGATTCCCTGGGAGCTTGCGCCATCCCACCCCATGCAGGCCAGCAGCCGGGATGGATGTGTAAGGTATCTCACGCCTGGTTACCAAAGCTTCCTCCATACCGCCGCGGCTGCCAACCCATAGGATTTGCTCATGATCGAGCTGAAGGGTGTCAAGAACGGTCACGGCGGGGTACACGCCCCCGCCCGTCCCGCCTGCGCAAATCAACAACCGCACTGTGCGGACTCCTTTCCGATGACTTCTGCCGGATGGATAATCTCGAAATATTCATAATCATACCGATGGCCGTCAGGGTGACCAGCATGCTGGACCCGCCGGCGCTGATGAAAGGCAGGGCATTGCCTGTGAAGGGCATCAGCCCAACAATAACGGCCATGTTCATCAAGCCCTCGATGGCGATCCAGGCGGTTAACCCAAAGCCCAGCAGTGAACCCAGCTGGTCTGGTGCGTTCTTGGAGATGACCAGGCCGCGCCATATCAAGAGGATATACAAAACGACCACAAAGACGCCGCCCAGGATGCCGGTTTCCTCAACAATGACGGCGTAGATGCTGTCAGTTGGCGCCAGGGGCAATCCAGTGAATTTTGTGTCCGCCTGACCGATCCCAACGCCAAACCAGCCGCCTTTGACGATCGCTTCCAGGCTGCGCTGGATGTGATAACTGGATTCGAGCGGGTTGTTAAGGCTGGTGGTATACGCGTTTAATCGCGCCCGACCGGTGGGATATAAGTACATCAACGGCAGGCCGATGAGGATTGCCGCAACCACGACCAGCAGGATGATCTTCCAATCCCCGCCGGCCAGGAAGAACAGGATCACGCCCAAGAGCAAGACGGTCAACCCGGCGCTCAGGTCCGGCTGCAGCATGATCAGGGCAAAGGTCACACCGAGAATGATCACCAATGGGACCAGCGCAATCTGGAGATCATTGATCGAATCCAGCCGGCGGTGGAGCCAGAAAGATAAATAGATGATAATGACGGCTTTGGCAAGCTCTGAGGGTTGGATGGATCCGCCCAAAAGCATGCGTGTGGCTTCAGCACCCCGGCCTTCATTGACGATCAATACCGCCAAAAGCAGCAGCAGGGTGCCGAACCACATCGGGATCAAGATCTTTTGATACAGGTGGTAGTTGATAAAACTGGCGATGACCGCGGCAGCCAGGCCGAGGAAGACCCATAACAGCTGGCGGCTGAAAAGATAGGTGGGGCCTTCACCCATGTATATCGAAAAATCCCAACTGGCCGAATAGACCATCAGGAGGCCGAACACCAACAGGATCACCACCACCAACAGCAGGGGGACGTCAAAAGGAAGCCGCAGGGTCTGAGGCTTGCCGGGGTTGGTTTTTTGTCTGGTTACGAAAGTTCCTTCACCCATTTTTTAAACTGCTTTCCGCGTTCTTCAAAATCTATAAATTCATCAAAACTTGTGCCGCCGGGAGACAGGAGCACAACATCCCCGGGTTCAACCTGTTGCGCTGCTTTTTCAACCGCATCTTTGAGGCCGGCGCATCGATCAATACTAAACGGGCGTTCGCCTGGAGCTGTTTTACCAACCGCAGATTCGATCAGGTCGGCTGCTTCACCAAACAGGATCAGGTGATCGACTTTCTCACGCACTGTCTTGGCAAACTTCTGCCAGGGCAGGTCTTTGTCCCGCCCGCCGGCCAGCAAGACAATTGGCTGGTCGAATGACAGCAAAGCAGCCACGGCGCGTTCAGGCGCGGTGGCGATTGAATCGTTATACCAGTCTGCGCCGCGCCAATTTCGGACGAACTCTAGCCTGTGGGGAACACCTTTGAAATTGACGATCCCATCATAGATCGCCTGAAGCGAAAAACTTGCTGCAGCCGAGATGGCAATGGCAGCCAGTACGTTATAAAGATTGTGGGTCCCCCGTAAAGGGATCAGATCGGCCTTCATAATGCGGGCCACCTGACCGCTGGCTTGCAAGTAAAGCTTGCCGCGCTTGAGATAGGTGGCATCCTGCTGATTAAAGGGTGGATTCAGTCCAAAGGTGATCCGCCGTCCGGTGACTTCAGCAAACAACTCCCGGACATTGGGGTCATCGCGGTTCATTACTGCGATGTTGTCTGGCGATTGGTAGGTCAGGATGTGGGATTTGGCTGAAATATAAGCCGACATTGTTTTATGACGGTCCAGGTGGTTGGGGGTCAGGTTCAAGATCGCTGCAATCTGGGGGGAGGCGGTCATGATCTCGAGTTGGAAGCTGGAAAGTTCCATGACTGCCAGATCTTCAGCTCTCATCTCATCCAGATATTGGACCAAAGGATCGCCGATATTTCCGCCGACCCAGACCCTGTTCTCAGGTTTTCTGAGGGCATAATGCTGCCGGGCGATCTCCCCAACCAGGGCGGTGGTTGTGGTCTTGCCGGAGGATCCGGTGATGCCAATCACGGGGCAGGGCGCCGCATCCAGGAAGATCTGGGAATCGTTTGAAAGCGGGATATTCCGCCGGATGGCTTCCTCGACAAGCGGCAGATCCAATGGGACGCCGCCTGAGATGCAAACCAGATCTGCGTCTTCCAGGATTTCAAAGGGGTGGTCGCCAGTCACCCAGGTGATTTCAAGGTCGGTAAGTTCTTTCCGCGCGGCTGTTAAGGCTTCTTCTGGCCGGCGGTCATTGAGGATGACTGCTGCGCCGTGCTCCGCCAGGTAGCGCGAGAGCGCCACGCCCTGACGGGCTGCGCCGACCATCACCACTTGCTTATCTTTCCAATCTGTCATCAATCACTCCACCAGAACCAATGCAATGCCTAACATCGTGAAAACCAGGCTGACCAGCCAAAAGCGTTGAACGACCTGGGTTTCACTCCAACCCGTTAATTCAAAATGATGGTGCAGCGGAGCCATTTTGAAAAAGCGTTTTCCATCGGTCGCTCGATAATAAATGATTTGGATCACAACGCTCAAAGCCTCGCTGACCGGGATCACCGCAATCAAGGGGATAATCAGCCACTGTCCGGTCATAAGGGCCACCACAGCCAGGGTCGCGCCCAAGCTGAGCGAACCTGTATCGCCCATGAAGAGACTGGCGGGATGCACATTAAACCAGAGGAAGCCGAATAACGCGCCCACCAGCGAAAAGCAAAACCGGGCCAGGAAATGCTGCCCCTGGATCACAGCGACGAAACCAAAGGCTGCAAAGGCGGTCGCGGCAATCAAGCCGGCCAGGCCGTCCAGGCCGTCCGTGAAATTGACCGCGTTGGACATGCCCACAATGATGAACACCGCGATGGGGATGTAAACCGGCCCGAGGTTGATCACTTCTTCTGAAGTGAACCAGATCAACTGGGGCACCTTCAAAATATCTCGCAGGGCAAACGCGATGGCGATCGCAAAGATCACCTGGATCGCAAATTTTGTCCGGGCGCGCATCCCCAGTCCGCGACGGGGTCCCCGGATGCCTTCCCAGTCATCAATCATGCCCAGAATAGCGTAAGCCCACATCGTCACAAGGGGGAGCAGCACCGATCGCCCCAAAAGGTTGAAGCCAAAAATTGATACGGCGTTGAAGAGGATCGTCAGCAGCGTAACCGGGATCAGGATCATAAATCCACCCATGGTGGGTGTGCCCGTTTTGACAGTGTGTTGGTCAGGACCGTCTTCTCGCACGATTTTACCGATCCGCCAGGCTTTAAGCAGGCGAATCAAGGGGTCGCCCCAAATGATGGTCATCATGAAGCTCAAGCCGCTGATGGCAATCGCGACGGATGTGTTTTCCATCATTTGGTTTTCTCCAATCGCTTAATGATCTTATCCATGCGCATGCTGTTAGAGCCTTTGATCAGAACGACATCTCCTCTTCGGATCGTGTCGGCTGCTGCTTCTGCCGCTTGTTCCGAATCTGGATGCCAATGAAGCCTTTCTTCAGGAAAGCCATTTTCCAGGGCGGCCTGGGCAGTGGTTCTTGATCGCTCGCCGACCAAGATTAACTCATCTGCCGCCTTTGCGGCAAAAGCGCCTACGGATTGATGCCCCTCTGCTTCGTACTGCCCTAATTCGAGCATGTCTCCAAGGATCGCCACCCGCCTGCCCTGCAAACCCTGGAGCAGCTTGAGCGCCGCGACCGTTGACTCAGGTGAAGCGTTGTAGGTGTCATCCAGCAGGGTGACGCCCGTGGCCAGGGATAAGGAGCGCATCCGGATGTCCACCCGGCTGACAGACAGGGAGTCAATGATTTGTTCCCAGCTCAAGCCCAAAACCAGGGCTGTGGCTGCGGCCCGGAGGATCGTATATGCTGAGAATTCACCCATCAAAGGTGAACGAACTGGATGAGCTTTTCCCTGATAGGTCAATGTGCAAGTGATCCCTTCCAAGCCCAGCGGCTGGATGTCGCTGGCAGTCAGGTCTGCGCCTTCGACGATCCCGTAGGAAAATATCGCAGCAGCCGTTCGGTTGGCCATCCATCGTACCCATGGGTCGTCCATGTTGAGGATGGCCACCCCATCTGGTCCTGCGGGCAGGGA
Organism: uncultured Candidatus Brevefilum sp.; assembly: GCA_964558525.1. Lineage (GTDB taxonomy): Bacteria > Chloroflexota > Anaerolineae > Anaerolineales > Anaerolineaceae > Brevifilum. The sequence goes on from CAZLEK010000035.1 coordinate 18,120, forward strand.
TTCGACCAGCTCTGCCTTGCCCCTGGCGATCGTCTCCTGTGACCCCGCGCGTTCTGCGTGTACTGTGCCGATATTGGAAATCACGCCAATTTGCGGTTGGGCGATTTCACACAGCCGCCGGATCTCACCGGGTACGTAAAAACCCATCTCAAGGACCGCCAGATTATGCTGGGGTTCAAGCGCTAACAAGCTCAGCGGCAGGCCGATCTCATTATTTCGGTTGCCAGGATTTTTTAATACAGAAAATTTTTGCGAAAGCAGCGCAGCGGTTAATTCCTTGGTGGAGGTTTTACCGACGCTGCCGGTGATCCCCACCACCTTGAGTTCATGCTGATCACGCCAATGGCTGGCAATTTCTTGCAAAGCCGTCAGGGTGTTTTTCACCCGCAGACACACAGGGGTGGTGATGGGTTGTTTGGGCATTACAAATGCTTCATCGCGGAGGTCAATCACATCCAAAGAAGGGGGCATTGTCTGGTCAACCAGGGCCAGGGTGGCGCCATTTTCGAAGGCAGCCTGCACGTAATCATGGCCATCCACCCGTTCTCCGGGCAGTGCGATGAACAGGCTGCCTTCCTTGGCCTGACGTGAATCGATCACCGCTCCGCTGATGCGCACATCCAGCGGCGGGATTCGCTGATCTGTCAGGGCTGAAAAGATGGTTTGCAGTGAAAGCACCGTTGTTTCTTACTCCTTTAGCATGCTTAAACGAACGTGATCCGGTGGGATTCGCATTAATACCACCAGTTGTTCAACCACATCGCCAAATACCGGGGCAGCCACATCTGAGCCCCACTTTGATATCGTTGGCTTTTCGAGCCACACATACACCACAAATTTCGGATCCTCGGTAGGCCCCCAGCCCACAAAGGACGTATTGGTCAATTCGCTGGTGTAACCAAACTCGGTTGGGATCTCGCCTGTGCCGGTCTTCCCGGCGAGGCTGTAACCCGCAACCATGGCGTTGGAAGCTTCTTCTTCTAGGGCGACCTGGAGCATTTGAGTGACATCTCGGGCAGCTTCAGCTGAGATCGGGGCATTGATCAGCTGGGGTGTGACATTATACTGCTGGCCGCGATCCACCACACTGCGGACGACATGGGGGGTCATCATCCGTCCATCGTTGGCAATCGCGGAGATGGCAGCCACCATCTGAATGGGAGTGACCGCAATACCCTGGCCGAAGGAGTTGGTTGCCAGATCAAGGCTGACCCACTGATTATTATCAGGCAGCCTTAAGGGATAATTGGCTTCACTGGCCAGGTCAATGCCCGTGCTGCGTCCAAAACCGAAAGATTGAAGATAATGGTAGAACAGATCCTCTTCAAGTCGTTCGAGGGCGACATAAGCCAGGCATACATTCAGTGAATGCTCCATGCAGCCGGTCATCGTCTGCTCCCCCCAGGCGCCGCCGTTCCAATTGTAAATGGGCCAACTGCCCTCCACCCAATAAACGCCGGTCGCATCCATGTAGGTCGTGGTCGGTTCAACCACCCCGCTGTCCAGGGCGGCCGCCATGGTGATCACCTTGAAGACAGAACCAGGTTCGTAGGCTGCTCCCACCGCCCGGTTATAAGGGGTGATTCCTGGGAACGTTTCTTCATATTCCCAGTACTTATTAGGGTCAAAGAATGGCGCACTGGCCATCCCCAAGATTTCGCCTGTCTCCGGGTCAGAGACGATGATTGTTCCGCCTTCAGCCCCGGACCATTCGATGGCCTCCCGAAGCGTATCCTCGAGCATTTTTTGAATATCCCGATCAATCGTCAGCACCAGGCTGGCGCCCGGGTTAATGTCTGGCAAAGCTTCGACAAGGTTGGGGTCGTTGGGCAAATATACATTCTCCGGTTTGCCAGTCAGAAGCTGGTTATACGCTTCCTCAACGCCGTAAACGCCTTGTGCGGTTTCTCTTGAAAAGTAGTTGTAGAATCCAAGCACATTGGCAGCCAGGGCGCCTTCCGGGTAGGTGCGCTGCTGCATCGGCGTCCAGATCAACCCGTTCAGGTTAGGTTTTGTCGATCTGGAGTCCTGGCGCCGGAGGGCATAGGTTTCCTCAAGCTGTTCGAGCTCTTTGATCTTCTCTTTGCTCACATAACTGGAGAGGACAAAATAGCGGTTTTCCGGTTCTTGTTTTTCGGTGCTGGCGATCTCGAGAATCTCGCCATACGCCAGGTCTTCTACCAGGCTGGCGGCGGCAAAGGCAATTGATTCAGGGTCTGAAACCAGTTTCAGGTCAATCCCGAGCTCGTATCCGATCTGGTTGGTGGCCAGAACATAGCCGGAGCGATCGTAAATCGTCCCACGTGGTGGATAGACAGTTTTCTTTATTCCCTGGTACTCTGCTGATTTTTCGATCAGATCCCTGGCAAAGGGCGTGTAATTGATTCGAACCAGCTGGACCATGATGCCCAAACCGAGGGCCAGGCAAACAAGGGCCACAATATTGTAACGGGCGTAGAAGGCGGGTTTCATGGCGTTCCTTCCATTTCTGCCCCGCTGGTGTCTGTTGAAACTTGCCAGAATTGGCCCACAAGCCAATCCCAAAGGGAGGATTGATACGAAGATCGCAGGACGGGTTTCTCGCTGACCGGGCTGATCCGCGGTGGGGCCAGCACCAAATCTGCTGTGGGGTCGAACCCGGGGATCTCAAGGTAAATTGCCTGGGCGGGATCCATCATCGAGAATCCAAGCTCCTTGGCCCGGTTTTGCATTTTTTCCGTTGACCGGATCGAAGCCAGGTCCGCTGTTAATTCTGCGATTTCGTTATTAATTTCATCCATATCCTCTTCCAGGAATTGGATTTGCCGCCCGGCGGCTGCGGCTTGGGCGCTGATGCTTAGGTAAACGCCAGCAATGGATGCAGTTAAAAGGAGTCCCAACATGAACAAACCGATCCACTGGAGTTGGACCCGCCATGGCGCTTGACGATAGGCTTGTAGAATGCGCTTTTTCATGTGGTTAACCCTGCAATTATCATGCCTTGGTTATTTTTTCAGCTGCCCTCAGCTTGGCGCTGCTTGAGCGCGGGTTTTGCTGAATTTCAGCTTTTGAAGCCGTAATCGGCTTCTTTGTGATGATATTTAATGAAGCGACATGTTCACAAGTGCAGATGGGCTGTTCTGGTGGGCAGATACAGTCCTTGCTCTCACGCCTGAAAACCTGTTTGACAATCCGGTCTTCCAGCGAGTGAAAGCTAATCACTGCGATCTTCCCACCGGGCGCCAGGCTGCCCATCAATTTTGGCAGCGCCGCAGCAACCGTTTCCAGTTCTTGATTGGTTGCAATCCGCAGCGCCTGGAAGGTGCGGGTCGCCGGGTGGATCGGCCCGCTGTAACCAGGAACGGCTTCTTTTACAACCCGCACCAGGGCTTGCGTGGTGTGGATCGGCCTGGCTTTAATGATCGCTCGGGCGATGCGCCTGGCGTAGCGCTCCTCGCCGAATGCCCAGAGGATCTCAGCAATCTGCGCTTCACCAAGAGTGTTGACGAGATCCGCAGCGCTGCGACCTGTTTTTGGGTTGAAGCGCATGTCGAGGGGACCCTCGGACATGAACGAAAAACCGCGTTCAGGTCGATCGATCTGCATGGATGAGACGCCCAGGTCCAGCAGGATGCCGTTCACCGGCGGCCACCCAAGTTCCTCCAGGATCTCCGGCGCCAGGCGATACGATGCCTGCTTGATCACCGCCCGATCTCCAAAAGCAGACAGGCGCTCTTCTGCGATTGCCAACGCTTCTGGGTCTACGTCAAGTCCCAGCAGGCGGCCATCCGGCGTTGAGGCCTTCAGGATCCCCAGGGCATGGCCGCCTGCGCCCAGGGTGCCGTCCAGGTAAATACCGCCAGCTTCAGGCGATAGGATCTCCAGGACTTCATGGTAAAGAACTGGTTGGTGGGATCGCCGGTCGCCTGAATCCTCAAGGCGGGCGTTCCCCCCATGATCTATGTTTTTCATTGTAGGGTTTTTAAATCCAGGGGGCTGAACCGTTCTTCATTCGCCTCAACATCGTTCAGCAGGTTTTGTTGAGCTTTCCACTTATCGGGCGCCCAGAGTTCAAAATACTCTCCGCTGCCCACCACAATGGCTGTATCCGCGAGATTTGCAGTCTCTCGCAGAAAAGCCGGTAACAGGATCCGGCCGGCGCTGTCGAATTTGGCTTGCTCGGCGTAGGAAAATAAGATCCGCCGTAACTTGCGGCTATCTGCATTGAGATAGCTGATCGAACGCACCTGGCTGGATAAGATTTGGAACAGATCGGGAGGGAAGGCTTGTAAATTGCCATCGAAGCCTTGCGTAATGTAGACTGCACTGCCCAATTCCTCACGAAATTTCGCCGGAATAGTAATGCGGCCTTTCTCATCGATGGTATGTTCGTACTGACCCAGGAACATCTGTTCTATCGCTCCTATTACCAATGGCGCGCCGGTGAACTCCGGCGCTCCACTAAGTCCCACTATTCTCCACTTTTAACCACTAGTGTAACCAGTATAGCGCACAAGGGGCATTAAATCAAGTAGAAAATGGAGCGAAATGTATGATTCCGATAAGATTCCTCTGATTTTATTTGGTGGGAAAAATCATGCAGCTGGACCCGAATTTTGGGTTTCTGTCCGGTCCTTATTGAAAAATTGATCGGTCAGGTCTCATCTCTCACCATGATTATAACCAATTTTCACTGCCTTGGTTGATGACACTCCCCGTTCGCCAGGGCAATTGCAAAGTCCTAGGGTGCAGTCCGGTTTTGAGTGCACCATTAATATCACCACCGGAGGATTACTTGGTCTAGTCAATGATGACATAATTTGGGGGCCATTTGCACTTCACGCATCAAAAACGGGTCCTTTGGGACAATGATTAAAGGAATTCGGCGGGGTGAAACTCGTACTACAAGCTTATTGATTCGCATGCCCTTCGAGGTGGTGTATTGGGTCACTTTTTTAACAATCTCTAACCAAGATTATTCAGACTTTGCGATCGCCCTGCCCCGTTCGCCCGATACTACCCAAAAAGCAGCCTGATAGCGCTCAATCGCGAATATTCGCAAAGCAAAGCTGGGGTTTGAGCACTTGGGTGCTGGTCTGGGCTGCAAACTCCTGGGGATCAGTTGCAACCCCGGCACACTCGCCCAGGGCAATTGCAAACCCTGAGTAACCAAAAACAAGACAGCTCTGGCTCGGTCTTTATGACCCTGAAGCGAAGCGGAACCCTCGGAGGAAACCGAGCAGGGCCTGAGTGCGAAGCCTCCTGACAGGACCGAGCGAAAACGATCCTTTTACCTTTTTGGTTCTGGCTTGTCCAGGTTCGGAAAATGATCAGGATGACAGTATTTTTCGATTATCTTGACAAGAGGGTGTTGAAAATCGGTTCTATTAAATATCCTTCAAAGCATTTCTCTTGAAGTGCTCCATTTGAGTTGATTAGTAGGGGAGAGATTCTTCAAACCAAGGTTGACTACGTAGAGACGCCCCGGCG
>CAZLEK010000036.1:0-22633 GCA_964558525.1 uncultured Candidatus Brevefilum sp.
ATTTCAATGGAGAAATTTGGATTAAAAGCTGGCTTTTTTCGCCGACGAGGACGTCAGCAAGAGCGGAAAGTTGGGATGAGACACCCTCGCTCACCCTTCGGATTAAAAGAATTTCAAGCATACCTTTACGTGGGGATCTTGCAATTGCCCTGACACATGATCCATTCCAAACGCATTAGGCGATTTATCGGGTAAAATCCCTTCATTGAAAAGAATCGAAACAGTGCCATGCATACAAAACTCACCTATCTATTGACCCTTGCCCTGATCTCACTGGGCGCCCTGGCAGCCTGCAGCCCTGCCGCGGCGCCCTCCGCCGCGCCCACGGCCAGCGCCACAGAGGCCTTCACCCCAACACCGACAGCCACACCTGAGCCCACCCCCACGCCGACACCCACACCTTTACCATTAAATGGGCAGCAAACCCGCTATACGATTGACGCCAGCATTGATTATTACAACCGCTATATTTCTGCCAGCAGCCAGGCCGTGTACACCAATAAAACCGAAGCGCCAATCGAAGAACTGGTCTTCATTATTTACCCGACCATTTTCCAAAATGCCATTTACATTCAATCCATGCGTTGGGGGGACGGCACGCCGATCGACAACTTCCGCTGGGAAAGCCACCGCATGATCATCCCCCTCGAAATCCCGCTCTCCCCGGGTGAACAAATCGAGGTCCGGCATAATTTTGAACTCTATATGCCGAACCGTGAAGGAACCTTTGGCCAGACCGGGCGGCAGCTCAACCTGGCTTACTGGTTCCCCTTTATTCCACCGATCAATCCAGACGGCACATGGCTTTATAATGAAATTTCCCTGGTGAACAGCCAGATCGTCGGTGAACATCTGGCCTTTGAGGCGGCTGATTTCGACGTCTCACTTCAATTCTCGGATCGTCGAGAAAACATGAAGATCGCAGCCCCTTCAATTGCAAGGGAAGATGAGGACGGCATTCATTATGAGCTGTTACTGGGACGCACCTTTACCCTCTCGATCAGTGATATATTCACCCTCACGGAACGGGAGGTTAACGGGATCAAGATCCTTTCCTACGCCTTCCCCACCGAAGCCAGCGCCGGGGAAGCGGCCGCGGATATTGCTGTGGATGCCGTAAAACTGTACAGCGAGCTGTATGGCGACCTGGACAGGGAGCTGATCAGTGTAGTGGAAGCGGATTTCCTGCATGGGATGGAATTTGACGGGTTGATCCTTCTCAGCCGCGGCTTTTATATGTTCTACAACAGCACCCCAGAAACCAACCTGACCATCATCACCCCGCATGAGATCTCACACCAGTGGTTCTTCAGCCTGGTGGGCAATGACCAGGCCCTGGAACCCTGGCTGGACGAGTCCCTGGCAACCTATTCTGAAGCGCTGTTTTATGAACAGTATTACCCTGAGCTCGTACCCTGGTGGTGGGAGAACCGGGTAGATGGGCAGCAACCCACAGGTTTTGTTGACAACACGATTTACCTCGAACAGGGATACGACGCTTACCGTGACAGCGTATACCTAAACGGGGCGCATTTTATCCAGGACTTGCGCGACCTTGTGGGGGACGCAGCCTTCTTCAGCTTCATTCAAGCCTACATTGCGGAGAACCGTTATGCGATCGCTACCGGCGAGGATTTCTGGCGGATCCTGCAGGACCACACCAACGCAGACCTGCTCCCGTTGGTGGAGGAATACTTTTCAACAGTGCCGACCTCCCTCCAGTAGGACCCTTCACAAATAAAAAAATGTAGGTTAGGGTTGGCGCCGGGTCTGGCGGTTGGATAAAAACCAATCGGGTTGCCTCCTGCCTGCTGGCGCCAATAAGATGTTTTCAGGCGCCTACCTGACAAGAATTATGCACCCAACCAAACCATATTTTTTTAGGAAAAAAAGAAATACACTGACATTCGATTGCCACTAGCCGAAATCATCCATGAATGGTTTGTTTCACCATTGAGATTGATTGGTTTTGTCAGGTGTTTTGATCGCCAAAACGGCCTCGTTGCAGCGGACATCAGAATGGTAGATTTACCAAGAACGCATGAAAAAATTTCGACATGAAGGTCTCACTCCGGAAGGTAAAAGATTTTCTCAAAGTGAAAACAGCTGTGTAAAAAAGTCATAAATCAGTCCAATAGTGATCTTCGTAAAGTCCTCATTGGTGTGGCCGCCGAAGAGAACGTCAGCGGGATCGAAAGAAAATCTTGACGCTGGCGGGTACCTTGGTGGGATCAAACCACAAATGATCGCAGCAACGTCCTCGTTGCGGCACGGTTCAATATATTGGTTATGTCAGGTAGGTGCCTGGCAATTCTTTATAAACAAGATCATGCATGAGAAGCATCTCTTGTATCAAAAAAATTAGCCAGACCCGGCACCAACCCTGACCTACATTTATTGAAATTGATTTGAATATCTCAGCATAGGGCCGCCAGTCACCATTCCCCACTCACTATTCCCCATTCATTACTCCCCACTCACCTTTCACCCCTCAACATCATCCGAAAAACTAATCCTTAATACCTGACATCTAAAATAATGCAGACGACAAATCCTGCCGATACTGGCGGGCCTCTGGATGCTCATCGCCGATCAAAGCCAGCAAACCCACAAAAACATCCTTGACCTGTCCCTGACGGAAATTTCGATCCTTACGCAGGATATCGAGGAAACCATCCATGGCGGCCAGCAGGTTGCCGCGCTTTGCCAACCGGATCCCATTTCGAAAAGCAGCTTCTAGAGGGTTCTCACTTTGGACAACCTGGTCCTCCAGATCTGCAAAGACCTGGGCAACCGGTTTTAATAATTGGGCGGTCGAATACTCTGAACTGGCAGGGAAACGCCTCAGCAAGACCTGTGCTTCTTCCCCCTTACCCTGGAATAGCAAAGCGCGCACCAAACCCAATAGCGCCCCGGGGTGATTGGGACGCATGGAGAGGAACTCCCGAAAAGCATCTTCTGCTTCAGCGTAATCCTCAAGCATCAACAGGTTTTGCCCCTTGGCATATTCAAGGTCTTCCGGGGCGGGGGCCAGCCGCCGGATGAAAGTGTGCAGGGCCTCATCGCTCAGCACACCCGAGAATTCAGCCACCACATTGCCGTCAACAAAAGCCTTGACTGCAGGGATATTGCGGATTTTGAACCGCTTTGCCAGCCGGGTGTTCTCATCCACATTGACCTTCGCCAGCCGAAAACTGCCCTCGCCCTCCCTGGCAAGCGATTCCAGTTTAGGGCCCAGAACCCGGCAGGGCACACACCACTCCGCCCAGAAATCTACCAGGACGGGTACATGAGCGGAATACTGCAATACTTCGTATTGAAAATCTGATTCGTCAACATGAATGATGTAATCCGAGGTCATCGCAAGTTCTCCTTAGCCTTCATTTTACAATATTTCTGGCATTTTATCTGGTTCATCACGCCTCAGGATCATCAATCATCCCCGGCTGCTTAATCCCTAACACCTCACCATGGACCGAAATGGTGATCCGAAAGCCGATCATGCCCATGTACAGCCGAGATTCTTCAGGGATGCCAACCTCCGCCAGTTGTTCATAATGGGCATCTAAATTTTTCAACTGGTTCTGAATGGCAGCCATGGTAAAAATATCATCCTGGCCCAACATTTCCGCAGCCTGTTCTGAGAGCTGGTCCTCATTACCCTCAATTTGTTCCTGCATCACCTTCCAAACCTGGCGGTCTACTTCCTCAGCCGGTATGTGACGTTTAAAACCGTGATCATCCACAATATAACATGGCTCACTGCCAACCCAGCCCGTGCTGACAGGGTTGCCAGATTCATCGTATACCAGGCCTTCAAAGATCGCTTTTTGGGGCAAAATGTCCTCCAGAAATCATCAACACAATTTTATGAACCGGATTATAGCCCTGGGGTATTAGATTTTGGTTAATCTTTATCCGCTTAAGAACGTTACTGAACGATCACCCGAGTGCCATTTTTTTCAGCATAATAATAATATTCGGGCGGGACGGTAGGCGTCGTCCAGCGATAGATCCATTTCGCTGCCTGGGGCGTCATGTTGATGCAGCCATGGCTGTGCGGCACGCCAAAATCGTTATGCCAGTATGCGCCGTGAAAGGCCACGCCATCGGAAGTAAAATAGCTCACCCAGGGAACGCCTGGCAGGTCAAAGCCTGAACCGTAGGCGTTGGCTGGATTAGCCATATGCCGGCAGGGACGTTTGCGTGTGGTGCGATAATGCCCCTTCGGTGTAGCAAACCCACCTTCCTTCAGGCGCACACCGCTGGAAATCCTGGACATGAATACCACGCGGTCGGCTTCATAAGCTGTCACTGTTTGTGAGGCAAGATCAACCAGGAGGTGTTTATCCTCAGGTGGGACATCTGGTGAAATGGGGGTCAGTTCAGAATCAGGCACCAGCCGCACATAATACGCCGGGACATAAAATACCCGGTAATAGCGATCATCTAGAAGCTGATACCAGACCGTATCTTCCTCATCAACGAGGCGCTTTAAGATCCAAAATGTGGTCGCATAATAAAACCGATACACAATGGACCGGTTTGCCTCCAACCTGTTGTAAGCATCAACGTAGGGTACGGTGATCTCTCCCAGGCAGCCGTCTTCGGGGATTGTTGTTTCGGCGTCATTGAAACGTCTCTTCACTGGCTGGATCCGCCGGGAATGAGCATATCCCCTGCAGTCCAGTTGATACCAAATGCGATTGAGTGACTCCTGATCTTCTCCCACCCTCACACCTGTAATCGGCCACAGGGTGTCTTTATCCAAAGTGTGAATGACTGGCGATTCTCCATCTGGGGCTTCATGCAGGGGATAATCCGGCTGGATTACCCGACCTAATAATGCCCCTTTGGCTGTTGGTTCCCACGGGCGGCTAAAGGGAGTCCTTAGGCGTCCAGGCAGGGCCAGCCCAAGTAAACTCAGTGCGCTGAAATTTAAGAATTCACGTCGAGTCAGTTTTGACTGCAGATCTGCCATAAATCAATCATCACTCATGAACCACAACTGGGATGCCAACATAGGACCAGTCGAACAGCCAACCCGCTTCTTCGGTGACCATATTGACACAGCCGTGGCTCATTGGGGTGCCAAAATTATCATGCCAGTAAGTTCCGTGAATGCCGTAATCTTTGTAAAAATACATCGTATACGGGACATTGGGCAGGTAGTATCCGGGTCCTGACATATCGTCATAGCGCAGCTTGATCCACACCGCAAATCTTCCGACCGGGGTGGGTGTTGTCGATGTTCCGGTGGACACAACAAATGATCTAACCAGCTCATCATCCTGGTAAGCGCGCAGGCGCTGCTCGGAAAGGTCAATATCAATCCACCGACCCGTGAGCTCTCCGCTTGGCACTTGCGTTGGCGCAGCAGTGGCTGTGGGCCGGCTGGTTGGCGTGCGGGTGGGGGTTTGGGTCAAGGTCGCGGTAGGCGTGGAGGTCAGCGTTGGGGTTTGGGTCAGCGTGGGAGTCGGCGTAGGGGTTGGGGTTAACGTGTGGGTGGCTGTCAAACTGGGCTTGGGGATATCGGTCTGGTTGATCGGCCCCGCTTTTTCGATCGCGCCCACCAGATTGGGCGGGATCAGATCCAGCGAAAAAAACAAGACTGAGATCACCAATAAAGCCACAAAAGTCCAAACCCATACCGGACGGTGCGTTTCAACCACCAGGGGCGGTTGGATTTCAGACGGTTTCTCCAACGCTTGCTTTTGGGGGGAGCGCAGCTTCTGGGTTTGATCCTTGCGAAAATTTTTTTCCGCTTGCTCCATGCGCTTCTGGGCCCATTGAACCGCCTTGTGCACACGAGGATCCTCTGGGGCCAGCTCAAGCGCTCTGGCTAAATAATCCAGGCTTGCTTTGGGCTTGGCCAGCCCACCTAAGAGCAGCCATGCTTCCAGGTTCTCAGAATTTAGGGCCAACACCTGTTGGGCCAAACGCCTTGCCAGGGTGTGATCTCCCCGGCGTAGGGCAGCTTTTGCTTGGGTGATCAGAAGGGATTCATTTTCCAAGTTTCTCATGGGCTTTGGGTGGAACGGATGCCCTCATTGTTGATGTAGCACAAAACACCAGCCACAATGCCTTCAGCAATCCGATCCGTTTCTTCTGTAATGAACCGGTAATCCATGTTCAGGAACCCCGCTTCGATGATGGCTGCGATGGTCTTTGAGTCAATTTCATCAAAGGCATGATAAAAGGTCATATCATCGGTCACAGAACCCGCATGGTAGGGCAGGCCGGTGATCTCTGCATAACGCTCTGAAAGACAGGCTGTCAGGCGCTGAGCTGCAGCGACATTTTCTTCAGAAAGTGCGGCAGCAACTTTAAACCCTGTCGCCTGATCGTTAATATATTCACAGGAGTCGAGATGAATGGAAACCAGGGCAGCGCCTTGATAACCAATCAGTCGGTCGTCAAATTCCTCCAGCAAATCAACTTCGTAACCCTGATCGGACAATTGTTTCTGAACCAGGGTAGCAATCTCCAAATTCATTTCCACTTCAGTCAGCCCATCGGAACAAACGGCGCCCGAGTCTGAACCATAATGGCCCGCCACAATCCCGATACGGTTTGATGGGCTTTCCCCAGTTGATTGCGGGGCTGCCTGATCATTAAAAGTTTCAGCTTCAATCACCTGGGCCATCCTTGCGTCCAACCCACTTTCAACCAGGCTGCCTGGGGTCCACAAGGTGAACAGGGTGGCAACGATAAAAGCTGCGCCTAATGCAGTCGATAACCCACGCCAGAAGTTAAACCGAGGGTCTTTAATTGTGCGCGCCTCGGGCTTTTCAGCAGGCGCCGCGCCTCCGGATTCGTTTTCGGGCATTGGGCGATCAAAATCAGAAGATGATGGTGTCTCCATTGGTTAAAATCTTACCTTAATTCTCCAATTCTTGACAGTGTGCAAGCTTTATGCCGTAGGGGGATCGTTAAGTCTGATTTGCAATCATGGGCTGCCCCTCCCCTGATCACTGCCCGGAGGTAGGGGGTCATTAACAAGCGAGGTGATTGCTGCCACTCGAAGCGTTTACCCTCTGCAAAACCCCTCAACCAGGAAGAGGTAGGACCAATCAAAGCCGACCTCCGTAAGGTCTCCGTTGCGGGTTGAAAAGTTGATAAGTAAATATTTGGAGAGTGGATATCAAAAAAAGATCATGGTAATTTTAAACCAGGCTTTTTCGCCAACGAGGATGCCAGCAAGATCGGGCGTTTTCAGGACTGACATGGGTTTTATTTGAAAACTCATTACACCAATGACATCATCAATTTGTGAGTTTCCGATTGCCCCGTATTATGCTGTAACTTGACGCAGCATCTTTCAGAAAGTATAAAGAAATTACATGAGAGATAAATTATGAGACAACCAATCGAACCAGAGAAATTAAAAGCAGCCATGCGCGCCTGGATTACCGGGGTGGCCATTGTCACCAGTTTTCATCAGGGCCTTTTCCACGGCATGACGGCCAACAGCTTCAATTCCATTGCCCTCTCACCCCCCACTGTACTGGTGGCGCTGCGGCAACATACCCGCACCCAGCACCTGGTATCCACAGGGGGTGTTTTTGGGGTCAGCATTCTGGAAACGCACCAGGTTGGGCTTGCCAAACGTTTTGCAGGCCAAACAGACCTCGATAGACCAAGGTTCGAGGGCGTGGAAACCTTCACAATGGTCACCGGTGCGCCGTTGATCAAGAACGCAATGGCCCATTTCGACTGTAAAGTGGTCAACGCTTTCGATGTTGGAGATACCACCGTCTTCCTTGGGGAAGTCCTGGACGCAAACATACCAGCAGGCGAACAGCAACCCCTTTTATACCTGAACCGTCGATGGAGAAAGCTGGCTGAATGACGGAAAAAAACCTGAATCAAGCTGAGCAGGAGATGCTCCTAAAAATCGCACGGGAAGCCCTGGAGAGATCCGTACGCGGACGGCCGCTGCCGGAAATCAAACTGGAAAGGCTGCCGCCCTCCCTCCGTGAGGACGGCGCCTCTTTTGTGACCCTAACGATCCAAGGGAGGCTGAGAGGTTGTATTGGGACTTTAGAGCCATACCAACCATTAGCCGCTGACGTGCAGGAACACGCTGTCGCAGCCGCCTTGCAAGACCCGCGTTTTCCGAGGGTTACGCCGGAGGAACTTCCAACAATCACCATTGAGGTTTCAGTCCTCTCCCCCCGAAGCCCATTGGCCTATAAAGACGCACAGGACTTGCTTGAAAAAATTCGCCCAGGGATTGATGGCGTCGTATTGCAGGACGGCCTCCTCAAAGCCACATTTTTGCCCCAGGTTTGGGAGAAACTCCCTGATCCGGCCCTATTCTTATCACAACTCTGTATGAAGATGGGGTCCCCAGGCGATCTGTGGCGGAAAAAGCCTCTGGATGTTCATGTTTACCAGGTGCAGGAATTTCACGAATAAAAAAGCCGCCCGATTGGGCGGCTCTTCATTGATGAGATAAACGAAAAACTTACAGCGCTTCCACCTCGCCAGTGGCAGGTTTTACGGATTGGTTATAGGCCTGTCCAAGCAGGTGCGAGAAGATCGCCGTACCGTATGCGCTGGTTAACAATGCACCGATCCCACAGACGATCGACCCCAGGGGAGCGATAATTCCCATCGCCAAGACGTAGCCCACCGCCACCAGCAGCCAGGAAACAAAAGATTTCTTCAACATGCTGAAGATGGTTTTGAAGTCGAAGGCTGCGCCAAATTTCCCCTTGGCAACGTAGTTGGCGAGGCCGGCCAAACCCATGAAAGCAACCAAAATACCCACCAGCAGAGCCAGCAAGCCAAAGCAGCCGCCGAGGATAAAGAGAATGGTCATAACAGTCTCATCCAGGCCGCTGCCGATCCCAAATAAGGCCCCAGCAACACCGGAGACCAACGCGCCCGGCAGGCTGTAGATGATCGAGATCAAAAAAGCCATGAAACCCCGCCCTAAATCTGCGCCAAATTCAAGCTTTGGCAGGGCATATTCTTGATTGCCTTCAATGACATTTTGGGTCGCTTTCAAACCCCATCCCATCAGGATAAACGGCCCAATGATCGGGATCAGGCTGCACAAAGCCGGTATTGCGATCTTTTTGAACCATTGATCCTTCTCTTTAAAAACATAACTAAATGCAAGACCAAAATTCATGATATTCTCCTTTTCTTTTTCCAATTATCTTATCGTGAATGACAATCTATTCTAATATACAACACTTAAGGATTTATGACAAGCAAGATTGTTCAATCCAGACTGGTCCTCAATGGCGCAACTAAAGCTGGGTAAATTTGAGCACATTTAACACAAAGATCGTCGCCCGTTTTTCCCCAGATTTTTCGGGATTCTTGCAATTTTCCCGGATGATCTCCAGGGCTGACTCCACCTGATCATCCTCGACCCCAATCAATAAGGTACTGCGCCCGCTGCGCAAAAAACCGCCTGTGGATGCTGTTAATGTCACGCGGAACTCTTCTTTGGTCAACGCGCGCGACACTGCATCATTATCTTCGTCTTTTATGATCGCAATGATTAATTTCATGGCTAGAATTCCTCATAATGCTCAACGTCAAGGGAAAAAATACTCGCGCCTCCCACGGTGACAGGCGTGGGGGCCGGCATGGGCAGCGGTGAATTTTCCATCGGTACAGCAATAAAGGCCACCCGCTTGCGGCAGGTATTGTTCAGTATCTCAATTGCGTCCTCGGCTTTATCGGCCTGAACCCCAATCATCAGCGTGGCGCTGCGGCGGCCAAGAAAGCCGCCAACACTAGGCAGGCGTGTGACTCCAAAGTTCTCTTCCAGCAGCGTATCAATCGCAATTTCCGCATCCTGCCCCTGAACCACGGCGATTAATAATTCATCTTTAATGGCATCTTCATTGGATGATCCAGACATGCTCAGATCCTTTTCCCAATCGAGTCGCGAGTCCTTCTATGGATAAAGTAAGTATACCTTAATCCCCAAAAAATTAATATCCACCCACCGACATCATCAGGGGAATCGCAAAGTTTGAGGTATTGATAAAAATTAGCTCCCTGCAGCGAGGACGTTGCGAGGAAATGCGTAAGGAAGGCGTAAATAATTACTCAATAGGGAAATTTGTGTTTACGGATGGCGTTTTTTCGTCGACGGAGACGTCGGCAAGAGCGGAAGGTTGGGAAGAGATACCATCGCTCACCCTTCGGAGTAAAACAATTTTAATCATAACTTTTCTTGGGGAGTATGCGATTGCCCCATCGACATCATCAAGCTTAGGAGATTTTAAACAGCATCATCCGGGCAATCGATCACATAAAGCTCAAGTTCGTCTAAATGAATGTGCCGTTCCGAAACTGCCCAATCAGACACTGAAACGCCCGCCATCTCTACGGTTTCGGTTGTGCCCGAAACCAGGGGGTGCCACCAGGCCAGGTCGCGGCCCTCAGACAGCCGACGGTAGGCGCAGGATCTTGGCAGCCAGTTGAGCGTTCGGACCATCTCTGGAGATAGGTCCACACAATCTGAAACAAGCTCGGACCTGCGGCTGTAAAACCGGCAGCGGCAGGTTTCAAGGTCGAGGAACTGGCAGGCCACCCGTGTATACAGGACCTGGCCCGATTGGATGTCGTCAATCTTATGCAGGCAGCATTTTCCACAGCCGTCACACAAAGATTCCCATTCCTCACGGGTCATTGCATTAAGTGATTTTTCTTTCCAAAATGGTAGGGCTGTGACTGGTTTGTGTGTCAGATTACTCATGATCGCAAGGGCGCTTATGACCGGGATTGTGAAAAAAATTGCTCAAACCGCCAGCAAATTTTTTTTGCTGGTTTATAGTAAATTGAAAATAAAACCCAATCCAGTTATACTATTTAAGCGTTTAGATAACAAGCGTTGGCATCACCCTTTGAGTGTGACGCTAACAGAAGTGGATGAGGAGCATGAGATGACAGACAGGCAACCACCGGTGGAGATCAACCAGGCGTCGATGGATGCATTGACAACCGTTAATGGGATCGGAGAAAATCTGGCAAAACGGATCATTGAGAACCGTCCCTTCCAGGCCATCCATGATCTCGTCAAAGTACCCGGCATCAGCGAGAAAAAATTAGCCGCATTGATGCCCCATCTCACCCTCGGCAGCGAGCCATCAAGCCAAAAGATCACCAAGAAGAAAAAAACCGGGCCGGAACCAATTGAAGAGCCGATTACGAAGCTTGGTGAAACAGAAGCTTTCGTGTTTTTAGAAGATCGAAATGAACGCCAGGATGCCTTGCTGATCATCTTTGGTGGGTTCATTCTCGGAATGGTCATTCTGCTGCTGCGGCGTGCAAATAAATGACAACAAGACATGCTCGCCAGAGCGCAAGCGCAATCGGCTAACCCTCCTGATGGCGCGCTTTTTTGGTAAGCTCCGCAGCGATCCATTGAGAACGCTGTTTGACAATCCTTGTCGTTTTCTGATTGGCTTCGCTGTTTTGCTGCTGGCGCTGCTCTTAAACGCCTGCCAGCCCACAACCGCGGCCACCATCAGGGCAGTCGACCCCGTCTTGCCCTCCCCGACCCTCACCCAGGTCAATACACCGACTTCAAGCCCCACTCCCTGGCCGACTTCCATTGAAGAAACCTCCGGAAGCAACGCACCAGGCAGCGCTGAACCAGGCGGGGATCAGTCTGCTGAAACCGCGACTGCTTCAGCCGAAACCATTGAAACCGGGCAGGTGACGCTGATGGCAGTCGGTGACATCATGCTGGGGCGGACCATTGGTGACCTGATTCTCAACGATGGCCCGCAAGCTCCCTTTGTGGACACAGCCCCCACCCTCTCCTCAGCGGACATCACCGTCGGCAACCTTGAGTGCCCCATCTCAGAGCGAGGAATGCCCGAAATTAAAACTTATGTCTTCAGGGCGCCGCCAGCCGCTGGGGGATCTCTCGTATATGCTGGGTTTGATGTGGTCAGCCTGGCCAACAACCATGCCCTGGATTTCGGACCGCTGGCCCTCGCGGACACTTTGAGCATTTTAGCTGATCATCAAATCGCGTCTGTTGGGGCGGGCATGGAAGCTTCTCAAGCTTACAGCCCGGTGATCTTGAAGGTCAACGGCCTGCGGATCGCCTTTCTGGCTTTTGCAGATATCCCCCCCACCGATTATGATTACCTTGCCTGGGAAGCAGGGCCTGACAAACCCGGAATTGCCTGGGCGCACCCCGAAAAGATCCGCCAGGGCGTGGTCGCCGCCAGACAGATTGCGGATGTGGTGGTCGTTCTCGTGCATAACGGCTATGAAATTGTCCAGCGCGTTTCTGAAGATCAACAGGCCACCGCCAAACTGGCGATCGACAGTGGGGCATCCCTCGTCATCGGCCATCACCCCCACGTACTGCAGCGCATTGATACCTATAAAGAAGGGTTGATCGCTTACAGTATGGGAAATTTCGTGTTTGATAATTTCCTCTTCCCACCCAATTATTCGGCCATCCTCAAGGTCGAGCTCTCAAAACAGGGGGTAGAGACCTATGAGCTGATCGATGTGATCGTCCAATTGAATGGGGTCCCGCAGATCATGCCCTACGACCTGGAGGAATGAAAGAACGCTTCCTGTGTCTCAGCAGTGCAGTTCCGCAACCATGAGGTTGCAGTGATCATTTATTTACCAACTCCGCTGACGAGGATGTCGGCGGCCAAGCCCACCCCCAGCCTGTACCATGCTTTGAAGGGCATAATCCAGCCGCGATTGGCAGAGCAAGACTTATTCGGAATATAAGGCCGGGTTTTTAAAAGGGATCAACGCCAGAATTACCGCCTGTTCGTAAAGCGTGGTACGGGTGATCACATCCGAGGTAAGCAGGCCGACCGCGCCGGATTTTTGCTTGGAATTCGTCCTCCCGAAGACACGGTCATCCGCATCCCCCAATTCCAAGCCCGTCTCTACCAACCGCTGCACCGCTTTCGGAAGACGAAATTGGGCTGTTCTGGCGCACCCCTTGCCTTCTACCGAAAGGATCACAATCCAGGCGAAGGCAACCAGGTCATCATCCAGGGTTTCACAACCGCCCTCGACGCCGACCCAAAAATCTCTGTCGGGAAGCGTATGCCGGGCATTTTGAGCCCTTGTGAGCGCGCCCTGGCGCGAAGCCAAATCACTCATAGGCTGATCTGAAACGCCTGAGTCCACCCTGACGGTCTGGAGCTGGAAAGTTTGACCCGAAAACATACGGTTGAACCCCCGTTTGACCGCGTCAATTTTAACCGGGTTTTCTGAAGCAACCACAATCGATTTCATCGGGCCTGACTTCTACAGCCTTGGTAGTTCAATGGATTTTTGGTGCTGGTATTTGCCCTTTTTATCTGCATAGGAAACTTCACAAGTCTCGTCTGATTCAAAAAACAGAACCTGGGCGATGCCTTCAAAAGAATAAATCTTCGCCGGCAGCGGGGTGGTGTTGGAGATCTCCAAGGTGACATAGCCCTCCCATTCCGGCTCAAAGGGGGTCACGTTGACAATAATCCCGCAGCGGGCGTAAGTGCTCTTTCCCACACAGATGGTCAGGACCTTTCGTGGGATCCGAAAGTATTCCACCGTGCGCGCTAAGGCAAAAGAGTTGGGGGGGATGATGCACACGTCTCCCTTGTAATCCACCATGGATTTGGGATCAAAATGTTTTGGGTCCACCACAGCCGAATAAACATTGGTAAAGATCTTATATTCGTCTGCCACCCGGATATCATAACCATAAGAGGAAGTGCCAAAGGAGATCACACCCCTGCGCACCTGCCCTTCTTCGAAGGGTTCAATCATCTTGTGTTCCAGCGCCATCTGCCGGATCCAGCGGTCTGCTTTGATTGACATATTACCATTGCTCCTTGGGTAGCATTTCCGAATATCACCTAATCATACGCCATTAATCCAATTGGACCTGGATAAACCCCAGCGAGCCCGGAGCCAAGGTAAATGTGAACTCGTAGAACCGCCCGGCGATGAAGGCCAGGCGGTAATCTCCCGCAGGGATGTCAGGAAGGACAAAGTTTTCCTGCAGATCTGGATGGGCATTCACACCATAGGAAACGTATGTCACCGGATAAAAGCTTTGAGGTTCATGTTCCTCTGCCCCTTGCTGCTCAAGCACAAATTCGAACCCGGGTAAGGGCTGCCCATTGGCATCCAGGATTTGACCCGCGAGCGCGGCAGAGCGAGCGCCAGCCTGGTTTAGGGTCGGGGCAAACCAGAGAAGGGGGTTTACGGTTTTGGTGTAATCATTTTCATCTATCCGGAGCTCAAAATGTAAGTGAGATCCGTCTGCTGCACCGCTGGCGCCCACTTTCCCCAAAACCTGCCCTGCCGTCAAAAACTCCCCTTGTTCAACACCTAACTCGGACAGGTGGGCATACAGACTGAACAGGTCTCTGCCATCGAAATCTTCAGAGTGGTGCAGGATGACCACCCTGCCATAAAAACCAGTATAAGGCCCTAGTAGAGTCAGGTCGTCCACCCCTGCGAAGACGACCTCTCCATCTGCGACCGCCCGAACTGGGGTCCCAAAGGCGTTTGGAAACTCTACCCCGTGATGCACGTCCAGGGCGCCGCCCTTTGTGCTGGCATAGGGATAGGTCAGGTCAATCTGATCTTGGTACTCGCCTGATATCGGGCGGATCAGCTCGCCCGTCCAGAGCGCCTGGCAAAACACATCTCCGCAATCTAGTTGCTGATAGATCGGAAGCTCGATTTCAACCATTGCCGGTGTGGGGGATGGCTCCCTGGTGGGCGTTGGCGTCTGCGTGGGGGATGCTGTTTTTTCGATTGAAGGTCCTTCAGCGGCCGTGACCGAAACCCGCGCAGTGGCTTCTGGCGCGGGGGAAACACCCCTACATCCAACCAGCGCGAGGCTTAACGCCAGAAACAGGATGAACTCAAGCCAATCGTCTTTTTTCATCACTCAGTTGAGGTTCAACCCCCCCCGCTCCTCCAGTGTCTGGCGCAAAGTGATTTCCAGCTTGTCGGCTTGCTTTTCCAAACCCCGCAGCTCATTGAGCATTCTGGCAGGGTCTGACTCTTTTTCAAGTCCTAACAGGTTGATCCGAACGTTCAGCCCGGCCCCTTTGAGGGCAGCCTGCGCCAGGGCAGCGGCTGTGCCCGCGTCTGAAATTGCATTAACATTGCCCATTTCCGCAGCCCTGACCGCCAGCCGAAGAATCTGGACTGCAGATCGGGCGACATGCAGCGGGATTTCCGCAGCATTGATTGACGCCGCCTGGATCGCCTGGATCCGATCTTCTTTTTGCTGTGCAGTATCCCTTGGCAGCCGCCGGGCTTTCATATAGGCCTCAAAAGCTTCCGCGTCCTTTGCGACAGCCTGTTTCATCAAAGATTGCAGCTCAGAGGCTTCTTCAATCAGCGGCCACATATCCCCTTCGACATCGGCATATTTCTTTTTACCCACCGTCACCCGGCCAACCATCGCCACCAGCGAGGCTGCCAGTGCAGCGCTGTAGGCCGATGCGCTGCCCCCACCTGGTGTCGGTTCACCAGAGGCCAATTCCTCCAGGAAAGAGACTGATGTTTCCGGCTGTCCTTCCAATCCTGGGGATAAGGTGGAGTCAAATAAGCGGGTTTCAAGGATTTGTTCCTCTTCAAACTGATCCATCTGCATGTACCAGACGGCAGCATCCACCACCGCCTGGTTAGGCACCAGACCAACCAGCTCAGAGTGATGCACCAAGACGCCGTACCGGCTGGCCTCGCGACGGATCAACTCCACCACCCGCGCCATGGGCGTACGCCGGAAGTTGGTCAGGTTCATTGAAACCTGGGCCCGCCCATCCACCAGGACCCCCATCGATTTTACAAAACGCAATCCGCCTGAAGAATGGCGAACCGCCCTGGCAATTTTATTGGCGATCGCAACATCATCCGTTGTCAGATAAACATTGAAAGCAATCAGTGGTTGGCGCGCTCCGATCACCGTTGCCCCTGCACCCGTCAACCGCGCCGGCCCAAAATCCGGTTCACGAGCGGGATTCTCGCCAATTTCTTCTTTGAGTCCCTCATACTGCCCCCGACGGATGTCTTCCAAATTGGTTCGCTCTGGGCGAGCGGCGGCTTCTTCATAGAGATAGACCGGGATTTTCAGCCTTTCGCCCACACGTTTCCCAAGCCGGCGCGCCATTTCCACACACTCCACCATCGTGACGCCTGAAATCGGTACAAAGGGAACCACATCCGTCGCGCCAATGCGGGGGTGTTCACCTTGGTGGCTATCCAGGTCAATTAACTGGGCGGCCTTGGCGATGGCCTGATAAGCTGCTTCCTCAACCGGCTCTGGTGGGCCCACAAAGGTCACCACCGTCCGGTTATGGTCAATGTCGGAGTGTTGATCCAGAACACGGATCCCATCCACAGATTCGATCTCGCCGAGAATCTCATCAATCACGCTGCGGCGGCGCGCTTCGGAAAAATTTGGGATGCATTCGACGATTTTTGGGGGCATATTGACTCCTGATAAATCTGGTTTTACACATTATACCAAGTTACCAGAAGCGGCACCGCCGCCAAGATCAACGCTTTAAGGACTTCAGGCCGCTCGCAAGCGGCCTGAAAGACCAGGGCTAATTTTTAGAGTTAGGCGACGTTAAAAACGATTTTCGTGTTGTTGATCATGTTATCAGAGATTGGGCAGCGAGCATCAATCCGCTCGAAAAAGGCCTGCTTCTCTTCATCAGACATATCTGCATCAATATTTACGCTCACCCGGATCTCCGTAAAGCCTGCGCGACCTTCCTCAGTTTTGCCAAGCAAATACGCGGGGTCATAATCACCTTCAACGCTGACATCAAAGCCATCCAGTTTGATCCTTTCCTGGTTTGCGATGATTGCAGCAATCGTTCCCAGACAACCAACCAGGGCAACCAAGAAGTATTCCATGGGATTGGGGCCAGCATCATTCCCGCCGCCAGCCTGCGGCTGATCAATGACCACTTCATGATCGCGGGCTTGCGCCTCGACGCGCATACCACCCTTCCAGCTGCCTGTTGTTTGTACCGTTTTTGCCATTATGATTTGCTCCTTTATTAATAATTGATCCATTTAGTAACACAAAAAAAATTTTATCACAGCAATATCAGATTTTAGTTAACCCGTCCAAGGAATCTAGGGCAATCGCCAGATCACCAAGAAAAGTTATCATTGAAATTATTTTTATACGAAGGGTGATCGATGGTATCTCCTCCCAACTTACCGCTCTCGCCGACGTCCCCGTCGGCGAAAAAACGCTATTTTAATTGAAAAATTTCTCTATTGAATGATCATTTACGCCTTCTTTAACCATTTCCCCGCAACGAGGACGGTGCGGGGAGCCATTTTTTTCAAAACCTCTTACATTGCGATTGCTCTGCCAAGGAATCAGAAACACGCCAAGAGCGTGTTCAGTTTTATTGAAACAGACCTCGAATTTTGCCAGTAAAAATATTAACTTTTTAGACTAACTTATTGGGATTTATCAAAAACCAGTTAATATTCATCAATAAAATTGTTGATAATATAAATAATGTCAATATCGCTATTGACAAAATTAAACTTTATGCTACAATATATCAAAACAAACATAAAGTTGTGATAAATATTTATAAGATTTTTATGCGGAAATTTCAAATTTATGTATTTCCGCTTCAATCTCAATCAGTATATCATAAAACCAGCGCTTGACAAGCCTGCGAAATGGAACAAGGAGGCGTAGATGCAAAAACTGCCAGAAAAATGCCCAATTTGTAGATCCGATATTCTGGTGACGCGGTTTTTTTGCCCGCGCTGCGATTCGGCCGTTGAGGGACATTTTCAACCGCATTCCGGCCCATTTGCTGATCTGACAGATGAGCAAATCAATTTTATTTTGACCTTTGTGCGCTGCGAAGGGCGCTTCAACCGGATGGAAGAAGAGCTCAACCTCTCCTACCCCACTCTCCGCAATCGGCTGTATGATGTCATCAGAGCGCTGGGTTTTGAACCTGGCAAAGAGGAAGAACCAACCCTCTCCCCGGAAGATCGACGCCGGATCCTGGACGATCTCGAACAGGGAAAGATCTCACCCCTTCAAGCGCAGCAGCTGCTGCAGGGTCTCGAAGTTGAATCAAAGAAAGGTGACTAGCCATGGCCTCAACCGAAGAAAGAATGCGAATTTTAATGATGATCCAGGAGGGGAAGATCTCCGCTGCAGAAGGCGCCCGGTTGATTGAAGCGCTGGATGACCTCAGCGAACCTTCTTCACCCTCGGCCCCGAATGCACCCGGCGCCTCAACCGGCAAAAAGCCGCGGTATTTGCGAGTATTGATCACCGATACGGATACCGGCAAAGCCCGGGTCAACGTCCGCCTGCCCGTCTCTTTGATCAACTCAGGCATGCGCATGGGCGCTCGATTTGCTCCCGAGATCGAAGGCCTGGAATTGGAAGACTTAAATGCCTGGCTGAATTCAGGAGAAGTAGGCCAGATTGTGGACATCTTCGACGAAGAAGACGGGGAACACATCGAAGTGTTTCTCGAGTAAACCTGCCTGAAGCTGCAATCAAAGCCAATCCACTTGCGCCTGAAGGTATCCGGGCGCAAGTGTTTCTATCTCACAGGTCCCTGAGATCACTTCTGATTTGGTCTGACCTTAATCAGCTCGAAACCGATAGGGAGATTAATAATGGATCGCCGAAACACAACGGCCACCCCCTACCCTCACTGGAAGATACGTTTTTTTACCATCTGGACTGGCCAGGCAATATCCATGCTGGGAAGCAATGTGGTTAATTTTGCCATTGTGTGGTACCTGACAGAAAAAACCGGATCAGCGACAACCCTGGCAATTGCTTCCTTATTTTCCGTCTTGCCAGGTGTGTTTCTCTCGCCCTTCGCAGGCGCATGGGTGGATCGAAACAACCGAAAATCCATTATGCTTTTCTCCGACCTGTTTATCGGCCTGGGCCGGCTGGCCGGCATGTTCCTGTTTGGGGCCGGATTAATTCAGCTATGGCATATTTACCTGATCATCTTCTTGGGTTCAGCTGCCAGCAGCTTTCAGCAGCCGGCCATGGCAGCTTCAACCAGCCTGATGGTGCCGAAGCAGCATCTCTCTCGGGTGGCTGGCGCAAACCAAACCTTAGGCGGCGTGATTGGGATCTTTGGCCCACCACTAGGCGCATTGTTAATGAGCCTGATGACAGTGGCCAACATCTTCTTCCTTGACGTGCTTACCATGCTGATCGCAGTTGTACCTTTGGTCTTCATTCCCATACCAGAACCAGCGAAAAAGCCAACCGGCAGCAGCAAACAAGGTTCGACCTTCATGGCGGACATTCGAGCAGGTTTTGACTATGTTGTGACCTGGCCGGGCCTGGGCTTGGTGCTGCTGATGGCCCTGATCGTCAATTTGATGCTTTCTCCAGCCATGTCGCTGCTGCCGCTTCTGGTCACCCGACATTTCGGCGGCAATGAGATCCAACTGGCAACACTCAATTCAACCACGGGGATCGGGGTGGTGATCGGGGGTTTGATCTTGAGTGTATGGGGCGGGTTTTCGCAGCGAATTCTAACCACTTTCATGGGACTGGTGATTTCAGGCGGCGCAGTCACCGCCATCGCCTTTGTCTCACCGGGAAGTTTCTTGCTGGCGGTCGGTCTGTTTGCCCTGATGGCTTTAATGATGCCTTTGATCAACGGACCCTTACATGCCACCGTTCAAGCGGCCGTACAACCCGAAATGCAGGGCCGGGTGTTCGCCCTCATGAACACCACCTCGCTCCTGGGCGCACCGATTGGCCTGCTGGCTGCCGGTCCCGCCTCCGATTGGTTCGGGATCCAGAGCTGGTTCTTGATGGCTGGTCTGGCGATGATGGCCTGTGGATTGGTGGGCCTGGCGCTGCCTGCCACCCGGGAGATCGAAACTCAAAAACAACCTTTGGAGGATTCGATTGATTCTGTCGCCAGAGCCGTTCAGGAAGGTTAAGGAAAGACCTGGTGAGGAAATGAATAACCGCGCTACCCAATATAATCTGATAAGATTTTACCAACGTAAAACCCAAACTGAGGACCATAAAATTATATGTCTGCAGAATCAAAACAAATAGATCATCAAAATTGGCAATTTCGCTTTTTCACGATCTGGTTCGGCCAATCCTTTTCGATGCTGGGCAGCCATCTGGTCGGGTTTGCTTTCGTTTGGTATCTGACCGAACAGACTGGCTCAGCCACCATTTTGACCCTGGGAACCTTAATGCAGGTACTGCCCTCCGTGGTCATTGGACCCTTTGCCGGAACCCTGGTGGACCGCTGGAACCGCAAGCTGGTTTTGGTGTTGTTTGACAGCATCACAGCCCTGTTCACCCTGTTTGTGGCTTTGATGTTCGTGCTTGAAAATGCCCAAATCTGGCATATCATGCTGACCATGTTTATCCGGTCTGCCTGCGGCCAGTTCCAATGGGCAGCCATGACCGCCTCAACCACGCTGATGGTTCCAAAGCGGCACCTCTCCCGTGTGGCCGGCGCAAACCAAACGCTGCAAGGCATCATGAACATTCTCGGTCCGGCCCTGGGCGCCTTTTTGATTGCTGCCCTGCCCATGCAGGGGGTAATGTTTATTGACGTCTCCACCGCGTTTCTAGCTGTGATCCCCTTATTTTTCTTCACCATCCCCCAACCCATTCGCAACGGGACCAAGGCGATGCCGGACAAACTGGCGAAAACCTCTGTCTTCCAGGACCTGGCAGAGGGCTGGCGATATGTCACCGGTTGGCCGGCACTAATGGCCGTGATCCTGCTGGCGATGTTGATCAACTTCTTGATCAACCCGGCCTTTTCTCTCCTGCCGCTGGTGGTCACCGAGCACTTTGGCAAAGGCGCGTATGAATTAGGCTTCATCAACTCGGCATTTGGAATTGGGACCATCCTGGGCGGGTTGATCCTCAGCGCCTGGGGGGGATTCAAGAACCGGATTCTCACATCTTTAGGAGCATTGACCATTGCGGGTGGGGCCGTCTTGATGGTTGGCCTGGCGCCACCAAATGGTTACCTGTTGGGGTTGGCAGGTATGGCGCTGTTTGGTTTTTTGAACCCTATGGTCAACGGCCCCCTGTTCGCCGTGATGCAGGCCAAAGTCGAGCCTGAAATTCAGGGACGTGTCTTCTCGTTCCTTAATGCAGGAGCGGCCTTTGCCAGCCCTCTGGGCCTGGCGATCGCAGGCCCTGTGGCCGACGCCACAAGCAACCAGCTGTGGTTCATCATCGGTGGGAGCCTGAATATTATCGCCGGATTGGCAGCCTTCTTTGTACGGGATATCCGGGACTTAGGGAAAGAAATCGACGAGGATGAGATCATACCACCGGAGGGGGAAGACCAACTTCAACCGCAAAATGATCCTGAGACCGCCTTGTAAGATTCGACTTGGGTTTCAAAGCAAATAAGAACAAGGAATCCTCAAGCGACCCTCTCCCTTGGTAATGGAGAGGGTTTTTCATGGGTTGATATGTTGATACACGACGATCATTTCGATTTCAAATTGCTAGAAAATGATCCCACAAACAACCATGCTTATTGATCTTGGGAGGCACTTTTTTTTCTTGACTACTTGGGGCCGTCAGACTGAATCGACTCCGACACATCCACATTCCAGGACACATCTTCGATACGGGCGATCAGCCAGGGCGACCCCTCATCCATCCACTGCGCTGCGAAAAGCGTTGGCATCTGCCAACCCAGGACCTGTCCCCATTCCTTTGCCTGAGCCTGCCAGCGTGTCTTTTGGGCATCCCCGGCGTTCCTCCAACGAAGGGCTTCCATTTTGTCAATCAATCCAGTTTCAGCATTAAAGAAAACAGTGAAAACATCTTCCTTATCCTTAAAGGGCACAATCAAATGGGCTGTTTCACCATCGATTGCCTCCCAACGCACACCAGTTGTGCTGAGATAGACTCCCGGGAACATCATGGTCTCACTCCATAAACCCAGGTTGGCGGCTTCATCCACCTGCGGCTCATCCTCAACCACGCCAAAAGGCAGCGCCAGCCGGCTGTGCCAGTTCAAAAAAGTTTCATTGACCTGCATGATGGGGAACCCCCAAAAGGTTGTCTCAATATAATGCCGGTAACCCTGGCCTGCTTGATGAATAAATCTTAACCGCGTCGGCAGGGTGACTCCCTTGAATCGGAGCCTGCCCCGACCGGTCAGGATGAAGGAGTCAAACACCGGGATCTGCTCACCGTAGATCTTTCGATAAAACCGGTCAACCGGTTCAGGCAGATCCTTTGGGATCGGCATGGTTTCTTCAATCTCTGCGCTTTCTCCCGTGTAGGGAACAAAAGGTTTGGGCAGGATCTTTGTGCCCAACCAGATCAATAAGCTGAGTCCGGCAAAAACCCCCAGGATAACCAATAATGTCGTGTTCATACGCTCTCCTTTTTCGTAGTTGATACTTTATCATATCGATGGGAAGTGAAAAGATCAAATCATCATCCAAAGCCCAGGGCAATCGCAAGATCCCTACGTAAAGTTATGATTGAAATTCTTTTTTATCCGAAGGGTGATCAATGGTATCGCATCCCAACTTTCCGCTCTCGCCGACGTCCTCGTCGGCGATAAAACGCCAGCTTTTAATGCAAATTTCTCTATGTAAATAATATTTAGACCTTCCT